>JAZNRU010000037.1:0-7636 GCA_045590895.1 Acutalibacteraceae bacterium
CTGTTTTTCGTAGAGAACCCTCGCCGGGGGTTCTCTATTGGGCGAAGCCCAACGATAGCAAACTCTCCGCTAAATCATAATTTATTAAAGCAGCAGGCTGTTCGACACAACCTGCTGCTTCTCTGTTGCTTATTCAATTCAATTATTTTTAGTCGTTGAGTTTGTTGTTGACCTTGTTGGCTGCACCCGAAAGGGCTTCTTCGACCACGTTTGCGGCACCGCCGAGGGCTTCACCGACTACGTCTTCCACGCCGCCGAGAACGGTATCCAGGAAAGAGGAGCCCGTGCTCTTGGTTGCTTCTTCGCTCACGTCGTCTGCACTTGCGTCATCGGTTTCATCTGCTTTGGTGGTATCGTCCTTATCGGAATCGACGTCAGCATTTTCCTTGGTGGCAGCATCGTCACCGTTTTGTTCCTGCACAAGGGTGGTATCGGGATCATCCACGGACACCTGATTGCGGTTGGAGCAGGATGCGAACACAACGATCATGATAACAGCCAGCGTAAAACAGCCGATAATGGCAAGAAAATTCTTCATATATATAACCTCACAATAGTACAGTTTGCATTTTTCAATTATATGATAGCATATCTCATATCAAAATGCAAGCCGATCCTTGTCATTTTAACCAAATTGTAATATTTGCTTTTGTGTGAAAAGTCAAAATCTTCCTTTGAAATCCGCACTTGCACATTCATGCAGGGGGAGACGGACGGCTTTGCCTTCGGCGGCGGATTTATAGATGGCAAGCACGGTCTCCAGAGCGTTTCTGCCTGCAACGGCATCCACGTAGGGTTTTCTGCCCTGCTGTACGGCTTCGGCAAAGTCCTTGAACAGACTCGTGTGTCCGTTGCCGTACACGTTGGCGGTGTGTTCGATCAGACCGCTGAGATCGCTTTCGGCGTGTGCCATCTGCCACACGTCGACCGTGTTGGCGGACGTACCGCCGAGTTTTATCATCCCCTCGGAGCCGAACACGGAAAGATGTTCTTCGAGATCAATGTCGGTACAGTTGACCGTACCTTCCACCGTGGCAACGGCACCGTTTGCAAATTTAAGCACAGCAACGCCCACGTCTTCGGCTTCTATATACGGATGCTGTCTGCGTTCGGTGAAGCCGAACACCTCAACGAGTTCATCCCCGAGCATCCAACGCAACAGATCAATACCGTGAATGCACTGATTCATCAGCGTACCGCCGTCGGATTCCCATTTACCACGCCAGTCCGCCTGGTCGTAATACTCCTTGCCGCGGCTCCAACGCACCGTGACCGCACCGTGTGAAAGCTGACCGAGCCAGCCTGCATCAATGGCTTTACGCATTTCCTGCACGGCAATATTGAATCGGTTCTGATGGCAGACACCCACCGTGACCTTGTATTCTTCTGCGGCGGCAATGATCGCGTCTGCATCCTGCAGGGACATTGCCATCGGTTTTTCAATGAGTGTATGCACGCCGTGTCGGATGCAATCGAGTGCGGCTTGTGCGTGCAGACCGCTGGGCAGGGCAATGCTCACGAGGTCGGGTTTTTCGTTGTCGAGCAGTTCGCACCAATCCGCATAACGCGGCAGATTGCCGAACGATTCAACCGCCCGGGCACGTTCAAGCATATCGTCAATATGTGCAAAATCGGTATCGCAAAAAGCAACGATCTCAAATCCGTTGGCTTTTGCGGCTTTGAGGTGGTGCGGAGAAACGCGGCCGCAACCGATCAGGGCGTATTTCATATTCTGACCTCCCGTGGATGCCGCAACGGCAAGTATAGATAGATAGAATTTATATAAAACATTGTATCATAACAGAAATTGATTTGCAAGAATTTCATTTTATTAGCACTCTTACATTGAGAGTGCTAATATTTACAGTTTTGCAACAAAAAGAACACACGGACGTAACAATAATGGGGTATTATACAATTGCAGAAAGGGAAAAGACGATCACACAGAGATAACAAGCGAAAAATCAATTTCATTATCATATTTTGTCGATTCACACAAACCGATCGCAATCGCCTTTCAATACAACAGGAGTTGATTCCCATGCAAAAACAATCATAACGCACTTTGCTCCGTTTTGCAAGTGCAGATCCTTAACCACAAATTCAAACAAATTCTTTTTTCGGAGGTAAAACCTTATGTCAACACTTTATCCTTTTGTCCGCAGAAACGTTTACGTCAATCCGTTCCGTCTTTTTGAAGAATTCGACCGTGCCTTTTTCGGCAATTCCGTTGCAGAGTACAACCGCAGTGCAGCCATGAGAACGGACGTCACCGAAACCGATGAAGCGTATCTTCTCGACGTTGAACTGCCCGGCTTTGCAAAAGAAGAAATCAGCCTGTCCGTAGAGGACGATTACCTGACCGTATCCGCCGAACACAAGCAGACCGATACCGATACCGACAATGAAAACCGCGTGCTTCGCAGTGAACGCAGAACGGGCAAATGCTCGCGTACCTTTGAAGTGAGTGCCGTTGAAACACAGAACATCAGTGCAAAATACGAAAACGGCATCCTGCGTCTCACCCTGCCCAAGAAACAGCCTGCCGCACCCGCCGTGCAGACCATCGCGATCGAATAAACCGAACTTTTTCATACTCTCCTTTTTAACTGACCACTTCTTTTCTCCTCTCCTCTTTTATAATACCGCCGCCATGCAGAATCTGTATGGCGGCGGTATTCGATATCGGAGATTCATAACGGGAGCGGCGGGGAACTGCTCCTGCTCTTTTTTGTTGTCACACTTTTTTTGCATATTCCGAGAGCAATGCGTGATCGTTCATCGGTTTACAGCAAAGTTCGGTTCTGCTGTTGCCCCACTTGCGTTCGATCTCCTCATAGGAATCGTTGATAATATCAACCACGTTGTCCGCATCGTCCGAGCCGAACATAAACCATTGGCTGGTGTGTCCTTCGGGACAGTGACCTTTGTACGTCCACGTCTGCCAATGGTAGCCGCATTCATTGAAAAGATTTAATATGTATTCCCACGTTGCGGTGCCGCGGCAGGGAGAAAACTCCCCGACCAAAACGGGCACGTTGAAATTGCGGCTTGCATGGTGCAAAGTAACCTGTTTGTAGCTCTCGTTTGAATCATCGTAAAGGTGATACTGATACATCACGTTTTTCCAACCGCGTTCGAGCGGATGCGGAAGATCGTCGGGTGTCCAGATGGCTTCAAGGGTTATGATATGATCGGGATCGTTTGCTCTGATCGCCCGGTAAAGCAGAGAATACACGTCGTGATACTTGCCGTTTATTTTATCCTCGCCCTCGTAATCGCACATCGGCTCATTCATCAGATCATACGCCGCAACCGTGCCGTTTCCTGCATATCGGCGGGCGATCTCACTCCACAGTTCACACGCAAGTGTGCGGAAGCGTTCGCCCTCGTCGGTTTCATCATAAAGGCGGCAATGATTCACGCGGCAGCAGTGATGTGCAATGCTCTGATGTCCGGGCACGCCGTGCATATCGAGAATGACGTACATTCCCCTTTTTTCACATTGCTCCACGATCCAATCCAACCGTGAAAAATCAATTTCACCGTTTTCTTTGCGTTTCCACGTACCGTTATCGTCCGTCTGAAAATTGCGGTACCAGAACGGGACACGCACGCAGGTAAAGCCGAGCGATTGCAGATAATCAAGATCTGATTCGGTTATGTAGTTGTCCTCACGCAGTTTTATGAGACGGTCGGCACCGTCTTTGCCGAAGCGGTTTTCGAGTGTGGTTACAATGTCCCACTGGGCTTCTCCGCCTTTGAAGAATCCCATCCACCGTTCGTCCAAAAGCCATCCGCCGAGGTTGGTACCGCGTAAAAAGACCTGTTTGTCGTCGGCATTGATGATTTTTTCACCCTCGCAATGCAGCATAGGAAGATGCATACCGTTTTCCTCCCGTTGAAAATGATTTCACCAACAATACGTGACCGTTTTTCCGTCGATCTCCCAAACGGTCGGCGTAAGATTCTCATAAATATCGACGGGTTTCAGGGTGTGTCTCTGCTGAAATACTCTGTACGCTTCGGAAAGATCTTTTTTCTGTTCGTCGGTCAGATTGTCCGTACAGGAAACGAAAAGAGGTGAGTTGCTGTAAGAGAGAAGCTGCAACCACTGACGGTTGAGTTCCCACGGGATCTTGTCTGCCAGAATGCCCACGCAGTCCGCATCGCACATATAAAACGCTTCGTTCTGTGCAAGACGGAATGCGAGCGTGTTGACGCCGTTTTCACGGGTGGGTGCCCATTCTCTGCCGCTGGTATCGTTGCCCGTACGGTTGAGTTCAACAAGACCTGCACAAAGGTGCGAAACGGTGTTGCAACCGATGATATACATATCGCCTGCGGCATCTTTGATGAGCCTGTAAAGATCGAGTGTGATCTCGGCGTTGGTTTTGGTGCGGTCATAAAAATGCCAATCGGCGACCTCGTCGGTGTCGGGATTCAGTTCACGGCCCCAACCGCCGAACAGATCGTAGGTCGTAAAATCGTGCTTGAGCAGCTCATAGCCCCAGCCTTTGATCCTTTCAATATCGGCTCTGATGAACGCCTGCACGGCAGGATGCGTGGGATCGAGATACTGCCGTTTTCCTTTTCTGAAAATACGCATTTCCTGCGTGAGGGATTCATCGCGGTTGTGCAGAAGTCTTACCCATATACCCGGTCTGGCTCCCAGTGCTTTGATCTCGTCGGCAAGTTTTTTCATATCCCCGAATTTTTCATTGGGGATCCACGGCCCCTCGCAGGAATTGACCTGCCAACAGTCATCAATAACTTCAAAGGGCTTGTTATCGATGCCTGCCGCAAGGGCTACCTGCACCTTGGCATCGGTGATGATCTCCTCATAACTGCTCTTGCCGTAGGCATAATACCAGTTGTTGCCGCCGTAGACGATCTCTTTGGGGAAAATGGGATTCTCGCAAAGCGTTTTGCAATAATCGTGCAGGCAGGAGAATACGTCGGCTGATTCGTATTTTTTGAAAACAAACGTGGCAAGGTGCAGTTTTCTGCCGTTCAGTTGCACGCCGCAACCGCCGTTTCTGCAATCCAGAAGTGCACGGATGCCTTTCGTTGTGAAATGAAAACCGATAAAAGCATTCGGCTGTGTTTTTACGCCGAAGCACCAACAGTTTTCCTTGTCGGTTGCAATGAAATACCACGGCATCACGCGGTCGTTATCCGCGAGTTTTTTGAATTCAAGATCGCCGTAACTGCGTTCCCACACGTCACCGAGCACGTAGAGGTCTGCATTGCTCTCAAAATCCCACGTCAGTTCGATAAACTTCAAACGGTCGGTGCTTGCACTGACGTATACGTCCAGCACGTCACCGTTGACTGCCGTTTCCACAACCGTGTCGATGCTTTTTTCTTCACACAGGATCTTCTTTTCAAAATCGCCGATATTGAATTTCATTTTTACATCCTCCGTTTCGGGTTGTTATTATATTATATCTGAAGAAACGGGGATTGTAAACAGTTCAGCGAAATATTTCCCCTTTGTGCGGCGACAGGTACTCTGCATACAAACTGCCGAAACTTCGACGTTGATACAATAAATTTTGTATATAAAAAATGTCAATTGTTTACTCTTGTTATTTTTATATACTCGGACGGTGTCATTTTATAAAACCTTTTAAACACCGTTATAAAATACGTCTGCGAGGAAAAACCGACTTCCCTGCAAATATCTTTTGCATTGACACCCTTGAGCAATAAAATTTTTGCTTTTTCAAGTTTCTGTCTTAAAATATAGGTGCTGAGATTTTCACCCATTTCTTTCTTGAAGATCTGTGATAAATAATCGGCGGAAATCTCGCAATAATCCGCAACGGAAGAAACGCTGATTTTTCGGGACAGATTTTCGTTTATGTATTTTATGCACTTTCTTATATGGGGTGAAAATTCGGGTTGTTTCTTATTCTTTTTCACGTCTTCGGTCAGCCTGACGATTTCAAGCCCCAGACATATCAGTATTGCGTTTTTGTCCGTAAGTTTATCAATCTTTTTTATAACTCTGTCTGAAAATTCATAGGCTTTGGTTTCGTTCAGTCCGCCCTGAATCGCATACCGCGTTGCAAGCGTGACCGTGCTGACCGCCATATACTTGTGTTGCATGAGTTCATCATCGGACATTCTGCCCATAACAATGATAGAATCAAGATTTTTAAGTTGTGCTATCAGCGATTCAATATCCCCCTGCTGAACACAGGAAAACAAGCGTATTTCGGCACTGTAAGGCGTATGCTTTTCAAGCGTGTCCCGCTCAGTTGTTTTAACGGTTACAAGTTCGCCTACGTTCATCAAATCACATCTTTTCTTTTAACTTTTTCATCTCTTTTTTCAGACGATTATTGCATAAAATTTCCCAAAGCGGCATTATCAAACCGCCACCCAAACGACAATGTGCTTCGTTCATTGCACCGTAATATGCAACTCTGAAATCCGCATATTCGGATAATTTATATTTTTGTTTGTATGTCTCGTATAAACCGTAAGCATCGCCCCACATATTACGAAGCTGAAACAAATCATATTCTCTGTCTGCCCACATACAGGCACAAGGGTCAATAAAAGCATTAAGCTTTAAGGTTTTGGGGTCAGCCATAATGTTCATTATATTGAGGTCGCTGTGAATGAGTACAGGAGATGAATTTTCTTCGGGAAGATTATTGAAAATTCCAGTTGCTTCACGGAGAAGTTCTAAACTTTTCTTGCTGAACTTTCCTTTTTGTGCAAGTTCGCTCAAACCTGAAAGCCAAGGCTCTTGTTTTTCATTTTTGTAGTATTTAAGCCAGCTATCATAAGAAGGATTTGATAGCTCGCCGAATTTATTATTTGTAACACCGTGCCATTGTAGCATACCCGAAACAACATCATCAGCAAATTTTTGTTTCTGGCTCTTGCTTTTTAACAAGAACACCGGATTCAATACGTTCTGTCCTGCAACAAAGGTCATCGTTAAAATTGCCGTGTTTTCATCCTCATACGTAAAGAGGACTTCCGGCATTTTCACGCTTGTGTTGGCAGACAGGATTTTAAGCTGCTGTGCTTCTTCGTATTGGGAACCCTGTACGCGGTACGCCTTTACCGCAATCGTTTCGCCGCCGTCAAGCACAGCCTTATACACTCTGCCGAAACTGCCGCCGCCAATAAATTTCAACTTTTCGACATTCTTACCCAATTCTTTTGAAATAATCTCTGGTAAAATGGGTAATAAGTGTTTATCGCTATTATCAAGAATTTTCATTTTTATTCCTCCAATATCCTCAGCTTTACAAGTTTATAAGCTTGTTTACTTTCGGGCAGAAAAGAAAACAATTGAAAGCAATGGCACATACCTTCAAATTTGTAAAGCTCAACATCAATATTTGTATTTTTCATTTTATCATATACTCTGTCGCTGTCGCTCTCATCCAACTCCGCCGTTCCGCATATCAATGTTACCTTAGGGAATTTTTCAAAACTACCGAACAAAGGGGAAATATAGGGTGAAGTCCTATCAACGTTCAGAACATATTTTGATATTCTTCTTAACAAATGAAGATTATCTTCTATTTTCTTATGCTTCGCAATTCCATAAAACGGGTCAGTATATGCATTTGTAATTTTAGAATCACCACTTGACGTTGCATCTGCC
>JAZNRU010000038.1:0-34453 GCA_045590895.1 Acutalibacteraceae bacterium
GATTTTTGCAATAATTTGCATTATGATTATTCACAAGTTTGCGAGTATATTATTAATAAAGGCATTGAGATATTTATTCCATTAAGCAAAGAGGAAATTAATGCATTAGATATCAAGAAATATAAAAAACATTTCGATAAACTTATATTAAAAGAGAATGCTTTGAAAGAAGCGGGAGGTGCATCATTAAGCAAACTGTTAGGACAACGAAAAATTTGGAAAATATTGAGACATTTAATGATAGATCTAAATGATTCTGTGTGTCAAATTTGCGGACGAAAAGTTGAAAACGTTAGATCGTTACATATTCACGAAGTCTGGAATGTCAATAAAAACATTTTGGAACTTACGGATGTAGAACTGATTTGTGCTGACTGTCATTCTTGTAAGCACAGAAACGAATTTTTATCATATAGAGTAATGGACGGAGCATCTGCATTGGTATATGGAATACCACGAATTGATTTTCTGACAATTCACTTGATGAAAGTAAATAATGTTTCTAAGGATGTTATTTATGCATACCGTAAAAAACTGCTTATAGATTTAGACGATTTTAATCGAAATAAAATTATTAATTTATCTCGTAATAATGGAAGTAACCATGTCGATGAAGTTGAATACAAATATATAATTGCATCAAATATACCACTTAAAGATGAAATAGAAATGGTCTTAAAAGATAGTGGTTTGCTTCTATAAATTTCCTCTTACTTCACAAACTTTTATATTCTATACCAACAACGAAAAAACGGACTGATTTGAGATCAGTCCGTTTTTTTTAATGAAACTCTTTATTGAGGTGTTGCAAATTCATGCGGAATATTCTGTTGAATTGCAGCAAGGAGTTCGTTTACGCCGATAACTTCAATATTTTCTCCTAACTGACTAACGAAATATTGCAGATCATCGGGACCGACCGTCCACGGATGAACGTTAATGACTGTATATCCGTTGATCGATGTGAGATCGGCTTGTTTTGCATTGATTATATCCGTTTGTTCTTTGAGCCACTCGTTTGTAACTTCGTCAGCATTGCCACTCGGATGCCATAGGCTGAAACCGACCGATACAAAAGGTTTATCATCGGAGAAGAATACTTTACCGCCGCCTGCCGAATATCTGTCGGGATCCAACTGAATGATACCGCCTTTAATGTGATCGTACCGTGAAAAATAGGAAAGTCTTTTTTGAAAACTCTTATCAAAATTATCACCGTTGACTTCATCAAGGAACGTGATAATATTCAGCCCGGAATTCAACATGACAGATGCGGTATAATCAGAAAATGCTTCCAGTTCTTTGGAATTCATTTTTGATATTCTTGCATATCCGCCACCCGAAGGGCCTGTGAGGAAAGAATCGCCGATACCTGCATTCAAGGTACGTTTTACATCAACTGCACTGAGATTGCTTGCAATCGGAGCAAACGTCCAGCTGACAGGCGTATCGTCATTATAACTTTGCCATGTGTGATACTCTCCGAAGCCGTTCTGAATCCATTGAAGATTGTCACCGTCACTGTATACCAAGGCGACGTAATGTTTTTTTTCGTCAAGGGTTAGCTGTGTCGGTAAATCAACACAGAATCTGCTTTCTTCTGTTTTAAACGATGAAAGCAGGCTAAGATTATAGGAATGATCGGAAGGAATCACAGAGTGTCCGTAGCGGGACGCGGATTCCGTAAACTTGACTTCATACTGACACCATCCGAATATAACGGATGCAGGTGTGAGTTCTCGCATTACTTTATCACGGAAAAGTCTTCCGGCGTAATCACTGTCTTCAACGTACATAACAAAAATGCCTTGTTGAATAGCAAAATCTCTCATGCCGCTGGCATAATAATAAAGATGAACCAATGAATCATTGCGGAAATGATCTTTATATTTCTTGTAAAACTGTTTAAGATATTTCAGATCTATGTCATCTTCACTTATGTCGGCATATTTTTGTAAACCGAGTGCAATTACCGTTTCTTCCGATTCTACGGTAACGGGAAGCCATCCGTTGATGGTAGCGAGATTGGTTGCAGTATTCAGTTGACCGTGATCTTCAACAGTCTTAAAAAGAATATATCCGCCGTCGGAGATATAGGATTTGAATTTCTCGATCAGTGATTCAAAACACCACGGATTCCCGTCGGCATCCGTATATGAAACGGTGTGACCTGCTTTTTCCAATTCTTCAAGGGAATAGCGGTTTGCTGCGTTGCCGTAATCAATAAATATTGAAGGTTTTACACGTGCAACAAGACCTTGCAATGAAATGATCGTGTGTTTTTGTGCGTTGTTGAGTGCAGAGAGTTTTACAACCGTAATTTCATCATTCAGTTGCACATTGTTAAACATATCCTGCATTTCCAAAAGTTGTTCTTCACTTTTGGGGGCGGGTGCTTTTTTGAGGATGCCGGCGTCAATGGTGTTCAACAGAATGGAAAACATCATAACTGCAAAAGAAAGCCATTTAATTATTGTCTTCATGTTTCTTCTCCTATCTTTTTTATTGAATGCTGACAGGTTTTGATATTAGATCTGTCAATTATACATTGGCAAGTATTT
Organism: Acutalibacteraceae bacterium; assembly: GCA_045590895.1. Lineage (GTDB taxonomy): Bacteria > Bacillota > Clostridia > Oscillospirales > Acutalibacteraceae > RUG806. The sequence goes on from JAZNRU010000038.1 coordinate 2,562, forward strand.
CAGACAAGCAGTGACATTTTTGATTTTATCAAAGATTATTTCTATTTTTTCGGTTCTGATTGTCGGGAAACTGCAAATCGCCTTATGTCCGATCGTAGTGCCTCTAAACACTGTTATTGGAGAACCGTAGGAATAGGGATAGACTCTGATTTCAAAGTTGTCTATTTGCGATGCTGTGATTTTTTCTGACAAGATTACATGATTTACAAGGCATGGCTCCATCGTCAATACCATTTTTTTATCAATAAATTGTGAAGTGCAATTGATAGAGTCACCGTTGAGTTTTTTGATCATTTTACCAAATGCGAGAAGGGAAGATTTATCAGTTTCCGGAAGTTTTCCGCGTCGGTCCGGACCGATATTTATAAGAAGATTGGCACCTCTGCCGACCGAATAATAATACAATCCCATCAGTTCGTCCGGTGTTTTTACGGTCTCGCCGTCTTTTTCACTGTAAAACCAATTATGCAGACGCATTCTGCAATCACACTCGGCAGGCAAAAACTTAGCGTGAGTAAGTCTGTCTTTTTCTGTTGTTAAAACGGAAAAGTCAAGTTCGTTAACGAACAGCGGATTCGGATCGGGAGCCACACCCGCTTCGTTGCCTATCCATCTCGTGTCGGGATCCCACATATTAAACAGGAGTATGTTCGGCTGACAGGCACGGATCTCAGAAACAATACGTTTCGTGTCGTAATTATGTCCTTCGCTGCCGCATCCGTCAAACCACAAATAATCGATTTCACCATAATTTGTTAACAATTCACGTATCTGATTGATAAAATAATCATCATATTCTTTTGAGGATAACTTGACGGATCCAAACTGTGCCGGAGAATAATACAGACCGATTTTTATAGCGTATTTACGACATGCTTTTGTGAACTCGTCGACCACGTCTCCTTTTCCGTTTTTCCAAGGCGTATTTTTTACGGAATATTCCGTATAAGCAGACGGCCAGTTTGCAAAACCGTCGTGATGTTTGCATACCAAAACGGCATATTTACCGCCTGCCTCATACACGGTACGAATCCATTCCTCGCAATCCTGTTCTGTCGGATTGAATCCTGACAGCGGCATTTCTTTCATGTCCCAATCTCTGTGTCCTTCGTAAAACGTACGAATTCCGTAATGGAAAAACACACCGAATTCCCAGTTGAGAAATTCAAGTTGTTTTTGTTTGATTTCTGTCATTTTATATCCTCCGTTCTTTTCCGTGATCGGTTGCGTTGATTGTTTGTTCGATTGAAAAAATATAATGATTAATACAAATATAATGATTCTTTTTCAGAATAGTGCTGATTGTAACAAACAAGAGCTGTGAAAACATAGACCGTTTCTTACAGCTCTTGAAAGATTAATAATTATTTGTTATGACCGGCACGGATATCTTCAAGTTCTGCAAGGATCTTGGCGTGCTGTTCTTCGTCAAGTGAATATTTATGGATCGGAAGTGCCTGCAAAACACAGCCGACGGCAGGAACAATGGTGATAAGTACGAGCATTGCCGACGTGATTTCGGGATAAGTCGAAGCAAAATCAAGAACGTAATCTTTGCCGACTGCGGAGGCTGCGGCAATATTTTCCGTAAGTGTGTTGATCGTGTCCGTGTAATTGACTGCAGAAAAAACAAGATTTGTGACGATTGCAGTGATGGCGGCAGTCAATTTCGCCGTAAAGTTAAGACCTGAGAAGAAAACACCGTCATTACGTTTGCCGACCTTATGTTCCATATAGTCAACGCTGTCTGCTATCATCGTTGTGTTGTAAACGGTTGTAAGACCTGTGAGGAAACCTCCGATAAATAACATGATAGCCATAAATAGAATGTTATGATAACCGGCAAAGAAAATAAGAAGGTACGGAACGGCATTCAGATAAGACGAAACAAGATATACTTTTTTCTTGCCGAATTTCTTAGCGAAAGCAGTGCTTCTGTTCATTGCAATAATCATTCCGACGAGGAAAGGACCGCCGAGTTTTACAAGCCACAGTGTTTCATTGCCGCCGTTACCGAGCACCCATTTGCAGAAATAAATACCTGCGGACATAAGAATGGTTTTTGTGCAACCGAGAATGTTTGATGCAAGAGCTCGCAGAAAAAGTTTATTTTCCCACATCAGTTTCAGATTGTCTTTAAGACCTGTATCTTTTTCTTTCGGTGCCTGCGTGATTCTTTCACGAATAAAAGCAAAGGGGAGTCTGAACAGGATACCGCCGAGCAGGGCAATGGCAATAACGGCTAAGAGATATCCCTGCGGTTCCGAAAAGTAAGCGAGATCCGAATTTGCTTTGCCTGTATTTGCAAACAGACCGAGGTCTATTGCACCTAAAGCATCCTTGATGGGATAGAAGCCGACGACGATAATGCTGCCGAAACTTGAAATGATCCTTGCCGCAGAAATGAGTTTTGATCGTTTTTCCTCGTCGGGTGTCATCAATGACGTTACACCCCACAGAGGAATATCGCCGAGAGTATATAACGTCTCCCAGACAAGGAAAGTGATAATTACGAAAGCAATTTTCGCTCCGACAGGGAAGGATGTGATCGGTAAAAACATCAGTATAGTTGTAATTGCGATCGGAATGGGAACAAATTTGAGATAAGGTCTGCATTTGCCCCAACGTGTATGCGTTTTATCCACAACGGTTCCCATGATAATATCGTTGATTCCGTCCCATACTCTTGAAATGCCCATAATGGCACTGACTGCTATTGTTGGAATCAGCAGGATATCCGTGTAAAATACCTGCAGAACGGAACCGATGATCGCGTAAATGATGTTCTGTCCGAACATACCGGCGAGGTAAACGTTTCGCTCTTTGTTGGAGTAATCGCCGATGTCTTTTGTTGCATCCGGCCATGATTTGCATAAAAGTTCTTTGATTTTGCTGTTCATATAAGCGTCCTCCGTTATTTCTTAATAAAGATAATAACATAAAGAATAAGGATTTTCAACAAAAAATATATTTCATTTCGCTGGTTTTATGTTTACTTGTAATACTTTGTTTCTTGTGTTATACTTTGTTAAGATAATTCTTGTAATTTATGAGAGAGCAATTTATGGATAGTGATTATATTTTGTTACGGGATGTTTCATACGGTGAGCATGATAGGCATACTGTTGACATATTTATACCGAATGAGTTGAAAAATCAGTCAGGATTGATTTTGTATATTCACGGTGGAGGCTGGACGCAGGGTGATAAGTCTGTACATTTTGATGACGCACGGTATTTCTGTCGCAATGGATATGTGAGTGCAACCATGAATTATCGTTATGTGTCTGATGAGATTACCGTTTTCGATGAACTGGATGATATTGCTTCTGCATTGCGTGCGATCCGCATGAATTGTTCGGCGTATAAAATCGACATCGATAAAGTTATTCTTTGCGGCGGCTCGGCAGGAGCACATCTTGCATTGCTGTATACATATATTAAGAGCAATTCTTCCGATATATTACCCGTTGCCGTTTGTGCATACTGTCCGCCTGTCAGTTGCAATAAGAGCGACTTTTTGCTTGGTATTACAGGTGAATTTGAAGATTGGAAATACGGGATATTGTCTCTGTGTTGCGGGCAGAAAATATCAAAAGAAGGATTTAACAGTACAATAGAGCAAACTGCACTGAAAAAGATATCTCCTGCTGAATATGTTACTTCTGCATGTGTACCTACGGCCGTTTTTCATGGGCGAAAAGATGAAATCATACCGATGCAACATATTCTTGATTTTACGTCTTTGTTGAAATCGTTCGGTGTAAGGAACGATCTTTTGATCTATGAACATTCGGGGCATGCCCTTGATAAAGATGAACAAGCGGCCGTAAAAGCAAAACTTATGATTCTGCAGTATGCTGAATTGTATTTCTGAATAAAAAATAACTACAGCCGTGATCTTCCAAAACGAAAGTTCACGGCTGTATTTCAATCTTCAACCATATTTTTAACACGTACCGGCGGTATCATATCGTTGAAATTATAAAAACATTTTGCGTTGTTACCGAGGAACAAAGATTTGTTGCGTTCGGAAATGTCTTTTGATTTTTCAATAAAATCAAAACTCATTTTGTATGTGATTGCCGTCATAGTCCGCGGATAATCACTGCCCCACATGAGTTTTTCATATCCGACAAGATCAGCGGCTTCGTTTATGGCTTTTACAGCTGAAGGAAACGGATAAAATTCACTGTTGAATAACCATGTGATCCCGCCGCTATCGATATAAACGTTTTTATTTTTCGCAAGTCTGATCTGCGACAACCAGTTTTCTCGCGTAACCATGCCGAAGTGTCCGACTGCAATTCTGAGATCGGGAAACAGATCAATGATCTTTTGCATCATATCCGTTTGTTCATTGCCGTCTGCAAGGTCGATTGAAATGAATTTTCCGTACCGATCGGCAAGTCGAAAGGGCTCAAGATGATGTAATAAATCCCTGTCTGTAAGTCTTCCTGCACATATTTTAATACCGTCAAACATTGAGATATCCTGCATCGGTTTTTCTTCATACAGTGCACAGATCCTGATTCTGTCGCTGTATTTTTTTCTTACCTCAAGCAGATATGCATCCTGATTGCCGTCTATATATTCCTGTGTAATAACGGCTGCACTGACACCTGCATAATCCATGTTGGATATCAGTCGTTCAATACTGTTGATGCCGTCGGTCATGTACGGAGGCATCATTTGTCGGATCTCACCGCCGAAATTACTTTTACCGCCGCCGATATCGAAAACAGGTTTACCGTTGACGACTCCGTTCTGTTTTTTCCATAAATGAGCGTGTGCATCAATAATCAAAGCGTAACACCGTCCTTAAATATTGCAATTTCACGGTTACCGTTAATTTCATTTCTTGTTGCTTCTCCGTTTGCAACGGCAATGATCTTTGCAAGTAATTCATTGCTTGATGTGTCATGATCGGTACTGTGTGCCGAAAAATCGATCCAATGCGGTTTCTTCTCCGAAAGCATTTGATTGGATGCAATTTTGATCGTCGGTACGGGAGCGCCCAATGGTGTACCTCTGCCTGTCGTAAACAGGATGATGTGACACCCGACTGCTGTCAGATTGGTGATGGAAACGATGTCGTTGCCGGGTCCGTTCAATAAATGCAAGCCTGCTTCGGTCAATACGTCTCCGTAGTCAAGTACGCCTACAATGGGTGCCGTACCGCCTTTTTGCACGCAACCGAGAGATTTTTCTTCAAGTGTGGTAATTCCGCCCTCTTTGTTACCGGGAGACGGATTTTCAGAAACGGGCTGACCGTGTGATAAGAAATAATTCTTAAAACGGTTTATCATGCAGACACTTTTATTAAAGACATTTTCGTTGATGCATCGTTCAAATAAAACGGTTTCGGCACCGAACATTTCGGGCACTTCCGTCAGAACTGCTGATGCATTCATGGCACAAAGTATATCTGTAACTCTGCCGACGGTTGCATTTGCGGTAATACCGGAGAAACCGTCGGAACCTCCGCATTTCAAACCGACTTTCAGTTTTGAGATCGGCACGCTTTCTTTTTTGTCTGACGAAGCGTAGTTTTGTAATTCACGAATGATGTTGGACCCTTCCGTTAATTCATCCGTACAATCCTGCACGTTCAGAAAGCGTATCCTGTTTTCGTTCCATTTGTCGAGTGCTTTTTGCATTTCGTTTATATTGTTGTTTTCACAACCGAGTCCGAGAACAAGAACGCCGCCTGCATTCGGATGTTTTATCAGACCGCATAAAACTTTCTGAGTGACGCACATATCGTCACCCAACTGACTGCAACCGTACGGATGCGTGAATGCAATTGCACCTGTCATTTGTGCAAGTCTTTGTGCGATCGAATTTACACAGGCGACCGTCGGTACGATCCAAATATCGTTACGGATTCCGATTTCACCGTTATTGCGTACGTAAGCTTCAATCTCAAGAGGTTGAACCGGTGTAATGCAGGGAATGTCCGGTGTGTATGCATACGTCAGAATGTTATCCAGTTTTGTTTTCAGATTGTGCGTATGTACGGCTTCGCCTTTTGGTATATCTGTTGTTGCAACGCCGATCGGATAGCCGTACTTGATAACGTCTTCACCTTTTTTTATATCGTAAAAGGCTGTTTTGTGACCCGTTGAAAGGTTTACGCAGACGTTGTCTTTTTCATTTATTCTGATAAAATCCATTTCATTGTTTCCTTTGCACCGATATCGGCAATTTTGTTGTAACAAAGCGTAACATATTGCGTCAGTTCAGACAGATCCGTACCCCACAGAGATGTTTCTGTAAGAATGTCTTGTATTTCGCTGTTTTGAATAGTATTTATTACAGCAGCACTGTCATTGGGAATTTCATTTTTATAAAAATATAACAGACAGGCAAGTGAATACGTCAGACATTTCGGAAATGTTCCGAATTTCTCTTGATATTCAAGCAAAGTAGGCAACACTCTTACAGAATACTTGCTTACGGAGTTCATTGCAATTGCTCTCCATTTGTGCTGAATGAACGGATTTGAGAAACGTTCGAAAACGTGTTGAGCAAATAATCTGCTCTCGTCGTTTTCTCCGATGGTCGGGAGAATTTCCTCGTTCATGCATTTTTGCAAAAAAGCAGATGTTGTTTCATCCTGCATAGCTTCTCCGACGGTTTCAATACCCGATAGCAATGCACCTGCGAACAGGGAAGTGTGTGCACCGTTAAGAATTCTGACTTTGATCTTTTTATAAGGTCTTACATCTGTGGTCCAGACAACGTTGAAACCTGCCTTCTGCAAAGGTAATTCATCTTCGAAATTGCCTTCTATTACCCATAAATGAAAAAGTTCAGCCGTGTCAAGAAACTTATCATTCGGATGCTTTTCTAATAAGTCAATATCATTCGGATATCCCGTTACAATACGGTCTACCAACGTATTGGCGAATATGTTTTCATTGGAAATCCACTCGATGAATGATGCTTCAAGATTCCATAACGCAGCGTATTTCGTAATGCACTTTTTCAGTTCGTCACCGTTGTTATCAATCAATTCCGTCGGCAAGAAAATGAAACCCGGAAGATTATTTTTATACCGTCGGTAAAGAAGTTGTGTCACTTTGCCGGGAAAGGACAAACAGGGTTTGTCGTCAAATTTACAGGATTCATCAAAAACAATACCTGCTTCCGTTGTATTGGATACGATGAATCTGAAATCAGCACCGTCTGCAAGTGAAATAAAAGAATTATAATCGCTATAGGGATCAATTGCCCTTGAAACGGATTCAATATAATGATGCTCCTGTTGTACGGTACCGTCACAGATTCCGCGTAAATACAAATTGTATTTGCAATCCTGTGCCGCCAACAAAGAACATTTACCGCCTGCACGAGGCTGAATTACAACGGCTTTTCCGTCATACAGATCTGTTTTGTTCAGAACATCAAGAAAATAATCAAAAAAACCCCGTAAAAAGTTACCTTCACCGAATTGAATAATTCTTTCTTTCATCTCATCCACCAATGTTTATAAGTAATTTTGCAAGGGTGCCGTCGTTGTTTGCCAATGCCTTGAATGCATCAAGTGCTTCTTCCATGTCATAAATACCGCTGACCATTTTCATGACGTCGGCCTTGTTATTTGCGACAAGAGCAATATTGCACAGAAAATCGTCTTTCAAAGCGTTTCTGCTTCCGTGAACGTTGAGCTCTTTTTTGAGAAGTACGGAATGGTTGAATGTTGTCTCACGCTTACCGTTGCCGATCAGAATGATGTTTGCGGCAAAAGCAGCATTTTCAATACAGGCTAAAAATGTTTCGGGTGCACCGCAGGCTTCAATGCAAACGTCAAAACCGTTTCCGTTTGTAAATTCTCTTGTAAAATCAACAAGCGAATGTGTCTTTGTGTTGATAACGGCATCGGCTCCGTATTCTTTTGCAAGTGCAAGACGATTGTCAAGCAGATCTGCAACTGCTATTCTTTTGCATTTCTGCTTTGCGGCAAGCAATGCAAACAAACCGATGGGACCGCCGCCTATGATGAGTACGTTGTCGCTTTCCTTGATCTGTGCACGGGAGACTGCATGCTGCGAAATGGAAAAAGGTTCAATCAGTGCCAATTGCTGTGCGGAAAGTCCCATACCGTCATAAATTCGTTCAACGGGCATGGTAATATATTCACAGAATGCACCGTCACGCTGTACACCCATTGTCTGATTGTCTGTACAGCAATTTACGAATCCGCGTTCGCACGAATAACATTCGCCGCAGTTGAAATACGGATTGCAGGTGACGACATCACCGACTTTCAAACCACGGTCATTTTCGGGAATGCTTACGATCTCGGCAGAAAACTCATGACCGGGTATACGCGGATAAGTTGTAAACGGTTGATTCCCTGTAAAAGAGGCAACGTCCGCACCGCAAATGCCGACGTACTTTACTTTTAAGAGAGCCTCATTATCTTTTGCTTTAGGCATCGGAAGTTCGCGGATCTCAATTTTTCCGGGTTCGGATATGACGATGGCTTTCATTTGTTTTCCTCCGTAACAATATAGTCTTTATTCCATATAACACCGGTTTTCAACGGTGCACCTTTACAGAAGATTCTGTGTTCGTATGCATACAGGGGATCTGCGATGAATTCTTCTTTGTCGATCAGTTCGACCACTTCATCGTATCTTGAATCAACAAGAATCCCGATTGCCTTTTCCATGTGTTCCTGTCTGAAATTGATTGATGCAAAAATGAGATGATTTTCAAATCCGAAAGGCATTGTATCATAGTGTACGACCGGACCGAGAGAGAAACTGTTGTATATACCGTTGCAACCAAGCACTCTATGTTCAAAAGCAATGCGGTGTTCTACGTTGGTTCCGCTGGTGCCGATAAACATTGTTGCTCTGCCGTTAAGCATGGTGATGATTTTATTCGCGGTTTCTTCCTCGGAAAGATTGGCTGTGCAGAGATACTGTGCGTTGGTGATATCTTTTGAAAAACAAACTTTCTCGCTGTCTTCATCACTTCTGCCGACGAGTAATATCTGTGCCTTCGGATGATTTCTTCTGATCTGATCGGCAATAAACAAACCTGTCATGCCGAGTCCGAAAATGACCGTCCTTTCAAAAATGTTATCTTTGGCAAGTGTTCTGGCTTCGGATTCATTGCATTTGTGTTTAGCCATTTCTACACGGAAATTCTGTGCCTCTCCGAGATCCTCCATACGTTCAAGTTGGAATACGGCACAGGCATAAGGATCTGCGAATGATAAACGTTTGGCTACGTTGAGGGGAAGTTGTGAAATGCCGTCATATTTTTCGGGTAAATGAAGGAGCATATCGGGATTGAAATAGTTTTTGTCGCAAAACAGACCGTCAGCCTGATCGCATCCGTACTCAAAGTATGTTTCATCTTCCGTATAACGGGTAGGATCGTAACTGTCGCCTCCGCGGATGAGGACGATTGCAAATCGGTTTTCGGACGGAACCCATACAACACCCTCATGTCCGTTTATGAGTCTGTTTTCTCCTGCAGGAAATTTTGCGGAGAGTTTGCCGTTTCTCCCCATTTTCATAAGTTCATAATCCGTTCCGCAAAAGCCCTGAAAAACAGGCCAAGCCTCAATTCCTGTCTGTACTTTTTCACCTCTGAGATGCTGTCTCGGCGGATTGATCAGATTGATTTCACCGTATTGAATCGGTTTTTTCTCATCATTCATAAAAAAAGTTGCGTATGTTTTCATTTTCTTTCCTGCCTTAAAATTTAATATTATTTTAACTTGAATAGTTGTAAAAAATAAACTATGTTTTGATCGCTTTCAATGATATTAACGAAAAATACGATGCATCAAATTTGCACTGTCATGTATCACACGAAACAAATTGCGTTGCAGTGTTGTAAAATAACTGTTATTTGACTAATTATTAACAGACTGTTAACACTTATTTGCAATAACATTAAAAAGTGTCATGTAACATGAAGCAAGTAACATTGAATCTTTAGATCCGATCGCAAGGAAAGGAAACAATTCTCTGCATGAATACGATCAATACAATTCGTGAACTGCTTGATTATGCGGCTGATCGCTATACAAACAAAGACTTTTGCCGTTTCGTCCGTGACGGCAAACTTCACGTCAGATCTTATCGTGATTTCTATAACGATTGTCATGCTTTGTGTAATTACGTAAGCAAAATAGGAGCGAACAAAAAGCATATTGCGTTTATAGGAAAAACAAATTATGAGTATATTGTTGCATTGACGGGTATGATTTTAAGCGGACATGTTGTTGTACCGTTTGCACCGGATATTACCGTTCCGGAAGCTGTTGATTTGTTTTCAGATGCTGATATTTCCGTTTTGTTCTGTGAACAGGATTTTCTGTTGAAAGCAGATGAAATCCGAAAGCACTATACTGCCCTGGAAAATGTGATTTCGTTGGGCGATGCCGAATGGTTTCAGCAGATATTTGATACCAAAGAAAATGAATGCGGTTCTGTTGAGAATGATCCGGATGCCTGTGCATTGATCATTTATACATCCGGTACGACAGGGGACAGAAAAGGCGTTATGTTGTCCAACAGAAACCTCGCTCGGAATTCAACGTATAATACGTATCGCTTGGAAGATGACGATGTCAGTTTTTCAATTCTTCCCATGCATCATGTATTCTGCTATGCTTGTGATGTTCTGAAAACGATATATGACGGCGGTGTTCTGTGTCTGAACGGCGACCTGGCATCCATGTATCGGAACTTTCTTTTGTTTGAACCCACGATCATGCGAATCGTTCCTGCTGTATGCAGATCCATTCTGATCAGAATTAAAATAGCAGAACGCAGAAATCCGCATCTTTCAAAAAGGGAAGCAGCTGAAACGGTAGTCGGTAAAAATTTCAGACGCATGATCGCAGGAAGTGCGTATCTGAGTGAATATCTGATTGATGAATTTGAAAAATACGGTATTACGGCAAGACAAGGATACGGTATGAGTGAATGCAGTCCCCGTATCACAACCTCCGATTTCAGTGACGTGTGCAAATATTCGAACGGTATTCTGTTGGGAACAGACACGGTGCGTTCCGTCGACGGGGAAATCCAGGTCAAAGGACCGTCCGTAATGCTCGGTTATTATAAAAAGCCTGCTGAAACAAAAGAAACCTTTACGGAAGACGGTTATCTGAAAACAGGCGATCTCGGTTATATTGAGAACGGTCATGTATACCTGATAGGACGAAAGAAAAACCTTATCATTCTTTCAAACGGTGAAAATATTTCTCCGGAAGAAATTGAAAAACGTTTTGCCGATGATGATATTATCAGAGAGATCGTAGTGTTTGCTGAGGGAGACAACATCGTAGCGGAAATATTTCCGGAAGAACAATTTGCAAGAACAGATGATATTGCCTCTGAGGTTGCAAGCACTGTTGACAGGGTAAATGCGTCTATGCCGAGTGACCGTCAGATCGGAGAATTTCGCATCAGAAAAACTCCGTTTGAAAGAACGTCATCGGGTAAGATCAAACGAACTGATTTTATCTACAAAAAAAACTAAGATATTAAACGCACGGTGTGTCGAAAATTTATCGATACACCGTGTGTTTTTTATAATTCTTTCAGTTTTTGAATACTGTCGTTTCGTATCAAATCTTTAAGTTTTGCCGTCCACGGTGACCACAAGCAGTTTTCGTCGCCGTATGTGAGATTTGCAGTATGCTCTAAAGGCAACCAAGTACTCAAGGCTGCCTCGTTATGCGAAATAAGCGCTTCCATGTTATCAAGTGCTTTCCAAAGTTTTGCTTCATCGGATTCCATTTTTTCCATATCTTCAAAAAGCATGCGGAACTCCTGTTGCTCTTCCTGCGGCAAGGTCGACAATACGGATTCAATGGCTTTTGATTCCGCTTCATCGTCTGATTCGGATTTCAGAAATGCAGGAATATCTCCGGTGAGTGCCTCTCCAAGATCGTGCAACAATGACATTGCAATCACCTTATTGATATCAATGTCCGGGTATTCATTTTTGCAAAGCAATGCCATTAAAGCAAGACGCCATGAGTGTTCTGCTACCGATTCCTGCCTTCCGGATGAAGTCCATGAATGACGAGTGATGCACTTTAATTTTTCTGCCGTGTGTAGAAATTTGAGAAATGAAGTTTGATCCATTTTGTTATCCTTTAATTGATATAAGGTCTGATGATTCCCGTCAATTGCCCGATAGCATCAGAAACAAACTCATTTGCGGCTTGTTTGCCTCCTTCTATCACACCTTCTGCAACAGAAGATGCAATCACATCGGCTGTCTGTTCGGCGATGGTCGGAATTATCTTATCAAAAGACAGAGCCATAACTGCAATCATAAATAAAATGAATACAATAATGAATCCGAGAATGATAAAAACCGTTATCAGTATTTTCTTCTTCATAATTTCACCCATGTCCATTATACAACAATTAATGATTTCGGTCAATACAACTTTTTTTGATATTACTATTGATTATAAATGTTAAAAGTTGTATATTTAATAAGAAAGGGTGATTATATGCCGCTTGTCAGTATGAATCAATTGCTCAATGAAGCCAAGAACAAGCATAGTGCCGTCGGTGCTTTCAGTGTCGGTAATATGGAAATGATTATAGGTGCCGTATCGGCGGCAGAAGATATGAATAACCCGATCATTCTTCAAATTGCCGAAAAACGATTATTGCAATCACCGCTACATTTAATGGCTCCGATGATGGTTAATGCCGCAAAACACAGCCGCATAGATATTGCTGTCCATTTGGATCACGGACTGACACTCGAATGCGTGCAAAGTGCACTTGATTACGGATTTACATCCGTCATGCTGGACGCTTCGTTATTGCCGTATGAGGAAAATGTCAGTATTACTGCTGCGGTGAAGGACATCGCCCGCAAGTACGATGCAAGTGTAGAGGCGGAACTCGGTGTCGTCGGCGGTAATGAAGGCGATACTACTGAACACAGGATCGTTTGTACGGATCCCGACGTTGCCGTGGATTTTTGCAATCGTACGAACATTGATGCTTTGGCGGTTGCAATCGGTAATGCTCACGGTAATTATCCCGTTTTACCGTCTTTGCGTTTTGATGTTCTTGAACAGATTTATAATAAGACGGACGTACCTTTGGTTCTGCACGGCGGCACGGGTATTACGGATGATATGTTCCGAACTGCCATATCACTCGGCATCCGAAAAATTAATATAGCCACCGCAAGTTTTCAGTCTCTTGCAAGCCGTGCAAAATCGTATTGTGAGAATTTTAACACGGCTGATTATTTTGCACTGTCCGAATGTATGGTACAAGGTGTTTATGATAATGTTAAGCGGCATATAGCCGTATTTAATAACAAATAACAGGAAAGGTGTTCACTTATGAATTATATCGAATTTCCCAAGAATAAAAAATACGATCTGATTCTTCTCGGTCGTGTTGCTGTTGACTTCAATCCCGTGGATTATAACTGTCCTTTGAATGAAAGCACGACCTTCAAGCGTTATCTCGGCGGTTCTCCCGCAAATATTGCTGTCGGTCTTGCACGTTACGGCAAAAAATGCGGATTCTTTGCACGTGTATCCGACGATCAGTTCGGTACATTTGTGACTGATTTCTTCAACAATGAAGGAATTGACACTTCCCGGATCGTACGTTGCAAAAACGGTGAAAAAATCGGTCTTACTTTCACGGAAATCAAATCACCCACCGAAAGCAGTATCGTCATGTACAGAAACGAAGCGGCAGATCTGAAACTCGAATGTTCCGATATTGATGAGGACTACATAAAAGACGGTGCCGCTTTGCTTATATCCGGTACTGCACTTGCCGAAAGTCCGTCCCGAGAAGCTTCTCTCAAGGCACTGGCACTTGCAAAGAAAAACGGCATTCCCGTTATTTTTGTCATAGATTACCGTGCTTACAACTGGAAGTGTGAAGATGAGATTTCCGTTTATTATTCTCTTGTTGCGTCGCAGGCTGATATCATCGTCGGTTCAAGACCTGAATATGATCTGACCGAAAGATTGATCGGACTTGACGGAACGGATAAAGCATCCGCTGCTTACTGGCAGAATTGCGGTGCTAAAATTGTTATTATCACACACGGTAAAGACGGTTCTACTGCTTATACGAATGACGGAAACAGTTATTCCATTAAACCGTTCCCCGTAAAACTGCTCAAATCATTCGGCGGCGGAGACGGTTATACTTCTGCATTCCTCTACAGCCTGTTTGAAGGCAAAGAAATTATCGATTGTCTTGAATTCGGCAGTGCCGCTGCTGCAATGCTTGTTGCAAGTCATGCCTGCTCGCAGGATATGCCCACCGTGGCACAGGTTGAAAAATTCATTGCTGATGAAAAAGCCGAATACGGTGATATGGTTGCAAGAGTGTAAGGTGAGGCTATGTTAGAGAAACTTCAATTTGACGAACAGAACGTAAAAGTTCTTTGTGACCGCAAAGGAAAAAATGCCGATATGGGCATGACTATACGCGTTATTCATTTACAGACAGGGGAAACGTTTTCGTTATTTGATACAGAATGTGAAACCGCTGTTTTGTTGATTCGCGGTGAAGTGACGTTCAAATGGGATAACAGAAACGAAACTGCAAGCAGAAATAATGCATTCGAAAAAAAACCGTATTGCCTGCATGTATGCAGAAACGTTTCCGCGTATATAACCGCACGCAGTGATTGTGAGTTTATTGTTCAGCAGGCTGAAAACGATCGCGTGTTTGATTCCGTTTTTTATAAACCGGAAGATACTCTTTATCAGGAGTTTGGTGTCGGTCAATGGAACGGTGCGGGACACAGAGTGGTTTCTACAATTTTTGATTACGACAATGCTCCTTATTCCAATATGGTACTCGGTGAAGTATTCAATAAGCCCGGTTGCTGGTCGAGTTATCCTCCGCACCATCATCCGCAACCAGAAGTATATTATTATCAATTCAATCCCGAACAGGGCTTCGGTGCTTGCTTTAACGGCGAAATCGCATACAAGAGTGAACACGGGGATGCTTGTTTTATTCATGACGGAGAAGATCATCAGCAAGTCACGGCTCCCGGATATGAAATGTATTACGTATGGATGATCCGTCATATCGACGGTGATCCGTGGTATAAAACAACACGTTTTACTGCACCTGAACATGAATGGTTGCTGAAAGACGATTACTCTAAATAAAGAAAGGATTGTTTCGTATGGCAATTATGACAATGGGACAGGCTCTTGTCCGTTTTCTTGACAATCAGTACGTTCGTTTTGACGGTGTTGAAACGAAATTTGTTGAAGGTATCTTTACCGTTTTCGGTCATGGAATCGTTTGCGGTCTCGGACAGGCATTGGATGAAGATCCGGGACAACTGAAAGTATTTCAGGGCAAAAATGAACAGGGTATGGCACACGTTGCCGCATCTTTTGCAAAGCAGAACAATCGAAGAAAGATCATCGCCTGTGCTTCTTCAATCGGTCCGGGTGCCTGTAATATGATTACTGCCGCGGCAACAGCAACAGTCAACAATATTCCGTTGCTTTTGATCCCTGCAGATACGTTTGCGATCCGTCAACCGGATCCCGTCCTGCAACAATTTGAACAGCCTTATTCATTGGCAGTAACTACCAACGATGCATATAAACCCGTTTGCCGTTATTGGGATCGCATTACGCGACCGGAGCAGTTGATGAGTGCAATGATCAACGCGATGCGTGTTTTGACGGATCCTTCCAATTGCGGTGCTGTCTGCGTGGCTCTTTGCCAGGATGTTGAAGCGGAATCTTACGATTATCCCGACAGTTTCTTTGCAAAAAGAGTCCATACGATCGTCAGAAATTCAGCGGCAGACGAAGAAATTGATGATATTGCTTCCGTGATTCTCTCTGCAAAGAAACCCTTGATGATCGCAGGCGGCGGCGTACGTTATTCCGAAGCAGGTGCTGCTGTTGAAGCATTTGCAGAAAAGTACAACATGCCCTTTGCTGAAACACAATCGGGTAAAAGTGCCGTTCTTTCCTCTCATCCGCTGAATCTCGGCGGTGTCGGCGTTACGGGCAATGCAGCCGCAAACATGATTGCAAAAGATGCAGATGTTGTGATCGGTATCGGAACACGTTTCTCTGACTTTACAACGGCATCAAAGTCGCTGTATGCCAATCCGAATGTTCGTTTTGTTACGATCAACACTGACCGTTTTGATGCTTATAAACTGGATGCCGTAAAAGCTGTCGGGGATGCAAAAGCGGTGCTCGCAAAACTTGACGCTGTACTTGAAAAAGCAAATTATAAGTCTGCATATACGGATGAGATCGAAATCGCACAGAAAACGTGGTCGGACGAAATGGCTCGACTTTCTGCATATTGCGTGGATGAAGATTTTGAACCGCTTATTAAAGCTCGTGATGCAAGAACGATACCCGAAATGCAGAAACTGTTCGGTAAAGGACTTACGCAGACGCAGGTTCTTGCATATATCAGAAACAACATTGCACCGGATGCCATTGCCGTTGCAGCGGCAGGCAGTTTACCCGGTTGTATGCAAAGAATGTGGACTTCTGATGTGCGTGATACATACAATATGGAATACGGTTATTCCTGTATGGGATATGAGATCGCAGGTGCACTCGGATCAAAACTTGCAGAGCCTGAAAGGGAAGTGTATGCTTTCTGCGGTGACGGCAGTTACCTGATGCTGCATTCCGAACTTGTAACAAGCATACAGGAAAGAAAGAAGATCAACGTTTTGCTGTTTGATAACATCGGGTTTGGTTGCATCAACAATCTGCAGATGTCAAACGGCATCGGCAATCTTGCAACCGAATTCAGATACCGTGATGAAAACGGTCAGTTGCTTGGTGATCTTATGCAGATCGATTATGCAATGTCTGCGGCAGGTTACGGTGTAAAAACTTACAGTGTAAAGACAATGGAAGAACTTGCTTTTGCACTCGAAGACAGTAAAAAACAGACCGTATCAACTCTCATTGATATTAAGGTCTTACCCAAAACCATGACGGACGGTTACGGTGCATGGTGGAACGTAGGTATTGCTTCCGTCGCAGCCAAAGAGGGCGTGCAGGAGGCTTACAAGAATAAAGTTGAAAATTTCAGAAAGGCGAGGAAGTATTGATGCTTGATAAAAACAAAGTAAAACTCGGAATCGCACCGATCGGTTGGACGAATGACGATATGCCCGATCTCGGTAGCGAAGTGACTTTTGAACAGTGTGTGTCTGAAATGGCACTTGCAGGCTTTACGGGATGTGAAGTCGGCAACAAATACCCCAAAGATCCCGCTGAACTGCATCGCTATCTTGATATTCGCGGCATGCAGGTCTGCAATGCATGGTTCTCCACTTTCTTGACAACGAAACCTTACGAAGAAACCGAGAAAGGCTTTATTGAACATATTACGTTCCTCAAAGCCATGGGTGCTAAAGTTGTCGGTGTTTCGGAACAGGGTCACTCTATCCAGGGAACCGATCTTTCTGTTTTTGATGACAAATACGTTATGAATGATGAAGAATGGGATCTTCTTTGCACCGGTCTTAACAAACTCGGTAAAATTGCGAAGGACATGGGTATTGCCCTCACGTTCCATCATCACATGGGAACGGTCGTGCAGACGGAAGCAGAAATCGACCGCCTGATGGCAAATACGGATCCCGAACTTTTCAGTCTGCTGTTTGACTCAGGTCATCTTGCATATTGCGGTGAAGATTATATGTCCGTACTGAAAAAATACGCTAAACGCATTAAACACGTACACCTCAAGGACATCCGTCCCGAAGTGATTGCCAAAGTCAAAGCTGAGCATCTCAGTTTCCTGCAGGGAGTCAGAATGGGCACGTTTACCGTCCCCGGTGACGGTGCTATCGATTTTGCACCGATCTTTGATGTTCTTGCAGATAACGATTATGAAGGATACGTGCTTGTTGAAGCTGAACAGGATCCTGCAATCGCAAATCCCTTTGAGTATGCCGTAAAAGCGAGAAAATACATTGCTGAAAAAGCAGGTCTGTAAGAGAGGACAAAACAATGGCAGAAGTATTAAAAGTATTTATCAACGGTCAGTTCGTTGAATCTTCAACTGACAAATATTTTGACGTTTATAATCCCAGTACGGGTGAGATCATCGCAAAAGCACCTTGTTGCACGCCTGCAGAAGTGCAGAGTGCAATCGATGCGGCAAAAGCAGCTTTTCCTGCATGGAAAAAAACACCTGTCGTAAAAAGAACGCAGATTCTTTTCAAGATCCGTGAACTGCTTATCAAACACATGGATGAACTGACCTATCTGGTTGCCGAAGAAAACGGCAAGGCTTGGAAAGAAGCCGAAGGTGACGTTCTGAAAGCAAAAGAGGGAACTGAAAATGCCATACAGATACCCACACAGATGATGGGCGATTCCATTATGGGTACTTCCGTAGGTTATGATACGGTACTGTACCGTGAACCTCTCGGTGTTTTTGCAGGTATTATTCCTTTCAATTTCCCCGCCATGATTCCGATGGGTTGGATGGCTCCCAACTGCATTGCCGCAGGCAACTGTATGGTACTCAAACTCAATTCGCAGACACCCCGCACAGCACTTCGCATTGCCGAACTTTATAAAGAAGCAGGTGTTCCCGACGGTGTTATCAATATGATTACCTGTTCGAGAAATGAAGTGGATGAAGTTATTTTGGATAATCCCGATATTGCAGGTATTTCTTTCGTCGGCTCCACCACGACCGGTAAGCATATTTATTCCCGTGCCGCCGCTTCAGGTAAGCGTGTACAGTGTCTTTGTGAAGCAAAGAACCATGCGCTTGTGCTTGAAGACGCTCCCATTACAAGAACTGCCGCCGCTATCATCAACTCTGCATTCGGTTGTGCAGGCGAGCGTTGTATGGCTCTGCCTGTAGTCGTCGCACAAGAAAGCATTGCAGATCAGCTTGTGTCCGAAGTTATCCGTCTTGCAAAAAATCTCAAGATCGGTGCCGCTTACGACAAGACCACAGGCTTGGGTCCCGTTATTTCTGCAGCCCACAAACAGAGAGTTATTTCCTGGATCGAAAAAGGTTTGTCAGAGGGGGCACAGATCGTTCTGGACGGCAGAGAGTATTCGGTTGCAGATGAACTGAAAAACGGCTTCTATCTCGGTCCGACTGTACTGGATCACGTACCCGTTGATTCTCAGGTCGGTAATTGTGAGATCTTCGGACCTGTTCTTTGCATTAAACGTGTGAAGGATTTTGAAGAAGGTCTTGCCGTTATGAACGCAAACCCCTTTGCAAACGGTTCCGTTATCTTTACACAGAACGGTTATTATGCAAGAGAATTTACCAACCGTACAGACGGCGGTATGGTTGGTGTCAACGTAGGTATTCCCGTTCCTGTCGGCTTCTTCCCGTTCTCCGGTCACAAACAGTCGTTCTTCGGAGACCTGCATTGTCTGGGTAAGGATGCCGTTCGTTTTTACACTGAATCCAAATGCGTAACCACACGTTGGTTTGATGAAGAAGAAATGAAAAAAGAAACCGTTTCCACCTGGGACGGCACTATATAAACAAAGGAGATATACTATGATTAACATCGGCATTATCGGTGCAGGCCGAATCGGTAAGGTGCATCTTGAATCCATTACTTATCATGTAAAGAATGCAAGAGTAAAATCTGTAGCAGAACCTTTTTTGAATGATGAAACGAAAGCATTCATCGAAGGCATGGGTGTTACTGAGATTTACACTGACTACAAGCAGATTCTTGCTGATCCCGAAATTGATGCGGTTCTTATCTGTTCTTCTACCGATACCCATGCATCCATTTCCATGGAAGCCATTGAAGCAGGAAAACATATTTTCTGCGAGAAACCCATCGATCAGTCCATTGAAAAGATTGAAGCGGTCAAAGCTGCTCTTGCAGGCAAGAATATTAAATATCAGGTCGGTTTTAACCGTCGTTTTGATCATAACTTTGCCGCTGTACGTGCCGCAGTCAACGCAGGCAGAATCGGTGATCCGCACATTATCAAGATCACTTCCCGCGATCCTGCTCCGCCCAATCCCGCATACATCAAGGTTTCCGGCGGTATTTTCATGGATATGGCTATTCATGATTTTGATATGGCTTGCTTCCTTGCAGGCAGTGACGTTGAAGAAGTTTACGTTGCTGCTACCGTGTTGGTTGATCCTGCCATCGGTGAACAGGGTGACTTTGATACGGCTATCATCACTCTGAAAATGGCAAACGGTGCTCTTTGTGTCATTGATAACTCCCGTCGTGCCGCATACGGTTACGATCAGAGAGCCGAAGTATTCGGCAACAAAGGCTCCGTCGCAAGTGCTAATGACACACTTTCCAGTGCGGTCATTTCCGATGAAAACGGTGTAACCGGTGAAAAACCGCTGTATTTCTTCCTTGAGCGCTATATGCAATCCTACACAACCGAAATGTTCGATTTCGTTGATGCTATAGTGAATGATAAAGAAGTGCCTTGCGGTATTGATGCAGGTCTGCAGTCCGTAAAGATTGCTCTTGCCGCCAAGAAATCCGCCGAAGAAAATCGTCCCGTTAAACTTTCCGAGATCTGAACCTGAAGATAAAACAAACTCCCGTGAACAAGCACTTTCGTGTTTTCACGGGAGTTTATTTTATTTCTTTTACTCAACAGATTTCAGCGATGTGACCATATCGATCTTCTTGAGTTTTTTGTTGATAATTGCATTGACAATTGCAGCAAAAACAAAGGTTAAAATGACAGAAAGGAGATAGGAATACCATTCAATTTCTCTGCCGAACATAACGGTATCAATTTCCGCATAAGTGACAAGCAAATAATGTAACAATATACCCAGGAGCATACCAAAAGCTGTACCGAACATTGTCAGAATGAGATTTTCCTTTAATACATAACTGTTTACTTCATTGTCGAGGAAGCCGAGGACTTTCAGAGTTGCAAGTTCTCTTGTTCTCTCCAGAATATTAATGTTTGTAAGGTTATACAAAACAACAAATGCAAGAATCAACGCGGATACAAAGAACACTGCAACAACAGCGATCAATGCATTGGTGATTTCTGATAAGGATTCATTTACATCCGAATTGAAACTGACAGCCTGGATACCTGAAACGGACATCAGTTTTGTTGCCATCTGTCCTTTTAGTGACGCCATCGTGTTTTCATCCGATGCACGAACAATGTCCGTCAGATTGCCGAGACAATAATTATACGCAGGCCATTCACCGAATATTTCGGCATAATAGTCGGGTGAAATATAAATATAATGGAACGTGTAATTCTCTACGATACCCGCTACAAATATTTCATAAGTTTTGGCATCAGATGTCTGAATAAAGATCGTTTCGCCTGCTTTTGTGTTGGTATCCCTTGCAAACTTTTCTGTAATCAAAGCACCTTTTATGGACGGCGTGTAGATCTTACCGCTTTGTCTGTTTTGCAAGGTTATATAATCAGCAAGCAGGGAAGGATCGGACGGGGACATCAGGTAGACATCCATCTGTGTATCCGAACGCAATGAATATCCGGTTACGGATTTCATGGAAATCAGAAGTGTCGAAGCGACCGTGTTGGAATTGGCAACGGTTTTGTATTCACCGGAAGAACCGTCCTGTGCATCCTCAAACATAATCTGGAAATCATAATGTGAAATTGAATTCTCGCCGTACTGTCTTGATCGGATCGCAGATACGGAATTGTACATTCCGAGACTTGAAAGCATGAGTGCGGAACAACCTGCAATACCGATGATTGTCATAAACAGACGCTGTTTGTTTCTGAAAAGGTTACGAGCGGTAACCTTGTTGCTGAATCGCAGTCTTCTCCAGATAAAGTTGACGTGTTCAAGCAGAATTCGTTTACCTGCCTTTGGGGCTTTTGCTCTCATTAACATGGCCGGTACTTCTGAAAGATCTCTGCGTAATGCGATCAGCGTAGCAAATAAGGTACAGGCAAGTGCGATCACAATACCGATAACGGTACTTGAAACAGGTACGACATATTGCAGATCGGGTATTGTGAACATAATGCTGTATGCCTTGAATATTGCAAACGGGAAAACATAAATGCCCGTAGCAATACCGATCGAGCAACCGATAATACAAGCTGACAGGGAATAGATAATATATTTTGATGCAATTACCTTATTGTCATAGCCGAGTGCTTTGAGTGTACCGAGAGTGGTTCTGTCCTCATCGATCATTCTCGTCATAGTCGTCAAGCAAACGAGTGCGGCAACAACAAAGAAGAAAATGGGGAAGATGTTAGCAAGAACTTCCAGATTTTTTGTGGTGGAACTGAAACTGGAATACCCCGGTGTATCGTATCTGTCATAGATATTCCAATAGACGTTATCAAGACTTGCAAGCAGATTCTTCGCATTGTCGATCTGTTGCTGATAGGAACCTGTTGCTTCCTGTAAAATATCCGAGATCTGATTGTTAGCTGATTGCAATGCGGCTTGAGCCGTAGTCAAATTCGTTTCAATGGTTGTCAACTGATTGGTAAGTTCCGTAATCATCATCTGCGTCTGGATTTTTTGCAATGATAATTGAAAATCCGTGCTTGTGATGTCGGCACCTGCAGAAGACAGTTTTGTAGAATAATCCAACAACGTATTGTAACTTGCATTTAACTGAACTTTCGCATCGTCAAGTTGTCTGCGTGTTGTTTCAAGAGTGATTTTTGTTGATTGAATTTCAGGTTCTGCTTGCTTGAGTTTTTGATCCAGTTCTTCGATCTGTGCATTTTGTATGATCAGTTCCTGCTGATACTCCTGCAGTACGGGTTTGATATAGACAATCATTTCCGAGGCAAGACCACCGGTTGTGCTTCCTATAATTGATTCGTATAAGCCGGGATTTGTAGCCTGCAGAAAGTCACGGATGCTGTTTAATTCCTCCGATGAAACGTTATCATTCTGTCTGTTTTCAAGCATCTCTATGATGCCTTGTGATTCAGAAATCAGACGTTCTGTTGTTGCTACCTGCGTTTTTGCATCAGAAAGAGCTTGTGCATTTTTCTGATATTCTTCGTATTTAGTTGAAAAGGCGGCGTATGCCTTCGTGTATTCCGCCTCTTGCTCCGCTAAAGCCGCACTGCTTGTCTGATATTCGGTAAGCAGACGGTTATATTCTGTCATATTGTTATCGTAATCTATACGATTTAATGCAAGTTCTTCTTCTGCATCCGCAAGGGTTACGTTATAAGTCTCCTGAGCTTCGGATAATTGTTTTGAAAGTAATGTTTTGCTTTCCTGTAGGGATTTTATGGTACTTTTCAGTTCTTCAACTTGCGTTCCTGCTGTAGCCGAAGCATTATTAAGCAAACCTTCCGCTTCGCTGATTTTCCCGGGTAAGGTATTTTGCAGATATTCTGCACGGGATTGCAGTCTTGAAGGTGCAATGGCTTTTATCATACCTATATAGGGAGCAATGTAATTTCTGTATTCATTTGAAAAAGGATCAAAAGAATCGGATCCTGCAATTTTCACATACAACTCGGTATAATAATCCTGTACAAAAACAGAGTCGGGTACAATAATGAACGTCCCGACCTTACCGCTGCCGATCAGTGTGTTACCTCGTTCAAATGAAATATAGTAGGGAGACTGAATAATGCCGACAATCGTAAATTCATTTTGTGTCAGAGAGGCCCTCAAATCTTCATTGTCACCGACTAGTGTAATGGTGTTTCCGATCTGAAAACTGTCGGGCGTTGAGAGAGCACTTGCATCAACAAGACACTCATTTTCATTATCAGGATATTCACCTTCAATGAGTTTAGGACGGTTCATATATACGGCTTCATCAACACCGTAATTGAGATAATTTGCCAGCAGCCCTGTATTCAGACCATAAACTCTCGTACTGATCTGCGTTCCGTCAATGTCTTTTTCAATTTCACCGTTTACCAATACAAGTGCATCCTTGAACTTTTGACCGAGAACCGCTTCGATTGAACTGTCTATGTTCATAATCGCCTGAATATCCTCATCGGTAAGTCCGATAGACGATTGCACGCGGATATCCATCAAGTTGCTGTCAATAAAGTAATCCTGTGCGGTATTTCTCATATCGGGTGCGGTTGCTTTGATGCCGACAAAAAAAGCAATACCGAGAGCAATAATCAAGACAATGGAAACAAAACGGCTGAAACTGCTTTGAACAGAACGAAAAATGCTTTTAAGATATGTTTTGGTCAAGTGCAGTTCACCTCCAAATCTGAATTCTGATCATATTTTTTACCATTCTATCTGTTCCACAGGCAACGGATTGTCGTTAACCGTAATTCTTTGAACACGTCCGTTACGCATGGAAATAACTCGGTTTGCCATTGGTGTCAGTGCCTGGTTATGTGTGATGATAACAACCGTCATGCCGGTTTCTTTGCTTGTTTCCTGCAAAAGCGTCAGAATCTGTTTGCCTGTTGCGTAGTCAAGAGCACCTGTCGGCTCGTCACATAGCAACAGTTTCGGGTTTTTTGCAAGTGCTCTTGCAATGGAAACACGTTGCTGTTCACCACCGGAAAGTTGGGCAGGGAAGTTATGTAAACGGTCCCCCAAACCTACACGCTCAAGAACGCGGGTAGGATTCAGTGCTTTATTGCTGATCTGCGATGCAAGTTCAACGTTTTCAAGAGCCGTAAGATTGGGAACAAGATTATAGAACTGAAAAACAAATCCAACGTCATGACGTCTGTACATGGCAAGATTCTTACTGTTGTAATTATTGATGAGTTCACCGCCGACACGTACTTTACCGTCGTCACAATCGTCAATACCGCCGAGAATGTTCAGAACGGTTGTCTTACCTGCACCGCTGGGACCGACAACGATGCACAGTTCCCCCTGTTCAACGGAAAATGTGACACCGTCCAACGCAGAAATAACAACTTCACCCGTCTGATATTTCTTATAAACAGAATTCAGTTCAATAAAACTCATTTTTCGTACTCCTAAATATATAAGTTATATTATTATACAATAATCATTTCAATTCGTCAATACATTTCATTGTAATATCGGCACACAGTAATAAACTTGACTTTTTATTCGGAAATCATTATAATTATTTTAACTTTTGATTTGCTTAAAGGAAGGAATGTAAATATGACAGTTTCCAAACGCTTGTTCGGTGTTATGCCTGACGGTAAAGAAGTATTTGAATTTATTCTTGAAAATAACAACGGAATGAAAGTATCCGTACTGACGCTCGGAGCAACGCTTCGCAGTATCGTTGTTCCTGATAAAAACGGCAAGGAAACGGATGTTTTGCTTGGTTTTGATGATGTTGAGAGTTATCTTGAAAGATCTTCATATCAGGGTGCAGTTGTCGGTCCTTATGCAAATCGTATCGGAAACGGTAAATTCGTTATGGATGATGTAACGTATGAAGTTATTAAAAACGAAAAAGAAGTAACGTGTCTGCATGCAGGCGGTGAATTCAGTTATGCCGTCTGGAACAGTATTATTGCTGATTCGGATTCCGTTGAGTTTTCATACGTCAGCCCTGACGGATTAAACGGTTTCCCCGGAAATGTTTCGGTCAGCGTTGTCTATAAATTGGGTCAGAACAATGATCTTCATATTACCTATAAAGCAAGCAGCGACAAGAAAACACCGATCAGTCTTACAAATCATGCATATTTTAACTTGAACGGATATCAAAGTGAAACCATTCTCGATCATTCTCTGCAACTTGATTGTTCAGCTTTTACTCCTGTTGATGCGTTCAGTATACCGACCGGTGAGATTGCCGGCGTAGACGGAACGGCTTTTGACTTCCGTACTGCAAAAAAGATCGGAGCCGATATTGATAATGCGGAGGAACAATTGCAATTGACCGGCGGTTACGATCATAATTTTGTCATAGACAATGCTGACGGAACACTTCGCAGATGTGCTTATGCATTTGCATCTGACAGCGGCATTGCTTTATATGTTTACACTACTTTACCGGGTGTTCAGTTTTATGCCGGCAATTTTCTGGAAGGTGAAGCGGGAAAGGATAACCTTCCGATGCAAAAAAGAAGCGGTTTTTGCCTTGAAACGCAGTATTATCCCGACAGTCCGAACAAACCTCAGTTTCCGTCCTGTTATGTTGAAGCATGTACAGAAGTGCAATCTGAGACCGTATTTACCTTTGAAACAATTAAAGAATGACTTCAGCAGCACTTGTTAATCTTAACAGGTGCTTTTTTTGTTTTTCTATGAAGTGAATTATTGACATTTTCTTAATAATATAGTATTATGACTATAACTATGTGACATATTAGATTACAGGTTCGAAAGGAGCCGTATATGAAATACATCAAAAAGGTTTTGTCCGCAATGCTTTGTCTGATGATCTGCATTTCTTTATGTCAAATTGCTTTTGCGGCAATTTTAACTTTTGAAACGCAGTATGATTATTCTGTTGCGAACAAAGCATGGCTGACCGATTTGTCTGTCAAGGAAAGTCTTACGGGCATCAGCGATATGGTTACAGATTTAACTTTGGTAGCGTGTCCCGAATACCCGTATACCGAAACCGCGGATTCATTTCGAGAAGATGTCAAAGAAGCCAGTAAACTATATGATCTGAATGAAAACTCCGTACGTGCAGCATACATATACTTCTTTGAAATATTGAATGACAACTCTGCACTCATTGAAGATGAAACGTCGGATGAAGATATTAAGGAATATCTTGTAAATGCCGGTATAGTGTATCCCGATAATTATGATGCGGATACGGTCGTTATGGCACGTGCTTTATACACTGTCATGAAAAGCGGTTCTCTCGATAAATATCTGCAAAACGGATCCATTCCCTCGGGCACAGCGCTTGAAACTGCCATTGTGAATTATATGAGTGTATTTACGGGCATTGATATGTCTGCTATTCAGGAATGGACGGTCGTATCAGATAACCTGTCGTTGGATGAATATTTGCTTGCTGTTTCCAAATATACTCTTTGGAGCAGCGGATATGATGTAAGCATTGATATGACGGAAGAAGAAGTATACCGTCTGATTGCTCTGATGACAATCCGTAAGCAGGGGGTATCTGCACCGGACGATATTTCTTATGATGAAATCAAAATTCGTTATCTTGCAACGATGCTCGGTACAAAATACGATGTTTCCTGTGATGCGTCAGATCTGCAAATTGCCGTAGAACGTGATATGGTTGCATATTATCTGCTGCAATTAATGGGTAAGGATGCACAATTATCTCTGCAACCCGAAACACTGTCTTACGAAGATGCATTTATGCGTGTTGCTGAACAGACCGATCGTTTTGATCTTGAAACGGGCGAGTTTTATGCTGATGTTTATTCCTATAAGACAACATTAAAATACAAACGCAGTTCCGTATGGATTTATCCTACAAGTTATGTTTGCAATAACAGCAATTTATCTCAGAATATTACGATTACCGCAAACGGTTTAACGATCGAAGACGGAAACTTTAATGAAATTCCCGTAGACATTTCAAAAAACAGTGATGTCATTACGATTTCTTGCGTATATAAAGATGCGTATGAAACATTTGAGACGAAGTATTACCTCACCGTGATTCAAGGTATCCTTTCACCGGATTCCGTCTTAGTAGAACAACCTGAACTGGATGACCTGTTGAGCGGTGAATATGAAACGGATGATTCCTTGTTTGCCGATACATATATTCCGAATGATACTGACTTTGTAGGTAGTGTACTTGGTTCGGTCGGTCTTGGTGTCGGTTTCGGCGATCTGCTTGATTCCATTACATCTTCGAGCGTCGGTGAATCTTCCGTAACAGGAAGTCTCAGTTCATACATTCCCTCTGTTACTGTTGACAGTAACGCCGTTTCATCGTTGTTGAACAGCGGTACTTTGACAGTGCTTCCCTCAGTCGGAATGCTTGGCGGATCTTCTGCGGGATTGATTGATACGTCTATAACAATGTCAACGGATTCCTTGGAATTATTCAGTTCGGCCGAGCATACGGATCGCACAAACAGTGTTTTAAGCGGTATCGGAGGTCTTGAACTGTTTTCTGTTGCAGATACTCTCAGTTCTGCACTCGGTAACGTGTCGGGCACATCTGTCGGAGATGCGTTGTCAACTGTAAATGATTCTTCAATTACTGATTTCCGTTCTGTTGTTGGGGTTACTGTTTCAGATCAGACTGCAACGTCCAATCAGACTTATATTGCAAACATGACATCAAATGCCGTCGATGTTTACGCAAACGGCGATGCGAATGCTGCATCTGCTGTTGTCCTGGATGACTATCTATCCCATCAAAATACGATAGTGCAGAATATTGCTCAACAAAATACAGAAACGTCACAGATAGACAGTTTTGAATCTCCTGGCAACAAATCCGCAATGATTGCACTTATAAGTGCTTGCCTTGCCGCGGCTGCAGGAATTGTGATGATCGTTGTTTCAAAACAAAGAAAAATTACTTACTGAACACGGGGAGGTTGATCTCATGAATGAAAAAATTATGATCGTTGATGATGATCCGAATATATGTGAACTTCTGAGATTGTATCTTTCCAAAGAAGGTTATCAGACGGAAATTCTGAATGACGGTCAATCGGCTGTTGAAATGCTTTCTGCGATTAAACCAAATCTGATTCTGCTTGATATTATGTTGCCCGAATTGGACGGTTGGCAGGTTTGCCGCAAAATCAGAGCCACATCCAATGTGCCTATTATTATGATCACAGCAAAAAGTGAAACTTTTGATCGTATCCTCGGTCTTGAACTTGGCGCTGATGATTATATTGTAAAGCCCTTTGAAACCAAAGAAGTAATTGCAAGAATCAAAGCAGTTCTTCGCAGATGTAATAACAGCAGCAGTGAACCTGTTAAAGAAGTACATTACGATAAACTTTCAATCAATCTTACCAATTATGAAATGAAAGTAAACGGCGTGCAGGTTGATACGCCGCCGAAAGAACTTGAGCTTATTTTTCACCTTGCAAGCAATCCGAACCGCGTATTTACACGCGATCAACTGCTTGATGAGGTCTGGGGCTATGAGTTTTACGGTGATTCACGCACGATCGACGTTCACGTTAAGCGACTTCGCGAAAAACTGGAAGGTGTTTCGGATGAGTGGGAATTGCGTACTGTCTGGAGCGTCGGTTATAAGTTTGAATTGAAAAGAAATTAAAATCTGATAAAAATAACTGCCGGTTCCGATCGGCATTTATTTTTATTTCTTGTATTTTAATGGAAAGGCCGTTGTATAATGAAGTTGATACGCAGCAAACGTGTTGTCGGCATCTTTCAGCATTATTTTCTGATTCTGACTTGTCTTGTGCTTTGTTGTCTTTTGATTTCATCTTTGACTATGATGGTTTTTGTTTCATCCTCATGGTCTGCTGATCTTCATCAGACATTGCTGGAGAGTTGTTATCTTATCAGAGATAAAATTGACACTTCCGATATCACCGAAAAGAATGATGCAGAATATTCTTTATTGCAGACCTTGGAAACACTTCACGGCACAACCAATGCTGAGTATTATGTACTTGATTCGAACGGAAAAATTATTTTTTGCCGTGAAATGAATGCAATTGCGCAAAGTGACATATCTTCTGAGAATACGTGTGATCTTCACAGTGAACTTTTCTTTTCCTCTGAAACATTGACATTGATTGATGAATCAGAAACGGATTATTTATACAAAGGATCGATCGATATTGATCCGAATCATGATTATATCATGACAGGTTTACGCGTTAAGTATAATAACGGCAAGACATATTATATCATTGCAACGCAATTGCTTCGTCTCGGCTATCAACCCTATATTTTGTCATATCTGAAGATGACGGTTGCCGCAAGTCTGATTGCTGTTATCATGGCATTTTTCAGTTCTCTTGCCGTTACGTACAGAATTGTACGACCTCTGAGAAAAATGGTTGAAGCAACCAAACATTATGCAGTAGGTGAGTTTTCATACAGAATTAAAAATGTCGGAAAGTATGAGGAATTTACCGAATTGGCGACCGCATTCAATCGAATGGCTCACAGTCTTGAAGAAAACGAAAAAACTCGCAAGAATTTTGTTGCTAATGTTTCTCATGAACTAAAAACACCTATGACAACCATTGGTGGTTTCATCGACGGAATTCTTGACGGTACGATTCCTCCTGAAGAAACAGAACATTATCTCAAGATCGTTTCTGACGTTGTAAAACATTTATCCGGACTTGTAATTTCAATGCTGAATATGTCAAAAATTGAAGCCGGCAAAGTTGAACTTGAGTATTCGTATTTTATGTTGGATCAATTGGTTATTCAGCAAATCGTCGGTTTTGAAAAAACGATTACGGGAAAAAATATTGATGTACTCGGATTGGATAAACTTGATGCTGTTCAGATAAGAGCAGATGAAGCTTTGATTCGTCAGGTCGTGTATAATCTCATTGATAATGCAGTAAAATTCACAAATACAGGCGGTTTAATTAAAATTGAGCTGTCAAATGAAAAGAAAAGTACCAAACTTGTCATCAGCAATACCGGTTCTACCATTCCTGAAGAAGATCTGAACAGTATTTTTGAACGTTTTTATAAGGTAGACAAATCCCGTGGATTGGATGCATCCAGTTTCGGTCTCGGATTATACATTGTCCATAGTATTATCGAGATGCACGGCGGAACAATAATTGCAAACAGCAAAGATGATACAACTAAATTTATTATTCACTTGCCAATATTTAAAAATGATTAAAGTTTAATTATTTTTAATAGTGTCAATAATTGTAAATGTGAGGTTAATGTAATGAATGAATCAGCAGACAATCTGAACAATATGAATGCTACTCCGACAGACCCCATTGAACCGGTTGCTGAGAAATCGCTCCCTGAGAGTGAATCAGTCATTCCGATGACGGAAACCCTCGATCAAGATGCAGAACCGATCGTTGTACCTACGGATTCTTGCACAAGTGATAAAGAAGACGGCAGTGTAGTGCAAGCAGATTGCATGAATGAAAGTATCGAACCTTCGCCGCAGGCGGAAGTTGTTGAAAGTGCACCTTCCGACATTACCACAGCTGCTGTTGATGCTTGCTCAGACGGTGCCAATGTCAATTCAACACAGCAATCCGATTGGATATATGCACAAGCACCTCATATTGACAGCAGCAAAAAGAAAAAGAAGAAATCGACGGGGAAGGCTTTGTTTGTCGCACTTACAGGCATTGTACTCGTTTGCGTGGTTGCCTTTGCGGCTGTTCTTTTCAGTGGAGATGGTCAATACGATGAGGGGAATTCCTTATCGGATGTTCCCGAAATCTCTGCCGTTTCGTCCGCAGATCACGATGAAGAAGGTCTTTCTGCTGCAGAAATATACCAAAAGACATTCAAGAGTTGTGTTTCCGTTCTTGCTTATGAACAGAACAGCGGTGAATTGAGTATACTCGGTTCCGGCGTTATTTGCCAGGAAGACACACATGGGAAGTATACTTACATCGTAACCTGTGCTCACGTTATCAATGAATCTGACTATAATATCAAGATTGAAACTTGGGACGGCAAGGTGTATACTGCCGAAGTAGTAAATTATGATGATACAAATGATATCGGTGTTGTCCGTATCGCAGCAAGCGGTTTGCAGATTGCAGAGTTCGGTGATTCAACGGAACTGCAGCCCGGTGCAAGCGTTTATGCATTGGGCACTCCGTACAGTTCCAAGTTTGCCGGTACATTTACCCGTGGCATGGTTTCGGCAGTGAATCGTCTGGTTACAACAAAAACAAGTTAAGTCGGAGGCCAAGCGGTCTTAGGAAGACAAGACCTGATAACAACTCCTTGGCTCACAGCACGACATGGCCACGATCCGACTTCATTGGGCACTCCGTACAGTTCCAAGTTTGCCGGTACATTTACCCGTGGCATGGTTTCGGCAGTGAATCGTCTGGT
>JAZNRU010000039.1:0-47854 GCA_045590895.1 Acutalibacteraceae bacterium
GCATACGAATATTGCTCTGAATGCGATTACACGACCTATGTTGAAATCCCCGAACTCGGTCATAATTACGTCGGTGTTGAAACAAAGAAACCGACCTGCACCGAAACGGGTGTCATGACCTACACCTGTCAGAACGATGCAAGTCACACTTACACCGAGACGATCAAGGCACACGGCCATGCCATCGTTGAGGTCGAAGCCAAGGATGCAACCTGTGAAGGCATCGGTTGGAACGCATACGAATATTGCTCTGAATGCGATTACACGACCTATGTTGAAATCGCACCCATCGGTCATGCATACGGCGAAGGCGTTCTGACCAGACCTGCACTTGTAAACGGTGCATGGGTTGACGGTTACTACACCTACACCTGTATGAACGATGCCGCACACTATTACACCGAATCCGTTGCAAGAGCCGATTATACTGCGTACGATGCAGACATTGCAGTTCTCAACGGTCGCCTTGCAGATTCAACGCTTTACGTTGACGTGGCAGGCGAGATCAAGGCTGTTCTTGCCGACAACACGGCGTCTCTTGACCGCATTGCAGACGAGCAGGCTGAAGTGGATGCAATCGTTTCCGTTCTGGATGCGGCAGTTGCCAAGTACACGCAGGCATTCAAGGTAACATTTGTTGCAGACGGCAATAAGATTGCCGAACAGACCGTGCTTTACGGCTCTGCCGCAACGAGAGAACAGGCACCTGAAAAGGAAGGCTATATCTTCACAGGTTGGGATGCAAGTCTTGTCAACGTACAGGCTGACCGCACCGTCAACGCTGTCTATACAGAAGGTGACCTTGCCATTATTGTCGGTGAACCCGTCGGTGTTGCTGTCGGTGAGCAAAAACCGCTCAATGCATATCTGGTATCCGACAGTGTAACCGGAGTGAAACTCGTCTACACCGTTGCCGATGAAAGCATTGCCTCTGTCGATGAAAACGGAACTGTTAAGGGTGTCAAAACCGGTGTGACCACCGTTACCATTGCTACCGAAGACGGCACACTGACCGAAAAACTGGACGTGTACGTCTACAATCCGAACACCACTTATGTCGTTCAGTTGGCAAAATCATCTTACGGCAACTTTGTAATCGGCGATAAGGTGTTCTACGAAACCGCTTACATTGAAGTCAAACCTGGTGAAGCATTCAGATTCCAATTTGCCTTGGCTTGCGAATATGAAGCGGAAGATCTCATCATTACCGTTAACGGCAGAAATCTGCTTGTGGATGAAGATAATTACTTCACCATTCCTTATATGTACGAAAATATCACAATCATTGCCGCACCTTCCTTGGGTGTTGATTGGGATCCCGGCTATGAGGAAAACGGTCCTGCAGACGGCGAATCGCATTCCTGCTGGTGCCATTCCACCAATAAACTCCTGCAGTTTATCTGGAAGGTTCTGGTGTTTATCTTCAAACTGTTCGGACTTGAAGATCACCACTACTGCGAATGCGGCGTTGCCCACTGGTAAAATGAAATTACCCTTGCGGTAAACATCAACAAAGCAAATCCCCCCGATTCCTCGTGAATCGGGGGGATTTCAGCATGGTTATGAACGGGAAATGCGGCTTGCAAAATAAGATAAATTATGATTTACACTTTTGCGATTTTTTTATTATTCAAATACATAATGCGTTCCTGCTGCAATATCCCACGGTTCAAAGCCGATATCAAGTGCAGGGCTGTTTTCTGCAAGGGTAAAATCTCTGTTTGCCGCATCCCGGAACAGCGGATCTTTGAACAGGGAATCCTTGTAATGACCGTTGGCGATCATGGTGACAATGCTTTTGCGATCGGTAACACTTGTGCCTGCACCCGAATAGGGGGATTTTCTTGCATAATCCCAAAGCAGATTGTCATGGTCGATGAACCAGTTTTCATCCACGCAGTTTTTGAACATCACCGCATCGTTTGTTACGAGAATGTTGTTCTGCAGGAACAGGGAGTTGTGATCTTCGTTTCTGCTGACGATGAAAGCACCGTCCTTGCCGAAGGCAAAAATGTTGTTCCGCACGATGTTGTTTCTGCCGTAGTGCTGGTGGAAGGTCTGTGAGGAGCAATCGTAGACGAGGTTGTTTTCCACCGTGATCTGCGTGGAGCCTTCGTCGAGATAAATGCCCCAACCGCCGTAACCGTCGTTGCCGTCGTAACAGCCGACATTATAGATCACGTTGCCGCTGAGTACGGTGTCGGGCTGAATACCGAGGGTGTAAATACCGCCCATGTCGGAGAGCCAGCCGTTGCCGATGTTGTAAATGAGATTGTCTTTGACAAGAATGCCGTTGGTGGGGTTCTTGCCGTAGCCCCATACCCAACCGACCGAAACGGCGGTGTACCAGCCGTCGTGGATCTCATTGTTTGCAATCACGCAGTTTTCTGCATGGCAGAGCAGAACGCCGATGGAATGGTTGTAAATTCTGCCGTATTCGTTGATCTCGCAATCGGTGACGGAAATGCCGCCGGTGACGGCAGGAATGGCGTAAGGGGCGTTGATGAATACCGCGTTGCCGCCGATCTCATCAAAATAACAGGCATTTACGTAACTGTTTTTCACGTTTTCCCTGAACATGACGGCGGAATTTGAAATGCTGCGGAATACGCAGTTGACGAAGCCGACGTTCTGTGCGTTTTTGATTTCGATCGCGGCGGGAATTTCATAGGATGCCTGCGGATGGGTGGGAAGATAGGTGAGTTTGCTGTAATGCGGATTGGTTTCGTCCATCGGCCATACACGCAAGGTGCCGTTCGCGAAATCCCAGTCCGTGTTTACGAAACGGATGCCGCTGAACTGAATGCCCGAAACACCGTCCATGCGGATGAATGCATCCGTAACGGGAGCAGACAGCACGAGATTTTCTGCGGTCTCACCCTCGCAGGGGATGTAATAGAGTTTCTTTTCACTGCGGTCAAGATACCATTCACCCGGTTGGCTGACGGCTTCACGTACGTTTTCGTACACGAAGTTGTCACCCTCAACGATGCTCATGGCGGCGGCTTTGGCAAGTTCGATCCTGCCGCTTTCGGTATCGATCGAGCGAAGCGGAAGTATATCGTCGCACCATTTGTGCATGATACGCACGTTCACGTCTGTGAAGTTTGCAAAATTCATAATATCACTCGTCTGAACGGTGAACGCACAGTGCAGTTTGAAAAATTCGCTGTCGGGTTGCAGTGCATCCGCATCGATGGCACCGACCGCCTGAAAAGCACCTTCTTTCGGCCATGTGCTGACGGGAAGTCTTTTTTCGCCTTTGAACAGCGAACGGAAATACACTGTTTCAGTGTCAACGTCGGCAACGAGAGCGTCCATGCCGTTGATGGAGCCTTGTTCCCATTCGGTAATATCCACCGACCCCGTGAATACAACGTCTTCACCGGGAACGGAGCGATACACGACGTCCGCACGGTCACTCGTGTCGAACAAGACCGCTTGCGAGATCAGATACGTACCCTCTTTGAACCATACCGTAACGGTTTCACCGTCGGGCACGTCTGCATTTTTCAGTTTTTCTTTGGCTCCGGTAAGCGTCTGCAAAGGCTCTGTGAGCGTGCCTGCGTTTGCATCGTTGCCGTCGGGGGAAACCACAAGATCGTATTCCTGCATCACAAATTCTCCTTCGTCAAAAACAGTCTGTTCAAAGGCAACCGGATCGGTAAAAATACCTTCTTCGGGTGTTGCGGGGAAAAACCACAGACTGAACAAAGAAATGATGGCGGTCAGAACAGAAATGATTTTTTGCTGTAACATACCAAACCCTCCGTTTTTTCAGATTAATTCTATTGTATTTTCTTTTTTGTAAACTGTCAATCCTTTTTTCGCGGCGGACACACGTAACGCGGTTTGCCTTGGCTCTTGTTGCCGTATTCAACCGCTTCTTTCGGACAACGGCAGATACACGCCATGCAGTGCGTGCAATCCTTGCCCCATACGGGTTTTCCGTCTTGTATACGGATATTGCCCGTCACGCACACCTGTTCGCATTTGCCGCAACCGATGCACGCATCCGTCACAAAAAAGGGTTTTGCTTTCACGCAAAATGCATAAAATACGGGATTGACAATATTCGTTTTGACACGTTGTTCGAAATTTGCCTTGTACGTCGGGAAATCGCTCCCCGTCCGCACGCAATCAATGCCTTTTTGCAGGCTTTCCTCCGCTTTTGCAATGATCTTTTGTGCCGTGGCGGGTTTTGGCACTTTGAACATGGCAACGTAGTTTTCGGGCATTACCACTTCCAGCACACCGCGGTAACGCAACCCCTTTGCTTTGCACAGCCTTGTAAGTCTTTTTTCGACGTCACCGATATCGTCTCCGCAGGTCATTACGAAATAGGCGTCCCTGCAACCGTCAAACGAAGTCCGACGGATGTAATCGCTGAAAACACGCGGCAACCGCCACGCATACGTCGGTGCACAAAACACCCACGGCCTTTCGCTGTGCAATGCCGCAGACTCTTTGTTGCGGATGCCGTCAAACGCATTCAGCATCGTGTCACCCAACGCCTCGCTGAACGCCTCGGCACAGTAGCGGCTGTTGCCCGTACCGCTGAAATATACGACCATAACAAAAACCTCCGTGTGTGCTGTATGAGATGATTATACAGTTTTTGTGCGGATAATGCAATAAAAAAAGACTATTGCAAATCTGTTTTTGATTTGCAATAGCCGCTTTATTTTGAAAATTAGCTATTTGTTTCTGTTTTAATTCCCTTCTTCGCAACCACATACCGGACATTTATATCCGCCTTTAATGGGTACCATTAAATTATCGCACTCATCACAGTACACATAAACTTCATCTTCGGCATAGTATTCATCTGCGTGATTGTCTTTGTCTAATACTCCAAACCATTTTGCGAAATCAAAATTTCCCATACAAGTCTCCTTCTGTTATTTTTTATTCTTTTTTTTTAATATTTAATCACTGTTAATCACTTTGCCGATTATATCAAAAAATATACCGAGTGCAGCTTTTCTATCTGCTAATGCTTCGCTCAAAGAAGAATCGCCATACACATCTTCGACCTGTTCCGGTGTCCAAATATCGCCGATTGCTTCCATTTCTTCAAGAAAGGTATCTATTTCTTCTTTTTTCATAATGCTCAAACTCCTCTGTTGTTCGTATTATTTTTTGAATGGTCTGGAAAACAACAACCCGTTTTCTCTGACTAATTCTTCTCCATTTTCGGTTATAAAATCTGCAACGGGATACCATATTTTTTTGAAAACGAAACACAATTGACCGTTAATTTCCTTTGTAGGACAAGTGTATCGTTTCCCGCCAGAAAAAATTTGACACCAATTTAGTACTCTATTTACACCAAAAACAACCATGTGCTACCCTCCTTCCTTTTTTATGTCGTATATTTGTGTGGCTTTGGTATCAGTTATCAAAGTAAGAATAAAAAACCTTATAATATTTAATAATAATTCCTTATTTAAGTATCTTTTTTAACCATTTTGAACTAGCTGAAATTGCAGATTCTAAAACTGGGGTTACCGAAGGGCTTGTTAATAATGCAAATAACGCACCAAAACTTGCAATTGCACCACTGGTAATAGCTGTTTTGGATGTTTTATCTAATACCGCAATGGTTGCAAGAGCTTTTTGTTCGTTTTCGGGAGTATCGTCTGAATTTAAC
The DNA here is from genome assembly GCA_045590895.1 of Acutalibacteraceae bacterium. Classification (GTDB taxonomy): domain Bacteria; phylum Bacillota; class Clostridia; order Oscillospirales; family Acutalibacteraceae; genus RUG806. The sequence continues at coordinate 5,654 of JAZNRU010000039.1, forward strand.
AAAACATCAACAACATTTTTCAATAATTCATTTTCCGGATGCTCGGTTATTTCGTAATCAATAATTGTGCGGATTGCAATGTATTGCGTTTTTGACATTTTGTTTTTTCGTGTTTCAATATTGCTGATTGTTTGTTTTGTGACACCGATCAATTCACCGAGATCCTCGCTTGACCAACCGGCAATTTTACGAATGGAAGGGAGACTTTGTGTTAGTTTTTCAATTTCATTTTCTGTGCATTTTTTCAATGATAACACCTCTTGATAATATTATAATCAAAAATTCAAAAATGTCAAGTATTTTTTACAAATATTATTAAGTATTAATAATTTATTTCAAATATAAAACGTAAAATAGAGTAATTAGGATTTGATATACGTAAATCTATTTAGGCGAGTAAAAGCAACTGTTGTTGTAAATGACCTGCAAGCGTTCATACATCCGTACGGCTATGATACCGCCGTTTATATAAAACGATTGACACGCAAGATATTTGAGAGTATAATAATATCATCATTTGATATATTTGATGAAATTTTTGAAATCATGAAGCAATATATACAATGAAAAAAAACGAAACAGCAAAATTAAACCTTTTGACAGGAGGATTTGACGATGGGATTATTCGATTCACTCAAAAATCAGGTTTCGCAGGCCGGAAATAAGGCTGTGAACGGCACTGTGCAGGCGGCGGACAAAGGAAAGAATCGTACCGAAACGTTTACCTTTGCTTCACTTCCGACGAGTGTTGCCGAGTTGCAGGCTATGCCCGAAGCCACGCTCGATTCAGCGTTCAAAACAACGGCACTTACACTTGCCGTTCTTTGTAATTACGAAAACGACCCGGATGCAACCGTCGAAATGTTGGATTTCCTCAAAGGTCCGGGGGAAGTCAGCGGTTTTGAGAAGCAGTTTATAAAAGAGCACCTCGGCTCCGAGCCTTATAAAGCACGTTCCTATTTCCATGGTGCAACTCCTCAGAACGGCTATAAACCGGATGTGCCCTATAAAATTACCGTGATCGAAAACCCTTATTCTTTCGATAATCAGGATTGGGCAACGCTATACATCAAAAGCGGCGGTGCGGATAGCCCCAGGCCGATGAAACTTCGCAGAAAGCCGTCAACGGGACAATGGTTCCTTGTTGAAATTCAATGCCTTGCCGACATCCGCGTGCCCGTTGAAGAAGATCCGTGGGCATAATTGAATGCATTTATATATATGATTGACACTAAAAGCATTCAAAGGTATAATAATAGCATCATCTGATATATGCAATGAAATCTGCCGTTTCGGAGGAATTGTTTATGGATTCTGTCAAGTCATTTTTTTACTCTATCAATCCGCGTTACATCATGCCCTTTTTCACCGCATTGAGCATTTTTCTGACTTCGGTTTTTTCGTTTTTCATTCCTGCCGAGCCGCAGGGACATATTTTCACGCCGCCCGTTGAAGGAGATACGGCGGCAGAGGTTTTTGAAATCACCGACGAATACGTGATCGTTGTGTCCGACACGGCAAGCGAAGCGGAACTGACCGCCGCCAACCTGTTGAAGGATACGTTCAAAGAGATCAACGGAACCGAGATTGCCGTTGTTTCCGACAGTGAAACCGAAACGAACAAAGAGATTTCCGTCGGACAAAACGACCGTGAATACGATGATACTGTTGATTATGCCGCACTCGGCAATGAGGGTGTCTGCATCCTGACGACGGATGAAACCGTTGTCATCACAGGCGGCGTAAAACGCGGTACGCTCTATGCCGCTTATACTTTTCTTGAAGAATATTTCGGTTACCGTCAATACACAACGCAGCTCAAAGTGATTCCCGAAGCCGAAAAACTGTTGGTGCCCGTGAACGTGGACTATACGTACGTTCCGCCTTTCATGTTCAGACAGACCGACTGGTACGGTACGACAAGCAAGGAATACAAGGTAGCCAACCGCCTCAATGACGGCACCATGGCTGTTGAACTGGGCGGCGGTGTTGAATATGCAGGTCCGTTTTGCCATACGTTCTCCTCGCTTGTGCCGACATCCTTGTTCGCAACCAAACCCGAAATGTTTGCACTGGGCGTGCAGACGGGGGAGAGAACCACCGACCAGCTTTGTCTGACCAATCCCGAAACGCTTGCAATTGCAAAAGCCACGGTTCGCGAGTGGCTGGAAGGCAATCCCGATGCCGCCTTTGTTTCCGTCACGCAGAACGACAATTCCAACTACTGTGTCTGCGACGAATGTGCAAGAATTGACGAAGAAGAAGGCAGTCACGCCGGTACGATGATCCGTTTTGTGAACGCCATCGCAGACGACATCCGCGAGGATTATCCCGATGTGTTTGTTGATACCTTTGCCTATACCGACGGCTACACGAGGCAGGCTCCGAAGATCACGGTGCCGAGAGAAAACGTCGTTATTCGTCTTTGCTCCATTGAATGCAAGTTCTCTGCTCCCATGGACAGCGGTTATTCCGAAGACAACGAAGCATTTTTGAAGGATCTGCAGGATTGGGCTGCCATCAGCGAACATCTTTTCGTGTGGGATTACACCACCGATTACAGCGGTTTTCTGCTTCCTTTCGGAAACTTCGGTGCCATTCAGCGTAATTTGCAGATCTTTGCCGAAAACAATGTAATCGGCGTTTTTGAAGAAGGCGTCAGCGGCACGAGTGCCGACGGTGAATTTGCGGCACTTCGTTGCTATATGCTTTCCCGCCTGATGTGGGATCCGTATCAGGACGTCGACAAGCTGATGTATGAATTCTGCGAAGCCTATTACGGTGCAGGGTATCAGCATATTATCGATTTCATCAACGGCATTGACGAAAACAACGGTTTCGGTTTCAATATCATTCAGTACTGGCTGATCTTCCCTGAAAAGGTCGATATGGAATACGGTATGGGCTGTTTCGACAAATACTATTCCACCACCATTCTTGATATTGACAATGATACCTTGAAAGAATTTGACGCCCTGTGGGAAAATGCGATCGAAGAAGCCGAAACCGAGTGGCAGAAAGAAAACGTCAGACGCTCACAGCTTTGCTGGAGATACTGGAAAGCAAACGTGAAAAAGGGTGAATTTTCGTCTTTGAACGAACTCAAACGAATCGACGAAAACGAAAAGCTCTATAACGATATGGTGCATTTCGGCATTTCCACACTTATGATCAGCAACGCAAGACATACGGGTAAACTCACCGATGATCCCGATTTCGTGGCCGTTCCTTCCGAATGGGTAATCAGTAAATAAACAGGCAGGCAGTTTGCACGGACGTTAAATACAAAGCCGTAATCCCAAAAAAGGATTGCGGCTTTTTTTTGCACAGATAAAAGTGTTTAACTTTTATTCTGTTCGGTTGAAACGAATTGAAAAACAAAAATCAAGGCGAAGCCTTGTATATCATCAATTCCGTAAGGAATTGCATATCATCAAAACATAGTCTTGCATATCATCATTGCGAAAGCGTAATGCACCTGCGGTGATGATATGCCAGTGCTTTTGCAGTGGATAAAAAATACCCGTTCCGAAGAACGAGTATTTTCTGGAAACCATATCTAATTTTGATACATAGGTTTAGGGGTTGTACAAAACCGAGAGGGGTTGTGCATGAGTTTGATTTAAGTAATCTCTTAGGTCCCGGACAGATTTCCGCGGGTAAATTCATTTAACCGTTAAAAAGATTTTATGCAGACCGTGTTTTTATATCCCACGGAAAATGTTTGTTAAAATCTGTAGCCTTGCTCAAGAGCCGGTTGGCGTACAAAACCTTGCTTCAGATTTATTTCCTTGCCCTCTTGTGCTGATTCGTGAAAAGCACACATAAGGTCAAGTACATGAAATGTCTGTTCATGGTTTGCACGGGGCGTTCTGCCCTCACGAAGTGCAGTGCACATATCTGCAACGCCTATGCCGCGGCTGTTTTCGCAGTAATCATATTGAATGGGAATTTCCTCAAAACGATCGGAGGAAGCCTTCAACAGTTTAACCGGGCCGCCGAAACCGTTGGGGTCGGGGACGATGATGCTGCCCTTGGAGCCGAAAACCTCAACACAAGCCTGATGATCGTCATATACATCAAAGGTTGTGGTAAGTGTGCCGATTGCACCGTTTTCAAATTTAAGAAGACCGGCAATGTGCGTTGGTACCTCAACGTCAATGATTGTGCCGTTAAGCGGTTCGGATGTAATGAGTCTTTGGGGAAAAGTAATACGGGTATACGCCATAACACTTTTTACAGCCCCTGCAAGATTTATCATACAGGTAAGGTAATACGGGCCCATATCAAACATAGGACCGCCTCCCACTTTATAATAAAAAGCAGGACCCGGATGCCAGGACTCGTGACCGTGGCAACGCATGGATGCATTAACAGCTACCACATCTCCGATTGCGCCTTCATCAATCAGTTTTCTGCAGGTCGCAATACCGCCACCGAGAAACGTATCGGGAGCGCCACCCAATAAAAGTCCCTTTTCCTTTGCGAGATTGACCTGCTTTTCACCGTCTTCACGGCAGATTGCAAGAGGCTTTTCACAGTAAGCGTGTTTGCCTGCTTCCAGTGCCATCATATTGACAATGCAGTGCTGATCGGGAGTGGTGATATTGACAATAAGTTCAATTTCACTGTCAGCCATGATTTCTTCATCTGTAAAATACGCTTTGGGAATGTTGTATTTTTTCTGTGCGGCAAGTGCTTTTTCGGGAATTAAATCACATACGGCTACAACATTTACTTTATCAGCGAACATCCCTGTCAGGTTTGTAAGATAAATTCCGCTGATGTTTCCGCAGCCGACGATTCCCACATTGACCTTTTTCATAATAAATCACCTTATCAATACATTTTTTCGTTACTGGAATATTGTTCGGGATCCGGTTTTGTGTTACGGAAAAGTTCCTTACCCTCTGCTGCCCAGAGCATTCCTCTTCGCATCATTTCCTGTGCCTCGGGAATGTCAAAAACATCATTGTGATGACCGAGAGAATTATAATAAACTCTGCCGTGTCCCCATCGTTTGGTCCATGCAACGGGAACATCAACTTCACCGTTGGCTGCGTGATAGTAATTAACTACGGGATAGCGGGTCGTGGCAAGCACCTCGTTGGCAGGGTCAATATGTACATAATATTGCTCGGATGAGACTTCAAAATCCTGAATACCCTCTACCAGAGGAGAGGAGCCTCTGCGTATATTGACTTTGTACGGAGTTTTATCTCCGCCGGGATGTGATACCCACTGTCCGCCTGTCATAAACTGCCATTCAGTGTCATTTCTGAAAGCATCGCACATACCGCCGTGACATCCTGCAAGCCCCACACCGTATTTTCCTACAGCCTCAGCGGCTGCAACAGACTGCTCGCGTGTTATTTCTCCCATCGTCCATACGGGAACAAGCAAATCAATTTCATTCAATTCTTCTCGATTGTAAGCGAGGACCTGCAATGTATCAAAAATCCTGACATCAAAACCTTCTTTTCTGAGTATTTCGGCAAAACGCTCCGAAACCAAGTTCGGTTCATGTCCGTCCCAGCCGCCTTTGATGATCCATGCAACTTTCATTTTTTATTTCTCCTTTATATGTTGCAGGCTAAAGCTGCACCTTCTTTTTCGGATTCAAACATCAAATCTACCACCTTCATTACACGAAGTGCCTGTTCGGGTGTTACGATCAGAGATTCTTTACCGTAAATAACGTTTACAATATTTTTGTAATAGTCTGCCCAATCGGTATTGACTTGAGGAAGAGGTATTTCTGTCATGGTGTATTCGGGACGCGGTGCCATGGTTCTTGTGGGGCCTGCCGCCGTGTAAACAATATCATCGGACCATTTCATTTCGGCATTTTCTTTCAACTTCAGAAAACGTCCGTTTCCGTTCCAGTCGTCTATCTGAATCGTGCCCTGGGTACCCTGAACGTGCCAACGCGGAAGATTGATAAGACAGTTTGTGCTCATTTCCATCATATATGAGCAACCGCTTTCAAAACGCAGGAAAAGATGAATGTTATCATCTACACCGGGAGAATACATGCTGAGCAGATGAGCATTTACACCAACAACCTTTTCACTGAACATATTCATTGCTTGGTCTATAAGATGAATCCCCCAGTCAAGCAGCATTCCGCCGCCGTTTTCCTTGTAGCCTCTCCAGCCGTGCATAGAACCGCGGGACCCTTGCACAATACTTTTGACCATATAAACCTGACCAAGTAAGCCCTCGTCCTTTGCTTTTTTGATTATGCAGTAATCTTTATCCCAACGGCGGTTCTGATGAATTGAAAAAACCTTGCCGGTTTCATCACGAACAGCAATTATCTCTTCAAGCTCGGCGGAATTCAGAGTTACGGGCTTTTCACAGATAACATTTTTACCTGCTCTTAATGCCTTTATTGCAAGATCCTTATGAAAATTATTGGGGACGGCAATCGTAACGATATCAACGGTTTTATCAGCAAGAAGCTCATCAAGTGAAGAATAAGCATAATATCCTTTTGCACGGGCATTTTCCAATGCTTCGGGACGGATGTCATAAGCACCGCAAACCTCTATTTCAGATATTTTATTGCTGATATTCTCGGCGTGCCAGCTGCCCATACCGCCGAAGCCAATAATTGCAAGACGTAATTTTTCCATAAAAAATCAATCTCCTTCCACACCCGGAATTTAATTATAACAGATATAACAGAGGAGTATCAACCTCTGAAATCAGCATAACATTTGTACGGAAAAATTGCAAGACAGTTTTTTTTATGAGTGTTTTTTAACAAGAAAAATTGCGGCGAAATCTGTGTATATCATCCATGCGTAGTGGTGTATATCATCAATATAATAGTATACACACCCGAAGGTGTGATGACATACATCTTGACAGCTGATGAGATACAATCGGCTTTGCCGATTGATAATATGCAAAGCTTTCGCATGAGATAAAAAAAGAAATATCCGACAACATCATATGATACTGTCGGATGTTTGGTGGACCTGAAGGGATTCGACTCTCGCACTGTTCGGTTGAAACGGATCTGACGGTAAAAATCAAGGCGAAGCCTTGTATATCAACAATTCCGTAAGGAATTGTATATCATCAACGGTGTCAACCGTTGTATATCATCATTGCGAAAGTTATACACACTTCGTGTGATGATATACGCCTGCGGCGATGATATACAGCCTGGCGCCTGATGATATACCATTGCTTTCGCAACGGATAAAAAAATTCCCGTTCAAAAGAACGAGAATTTTTTTGGTGGACCTGAAGGGATTCGAACCCTCGACCTCTCGGATGCGAACCGAACGCTCTCCCAACTGAGCTACAGGCCCTTATGTTTTTTTTGCCCCATCAGTTTACCACAATGCCCATGAAAAAGCAAGCAATTTTATGAAAAAGTTTGTTCGCAGAGGCGAAAAATTTGCGGTGGTGATGAGCAGAATGATTGTATATACAAAAAAACGGGCACATCGGTTTGTCTTGATCGGTATTTGTATGTTTGTTTGACTGTGCTTGTGTGCTCGGTTTGATTTTTCTTGTATTCTGCTTGCAAATGTGCTACTATGGAAGTCAGTGTATAATAACAGACTATCCGTTGAGGTGATTTTTATGTTTGCAAAGATTTACGATACGCATATCACGCCCGATTACAGCAACGCGGACGGATTGAACCGTTATCCGCAGGATCTTTTGGCGGAGTATGTTCAATCCATGGAAGAAGGCTTGGACGTAGAGCGTTATAAAGGTCTGTTTGAATCGGTGGCGGCGTTGCCTGCGGGTGACATCAAGACACGTATGAGTGACCTTTTGTTTGAACTGGTGATCGGAGCAGGGATGCAAAGCGACTATCCGTACAATGAGCCGTCCTCGTTGGAGGAGATCGAAACGCTTTGTTCCGCACATGAATTTGCACGCACACAGCCCGATGCGGATACTCTGAAAAACAAAATTCTCGGTGCGTGGACGGGCAGAGCCTGCGGTTGTTTGCTGGGCAAACCCGTGGAGGGTATACGCAGTGACGAACTCATTCCGCTGCTGAAAGAAACGGGCAATTACCCCTTGCACCGCTATATGTTATCAAGCGACATGACACGGGAAGTCTGTTCGCATTATAAATTCATGTTACGCGGCAAGGCGTGGGCGGATACCGTGGACGGAATGCCCGTGGATGACGATACGAACTACGTGGTATTGGCACAGAAGATCGTGGATGAATGCGGCCGCGATTTTGAATCCGACGATGTGGCAAGGGCATGGATGCAATATCAGTCCGTGTACGCCTATTTTACCGCTGAACGCATTGCGTTCGTCAATTTTATGAACTGCATAGAGCCGCCTGCATCCGCCATGTACAAAAACGTCTGCCGCGAGTGGATCGGTGCACAGATCAGAGGGGATTATTTCGGTTACATCAATCCCGGCAATCCCAAAGAAGCAGCACGCATGGCATACACGGATGCACGCATTTCCCACGTCAAGAACGGCATTTACGGAGAAATGTTCGCCTCTGCCATGATCGCCTGTGCGGCTGTGACGGACAGCATCGAGGATATCATCATGGGCGGTCTGGCACAGATTCCCTATACCTCACGGCTGTATGAAGCGGTGCTGAAGATCTTGGAGATGTACAAAAGCGGCAAGACGGTTGAGGATTGTTTCGACTTTATTCACGCCGCATACGACGAACACACCGACCACGGCTGGTGTCACACCATTCCCAATGCCATGATCGTCACGGCGGCACTGCTGTACGGTGAGGGTGACTTCGGAAAATCGATCTGCACGGCGGTCGGAATGGCATTCGATACGGATTGCAACGGTGCCACGGTAGGATCGGTCCTCGGTATGCGAAACGGCATTGACGGCATTGACGAATACTGGAAAGCACCCGTCAACGGTAAGATCCACACGTCCGTATTCGGTGTCGGCACGGTCGATATTGAATCGGCTGTCGAAAAAACAATGCAACATCTGCAAAACTAAAGACAATACAGGGAAAGCCCCTGCTTACCAAAAACGGTAGGCAGGGGTTTTCATTAGGGGAGAAAAGAGAGTAGATGGAGATTGTTAATTAGCTGAACAGATTTTTGAAGAAGTCAATGATGCTCCGGAAGAAAGCAATGATCTTTTCGAAGAAGTTGGGTTCTTCGGGTTCATTCCAATCGTAGCCGCAAACATCACAAATACTGTTGCCGTCTGCATCGGTGTGACCGGTAGCGGCAATTGCCTTGGTTTCGCTTGCACCGCAAGTGCAGGTGCGTTTCTGCTGACCTTCGTTTACGCAATCGGGTTCAACTGTGGTGGTCCATGCACCGAAGGAGTGTCCCTTTGCGGCCACTTCTCTGGTTTCGGTCTCACCGCAACCGTTTGCGCAGGTACGTGTCTCAACGCCCTTTTCCGTGCAGGTGGGAGCCTTGGTTTCGGTCCATGCATTCCACTTGTGACCGAGCGCACCGATTACTTCGCCGCCGCTGATCACATAACCGCAGTCAGCACAGACAACGGCCGCTTCTTTACCGGATTCGGTGCAGGTTGCGGCAATGCCTTCGACCGTTTCGGTTGCACCCTTGTGTTCACAAGCTGCAAAGTAGGGAAGAATACCTGCTTCTCTGACGAGGTTAAGTGCAGCGGGAACAAGGTGTGTCTTTCTGCCGTTGATGCTTCTCATGTTGTTTGCGGCGATGACGACGTCATTATCACCGGAGGTGAATTCTTCTTTGACGGTTACGCTTGCTTCATAATTTTCAGCATTGACGGTATCCGGGAAGATCGCATCAACAATGTGTTCGGATGCGTTGATGAGTGCTTTTGTCACGGGAACGCCTGCTGCAACATCGTCGGTCTTGACCTTGGTCTCAAACAGACCGAGGAAGTTGTCGAGATCGCCTTCAAGGCCTTCTGCGAACATATAGGTATTCAGAACGGTATCAATATCGAATGCAAATTCGTCGCTTGCGCAGTTGGAAGCAAGGGAGCCAAGCGGGAGCATTGCGTTTGCAACAGCACTGATGCGGTCGAAGGTGTCGGTGCCTTCATAGGTGCCGCAGGCAATGATGATGCCGTTTGCAAGTTCATAAATGCGATCGACCATAGCGGTCAGGGTTGCCTGCCAGTTGTCGCCCTTTTCAACGCCGAATGCAAATGCGATGGAGGGAAGATCTGTGGAGGCTTCACCGTTGATCTTTGCAATGAAATCATTGACAATGCTGTTGAGAACATCGTCGGTAGCTTTTGTGACTGCTTCGTAAGCCACGTCAACAAGTTTGGTCATGATGATGTCTTTGCCTTCGCCGTCAGCAACGGTCTTTGCGTCGGTTGCGGCGGGAACGGAAAGAACAACGTCAAAACCTGCCAATGCTTCGTTGACAGCGGGGATGCATTTTGCAAGTGCATAATCGGTCACGGCAACTGCCATGGCATCGAGATTGGTAAGACCGTCAACTGCAGTGTGAATGTCTGCAATGAGTGCATTTTCGTCGTTGTCGATCACGTCGAGAGCAAGGTTAATGGCGGAAACATAGAGGTCTTCAACGCTTTCAAAGTTGATTGTGTAGAGAATGTCAAGAGGAAGATCGGCAAGGATCGCGGACAGATCAATGCCGACACTGCCGATGAGATCCTGCAGGCCTTCGTCGTTCATGACGTCTTCTGCGGCGGCCATCATGTCATTTGCCGTGTCGCAGATCTTCTGCAGGTTGTCTGTCAGCTTGGTGTTGTCACCGTCTGTCAGATTGAGTTTTTCCATGCCTGCATCGCTGACAAGCATATCAACAAGGCCGTAGAGAATGTGGTTGACCTGGCCGACAGCACCGTCAAATGCATCGTAGTTGCCTGCAATGTCAAGCAGGTCTGCATCGATCACGAAATCGGTGTCGATGAAATCAAACAGTTCTTTTGCACCGTCAATGTTCAGATTGCCGGACAGATCGTCAAGAACGATAACGGCAACGGGGTTGGAAATGAAAGAGGAAGCATCCAGTTCCTGTTCAGCGGTGAAGCCCATTACGGTCACTTTTGCTTTTGCTTTGGCGGTTGCATTGACCTGAACGATAAATTCATCGTCCGTTGCCCATGCTTCATAACCCATGGTAACATCAACGGATGTAACTTCAGCGGCCGTGATGGTTTCGTTGATCATGCCTGCCGCCAGTTCGTTTGCCTTTTCGAGAGCAATGGCATTGACGAATGTTTCGATTTCATCAAAGCCGATCACAACAGAGGAGATTTCTTCTTCGCCCTGTGCCACTTTGATACCGAAGCAGTTGCTCATTGCGGGGCCTTTGTTTGCGTCGACCATCAGTGCTGCATATTCGTCAGCCACGGTGGTGCCTGCAACTTCAAAGCCTTCAGCGGCGATCTGATCTGCATAGGTGGAATAAATAAGCTGTTTGTATTCGGGGGAGGTGGGCTTGTATTCTTTTACGAGAGTGCCTGCGTTTTCACCGGTGTAAATGCCGACGGTGGGAGCTTCAAAGTTGATGTCAAGTCCCTGTTCCCAGGTCAGAGCATTTACGGTGTCGACAGCGGCACCAGCAAGGGTGATCTCGTAGTAAGCATCGCCGTTCTTGAAGTAGACGGAGCCGCCGGAGATTTCTTCCAACAGTGCAAGGTCGTCATAAACAGCATTGAATGCGGCAACAACTGCATCGTCTGCAACTGCTTCACCGACAACGGGTGTGTAGCCGAGCATGGTCTTGAGCATGGTGCGAACAGCGGTGTCAAGCAGATAATTATAATAGGTATCGATCTTGACCTGGTTGTCGCTCTGTACAAGACCGACAAAGTTTTTAACGAGGGTGTAGATATCGGTGGTGCGAAGGTCATAAGCCTTGAGGGTCGCAATACCGTCGGCGGAAAGGATGCCGTTGGTTTCGCAAAGACCTGCAAACCAAGCAAGAATGCCGTTGCTGATGATCTCGTCGAAGGTTTCGGTTCTTTCGCCGTTTTCATCCTTTTCTACGGTGTAGACCATTTCCTTTGCGATTTCAGCAATGAATTTTTCCTGAATGTCATTGCCGATGAGATAATCGTTGTAGAAATCAACGATCTTTTTGTTGTTTTCATCGGTGGTGTCGAGGGCAAGGATGTATTCGCCGACTTTGCCGTAATCGAACACTTTGCCTTCTTCCCAATGGAACACTTTGCCGAAGATGTCGGCGTTGTCAGCCATGAACTGCAGCATTCCGTAGATGAAGTTGACGTCACCCTTTTCTCTGGAAAGAGAAACGAGGTTGGCGGTGTTCAGATTTTCGAAGTCACCTCCGAGCTGTGTGAGATAGCCCGCGTATGCAACGATGTCGTCAATGCCCTTGATCTCGGGAATATCAACGGCGATCGTCTGTCCCATAACTTCGACTTCAAAGTTTTCAAAGTCTGCCGTCACGGCGGCAATCTGTCTGTCAACCCAATCGAGAATCAGACTTGCGATCTGATCGTAAGAGAGGGAGTCGATGTATTCTGCGTCATTTGCCGATACTTTGTAGCGTTCATACGCTGCATAAGAAGACGCGGCGGGATCCAGTGTGACTTCTGCGGCGGAGCCTGCGATGGGCAGTACACCGAGCATAAGAACAAGGGACAACAGAATAGCCAGTGTTTTCTTCATAGTAAATCCTCCTGAAAAAATTTTTTTGCTTGTGTTGTTCACAAACATTTCATATTTATTATAGAGGATGGGGAAAATAAAAAACAAGTAACAAATACACAAGTTCTGTATAGGGTGTACAAAACTTTGTGACGTGTTACTTGCAATTTTATGAACTTTTTGTGTCTTTACAATGCGGCTGGTTGGTTTTGCGTGCGAACAATTCATTTGCAACGGCACGAATGCAACGCATTTCAAACACGATCTTTTTTTTGTCGTAATAAAGCAGATCAAAATACAGGATCGGAATAAAGCCACTCATGAAAAACGAACACACTTCATGATCATCCGAAAGGTAGTTTTCACCGAAGCGATCGGCGATCAGGCGGTCATATTGCGGAATCAAGAGATCGGTAGCCTTGCTTAAAAAGTTCAAATAGGCGGTACCGTGTGTGAAATGATACAACAGAATCAGATCGTCCTGCTGAAACAGAAGATTGTTTGCTGACAGCACTTTTTCCAGTTCCCGGTCCGGTGCTTGCAGGATCAAACGGCTTTGTTCAAACAGTTTTTGGAGGATCTGAATCAGGATGCGGTTGTTGAAATCCTCCATATCTTTGTAATACAGATAAAAAGAAGCACGGGCAACATCGGCTTTCTCGCATAAGCGCGTGACCGAAATTCCGTCGTCGTTTTTTTTCAGCAGTTCCGCAAAGGCGGTATAGAGTTTTTGGTTGATTGTGCTGTCAGTCATTTTTTTTATCCTCAAAAAGCGGTGCCGTGTTCATGATTTCTCTGCCAAGGGTGATGATCTGCGGAGTCAAAGGCAAATGCATGTACAGCGAGCCGACATACGTGCAAACACCTGCAAAGGTGACAAATTTGATCTTGAATTTTTCCGTTTCCGTCAGTGGCAAAGGCGAATCGTCAAGTGCTGCCAATACCTTTTGCAGGAGAAGTTCAAAAAAGTATCGGTCGCCGTTCGTACCGCTTAACAGCAGAATATATTTTTGCTGTTGCTGTAAAGTGGTGCTGAATTTGTCGAAAATATCAAGAGCAATGCTTTCCTGCGGTTCACTGGCGATCGGGGCGGGCAGTTTCAGCAATTCATCCAACATATGTTCGCATACTTTTTTGTACATATCGAAAATGTCGGTATAGTGGCGGTAAAAGGTGGTGCGGCTGACACCTGCGTTTTGAATGAGTTGTGCAACACTGATTTTGCCGTAAGGATATTCTTCAAGCAAATCAAAAAAAGCACGTTCCATGCGGTCTCGTGCGGTAAGCGTATTTTGTGTGCGCAAAGTGCAGACCTCCCTCCTTTATGATGATACAATATTATCATGTTTTGTCTTTTTTTTCAATGCGGATTAGACAGTATCGACTTAAATGTAACCTAATAAAAACGAACCGACAGCAGATTTTCACTTGAAAATCCGATATCGGTTCACGGAATCATTTTGTTATTTTTTTTAGGGCGGCACCTTACAGGAATAAATTGTGGAAACCGTCGAGAATCTTCTGGCGGAAGAATTTGACAGCCTTGTAATAGAACGTGCTGTCACGGCCTTCGATCTGCGGCAGGAGGGAAGTTTCTTCCAGAGCCATGTCGAAGTGATAGATCATCTCATAGTCATAAGCGGTCGGATCGTTTTCGTAAAGGGTGATCAGTCCCGAACCTCTTGAAATGGCATCGGAATAAGCACTGCAACCGACGGTTGGAACGTTGATAACGTCAATGCCGTAGCAATCGGTTTTGAAGTCGTTGACGTGGTCATGGCCGTGGAAAGTTGCAATGACGTCACCTGTTTCAAGGAGCGCATCAAACTGACCTTCGCTTACGAAAGGCGGACTGCAAGGCTCTAAAATGATGCCCGCATGGCGGTTGAAGAACGGAACCGGGAAGTAGGTTTTTCCTTTGATCGTGTAATCTTTGCCGGCTGTGAAGGGAAGTTTCGGGTACAGCGTTTCATACACTTCGGGCATGATGATGTGCTGGAACAGCATGGACGGAACCGTTTCGCCGTTGTTTTCTTCTTTGAGTTTGTCGGCAGTGGTTTTGTACCAGTTGACCTGATCGGCACGTACGCAGTCATAGCCGCCGATGGATTTGTCGGGATGTGCGGAACCCGAATCGAACAACCACAGGTTGAATGCGGTTTTGTTGCCGTCGGAAGACAGAATGGGCAGGTTACAGTTGCCGCAACCGTAAATGTCGGGATCGGCATCATAGGTCAGCGAACCGTTCTCTCGGTAGATGGCAAGCAATTCTTCCGGGGTTGCATCCATTTCGGTGTCGTGGTTGCCGAACACAAAGGCATGGGGGATGTTGCGCTCACGGCAGGGAAGTGTGAAGGATTCAACGGATTGGCGATACCCGTCAAGCTCTCTGTCCACACTGTTGTCACCGAGGAAGATAACAAGGTCAGGGGGATATTTATCCAGTGTTTCACGTATGAGCTGCAAAGTGGATTCTTCAATATCCCGATTGTCCTGAATGTCGGCAAAAATCATGATTTTGAACTGACCGTTTTCGTCAAACTGCAGAACGGTGTCTGTTTCAGCCGATGCATACACAGGCAGCAGCGACGACAACAGCAGGCAGACAAGCAGAAGTGACAGACACATTTTAGTCTTTTTCATGGTAAAATATCTCCTTTTATGCTTCATTTTTGCGTTCAAGCAGGGAATAGCAGTAAACGCTGATGAGAATGACAACACTGCCGATGATCTGCATGGCAACGGGATATTCTCTGAACAGAAATACGGCAAGAATGGCTGCGACCACGGGCTCGCAGAGCTTTGCAGCGGTGATAAAGGACGGAGACAGATATTTCAGGCACCAACTGAATACACTGTGACCGAGCAATGTCGATGCGACCGCAAGTGACAAGCCGACAGCGACCGTCTGTCCGCCGAAAGCAAAAATGTTGTGCTTTTGTACGGCACACAGAAGCAGTAACACCACCGCACAGCAGGCATAAACGGTATAGGTATAAACAGTGGTGGAAACCGTTTCGCGCACGATGCGGCCGATGAGGGTGTAAACGGAAGCCGCGATTGCCGCAAACAGGGCAAGAAGCACACCGTACAGACCGATGCCTGCCGTGGCATCCGCACACGCAATAAGTACACTGCCTGCGAATGCACCGATGATCGCAAGAACGGCTTTCCATGTCAGTTTGCCTTTTAAGAACAGGCAGAATCCGAGGGATACCCAGATCACGTCCGTGCAGACGATGGTGGTGGAACTGGCTACGGACGTGTGTTGCAACGATTCAAACCACATGGCAAAGTGCAAGGCAAGAAAAACGCCGCTTACGATGCTCAATATCAATTCTTTTTTCGGTAAATGCAGCAATTCGTTGCGGTTTTCTTTTTTGCCGAACACCACGGGAGTGAGCAGGATCACCGTCCACAAAAGTCTCCATGCGGCGGTGACAGCCGAGGGTGCGGTGGAAAAGCGGACGAGGATCGCCGAGAGTGAAACGCCGAGCACACCGACGATGACCATGAACATCGGGTGCTTTTCAAAATATTTCATATCAGAGAGTGACCTTTCTGTGTTGTGCTGTAAATCATAATTTACAGGCAGGAAAGGCTTTTTTTTGCTTTTCCTGCCTGCGGGTTAAATCAGAACGTGATCTTCAATGTCTTGATCTCAAAGGGCTTGAAATGCAGGGCAACTTTGCCGTCAATGACCTTGACGGGTTCGTCCTTTTCTTCAAGCAGGTTGCATTCGCAAACGGCACTTGCGTTTTTACCGAATGCAAGCACGGTATTGGTGGCTTTGTTCCACGTTTCATACATACGGACGATGAGAGCATCGCTGTCTTCCGCTTTCTTGACCGTTTCAATGCAGATATTGGAGGCATCCGCATTGACGAGGCTGAATGCATCGGCAAGTGCACCTGTGTGTGCGGTGACTGCTTTTGCATACAGCGGTACGTTCAGATCGTAACCGTGGCGTACAACGTCGGATTCGGAAACCGAGCCGCTGTGCGGGTACAGGGCATACACGAACGTATGGCGTTCGCGGTCCTGCAGGTGGTTCGGTGTCGTTGCACTGCGAAGCAGGGTGGGCTTGATATGTCCGTCCTTGACCGTCCAGCCGTATTTGCAATCGTTGAGAACGGAAAGGCCGAAACTGTTGTCGGAAAGGTCAGCCCATTTGTGACCGCAGACTTCAAACTGTGCAAAATCCCACGTGGTGTTGGAGTGGGCGGTCCGTTCGATGTTACCGAACTGAATGTCAAAGGTTGCCTTGACGGCATTGACGTCTACGGGATAATCCGCTTTGAGGGCAATGTGCTTTTCTTTCCAATCCACGTCGTAGGCTACGTCAATACGGTCGGAGTGGGGATAGAAGATGAAGTCCTGTATAATGGTGGAGAGGTTGAACGGACGGACAACACGGATGACCGTACGCACGGCACCGCATTCAATGACTTCGCAGGAAGTCACGTCGTCAATGTACCAGTATTTTTCATCGTAGTAGCATTTGATGTCCCATGCTTCGTGGTTGTGCGGTCTGTCCTCATAGGCAATGAGACGGTTGAGAAGCTGTCCTGCGGGAGCCGCAAGGTGTCCGCTTTCCTTGTGAAGCAGGGAAGTGATGTTCATGTTTGCATCAAACACAACGGTGTAGAACGCACTGTCCACGGTGTTGTCTTCAAATTCGAGTTTGCCGCAGTCGCAGGGAGTGCCTTCCTGCAGTCTGAACGTCTTGTAACCCTTTGCGGGAACGCCTTTTGCAAGGAATACGGTCTTGCCGTCATGCGTCTTCTGGCAGGGAAGTGCCGCACCGTCGGTATCATACACAACAACGTTTTCGGGCAGATCGCAGAAAACGACATCGTCTCTGTCATAACCGAGGGTGTTGAACACGATCACGCTGTCCTTTGTGACGCATACGCCGTCTGCAATGACTTGCAAGGCTTTGTCGATGATTTTGCGTCCGTCTGCAAGGATCTTTTCGTACTGTTCTTTGGAATCTTCATACACCGCGGCAATGGAGGAGCCGGGGATGATGTCGTGGAACTGGTTGAGAAGAATGATCTTCCACGCTTCCAGAATTTCTTCTGCGGGATAGTCAGCCCCCGCGAGTTCCTGTGCGAGTTTGCAGACCGTTTCCGCATCGTGATACAGCAGTTCGCTCTTGCGGTTGTATTTTTTGTTTCTTGCCTGTGCGGTGAGCGTACCTCTGTGGAATTCAAGATACAGTTCACCTGCCCACTTGGGAAGACGGTCACTGCCTTCTACTTCTTTTGCAAGGCGGTCGAAATAGTCACGGGCAAATTCCATTTTTACGTTCGGACAGCCTGCAACGCCTTTTTGCATACGCATACCGTTTTCAAGCATTCCTCTGGTCGGTCCGCCGCCGCCGTCACCGTGACCGTAGGAGCACAGTACGTTGCGGTTGAGGTCTTTGTTGGAATATCTCTGCCAGCCGCCGATGACCTGATTGGGGGTCAGATCCGCATTGTAAGTGGTCTGATAGCGGTGCTGTTCGTTGGCATTCAGACTCGGAATGAAGTGTGAAAGCACTTCCGTGCCGTCAATGCCTTTCCACATGAAAGTGTCAAAGGGGAATTTATTGTATTCATTCCACGAGATCTTGGTGGTCATGAAATAGTCAATATCCGCTTTCTTGATGATCTGCGGCAGGGCACCCGAATAACCGAATACGTCGGGCAGCCACATGATCTTGTTGTCTACGCCGAATTCCTGTCGGAAGAAGCGTTTGCCCACGAGGAACTGACGGACAAGGGATTCACCCGAAACCACGTTGGTGTCGGATTCTACCCACATACTGCCTTCCGCTTCCCAACGGCCTTCACGGATCATCTGTTTGATTTCTTCGTAGAGTTCCGGATAATCCTGTTTTACGAAATCGTAAAGCTGTGCCTGCGGAGACATGAATTTGTATGCGGGAAACTCACGCATGAGGTTGATGACGGTTGCAAAGGAACGTCCCGTCTTGTCGCGTGTCTGGCGAAGTCTCCACAGCCATGCGGTATCGATATGGGTGTGACCGATGGCGGAGGTGTAAACGCCGTTGTCAACGCCGTACACGGTTTCTTCGAGATAGGCACGCGCTTTCCGTACGCTGTCTGCGAACACAGCTTCGTCGCAGGTGCAAAGTTCCAGCATATTGACCGCATCGTTGAGATATTTGATGATATCCACTCTCTGCAGATCGTCATGAGAGTAGAGGTGTGCCGTTTCCCACGGAACCATCAGATCGTAGTACAGAGCCTGCACGTCTTTGTTGAGGGTGCGCATGAATGCGGCAAGCTGTGCCTGTCCTTTGAATTCCCAATCGTCACAGTAGGCGTTGAGGGCGATGTCATACCGTTCGCCGCCCTGTGCACAGTCGGTAAGGATGATATAGGTGTGATTCATGTCAACACCCTGTACCATTTTGCCGTTGACGAAAATGATGAACTGCTGACCGCGTGTCATCCAGTGAAAATCGGGGAAGGGTGTGATGTCGTACACCACGGTCTGCCCCGCAAATGCGGCAGGGATCGTGATGCTCTGCTTGAACCAGCAATACTGTTCTCTGTAACCCCAATAATCGTTTTTGCCGAAAACGGTCCATTCGCCTTCGTCAATTTTTGAAATATCGGACTGACCGTCACGGAACAAAAAGTCGCCCGTGCGTTCGCTTGCGGTGAAAATGCGACCCTGCAACTGATCGATGATCTGTTTTACACGGGAAGCGAGCATTTTGCGTTCATTGTTTTTGTCCACAAAAGGTATATCAAAATGTGCCATGAATACAACTCCTTTTCTTATATATTTATTATATCTATCATAGCAGATTCTTTTTTTTCGGTCAATGAAAAAAGGCAGTCCGACAATACAAAATCGGACTGCTTTTTTTGTTTATTTTGATGTATTTTCTTTTTTTCTGAATACAACGAGTTTGGATGCAACGTAGTTGAATATGACCACGAAGACCGCATTGACGATCTTGACGATGTACTCGTTGAGATGCAGAACGTCATACAGCAGTGCAAACACTACAACGTCGAAAATAACGAAACAAAGAATTCTTGCACCGAAGAAGGAAACGAGTTCGCGTATGACCGAGCCGCTGTCTTTTGATTTGCTTTCAAAAACGAACAGTTTGTTCGTGACGAAGGCAAAAACAACGGAACATACCCATGCAACGGCGTTTGCGATGTAAACCCATTTGAGATCGAACGTGCCCAAGGTCAGCAAGGTGGTGTCTGCATCCGTGATTTTTCCGCAAAGCCAGAACACAACGAAATTGACGACCGTCGTCAACACACCGAACACAAGATACATCAGAACTTCGTATTCAATCACTTTTGAAATCAGCGGCAACGAGAAGATTTTATCGAAAAGGTTTACTTTCCGAAGTGCGGTAAAGAGTTTGTCATACAGTGTTCGCATTTTTTATTCCTTATTTCTGCAGTTCATTGTCTGCTTTTTTTATATCAAACCAGAAGCGTACGCCGTCGGGTTTGTTTTCAACGCCGTAGCCTTGACCGTGCAATTTCTGTATGGATGCCACGATGGCAAGACCGAGACCGAAACGCCCCTGTGAACGGGACATGGCTTTGTCTGCACGGTAGAACGAGTTCCAGATCTTGTCGATGTCCTTATCGGCAATGGGAAGCCCCGTATTGAATACGGACACACGGTAGGAAGTATCGTTATCTTCCGCATATACGCGGATGATGTTCGGCTGTTTTACGTGGGAAACGGCATTGGAGAGATAGTTGTTGACGACCGATGCCAGAATGATCGAGTCACCCTCACCGATGAAGGAAGCGGGCACTTCATTGACAGCCTCAATTCCTTTTTCTGCAAGCAGACTGCTTTCCTTTTCGATCCATGCGGCAATCATGTCGTGAATGGAAAACACTTCGTTCGTCGGTACGTACGCACCGGAATCGTATTTTGTGATCTCCAGCAGTTTCATCACCATGTTGTTCATGCGTACCGATTCATCCATGATGATCCTGCAATATTCCGCCGCGGCGGCAGGATCGGATTCAATGAACGTCATTGCGCCTTCCGCATACCCCTGAATGATGGCAATGGGGGTTTTCAGTTCATGGGAAACGCCGGAAATGAAAACCTGACGCAGATTTTCAAGCGTGCGTTCGTTTTCGATGTCTTCCTGCAGTTTCTTGTTTTTGATCTGCAGGTCGGTCAGTGCCTCGTCGAGGGTGTCGGACATGGTATTGATCTTATCCGACAACTCTGAGATTTCCAGAACTTTGGTGGGCGGCAGTTTTTCGCTGAAGTCGAGTTTGCTCATTTTGTCCGTGATACGCACCATATCCTTAATGGGCTTGGTTATGCGTGCAAGTGCAAGACCGATGATGCACAGCGACAACAGCAAAAGAATGATCGTGATGGCGGACATGATGAGAATAACGATCCTCGTATTGGAGGAAAGAGCACTCGTCTGCATGATGATGCAGATGCGTTCTCCCGTTTCCGTATACTGATTATGGATCAGAAAGTCAACTTCGATACCTGCGGACTGATAATGTCCGATATCAAAACCGCGGTGTCCGACTTCAATGCTGTCGGAATTTACCCGTTCGTAATTGGTCTTGTATTTGTTGTCGATCACGGGGGCTTTGCTCAGCGGAAAGACGAGATCTCCCGTCATTTCCGGTGCATAGTTGGTGCTGTAAATGAGTTGACTGTCGGCGTTGTAGATCTCAACTTTTGCATCGTATCCCGTTTCCACGGCGTTGACGGCAAGGGTAAATTCGTGCGAGGTACCGTAGGCTTCCATCATTTCATCCGATGCGATCCACATACGCACGCCGGGCAGAAGAAGATACACCGGCTCCGGCAGTTGATCGTATGCCATGATCGGCAAAACCAAAGCAAACATCAGAATCAGTGTGATGCGGCTGAATATTTTTCTCGTAATGCTTTTCTTGCGGACGGGCGGCAGTTTTGTTTTTTTACCCGTTTGCTCAGGTGCCATTTTCTTTTACCTCAAGTTTGTAACCCGTTCCGTAAATGGTGCGGATGTGGCGGCTGCCCCAATCACCGAGTTTGGTGCGAAGTCTTGCAACGTGGGAGTCGACCGTGCGGATATCACCCGTAAAATCGTAGCCCCAGATATCATCGAGCAACTGTTCGCGTGTGAAAACGCGACCGGGAGAGGTAAGCAGTTTTTGCAGAATGGAATATTCTTTTACCGTCAGCATCACGGAACTGCCATTGAGCCATACTTCATGGGCAAAATTATCCAGTTTCAGTTCATCCACCGAAACGATATTACCGTTGTTTGCGGCAGAGGCTTCGCGGCGTAAGAGTGCCGCAACCCGTTTCATCAGAACCGACGGACTGCAGGGTTTTGTCACGTAGTCGTCCGCACCTGCCTCAAAGCCCATCAGTTCGTCAAATTCCTGGCTTCTCGCGGTGAGCATGATAATGGGCACGTTGGATTTTTCACGGATGCGGCGGCAGACTTCCCAACCGTCCACTTCGGGCATCATAATATCGAGGATCAGCAGAGCCGTGTCGGGATTTTCTTCAAAAAGTTGCAATGCCTGTTCGCCGTCAGCGGCGGTCAGCGGCTGATAACCTTCATTACGCAGAAAATCACTGACAAGTTT
This sequence comes from Acutalibacteraceae bacterium, assembly GCA_045590895.1. Lineage (GTDB taxonomy): Bacteria > Bacillota > Clostridia > Oscillospirales > Acutalibacteraceae > RUG806. Next base: position 27,854 of record JAZNRU010000039.1, read on the forward strand.
GAGTATGAGTTCTTCGTCGTCTGCAACAATGATCTTTTTCATGTGAACATCCTTTCCGGGTTATTCTTTTATGATTCGCTGTAAAGCGGGTCTTTGCTGAATGAGTTTATAAAGGGGTAAGGCAGTAAGCAGGCAAACGAGCAATTCTTCGCCGCCGATCGTGAGGGCGGTCGGAACGAAAACAGTCCAAAAACCTTCGCCTGCCATTGTCAGAAATGCAATTTCCGCACCGATGAAAATACCGTTGAACAAAACGGGCATCAGTAAAGACAGGACGGGAATGTTTTTGAACTGCACGTTGCGTAAAGCCCGTGTGCAGATTGCCTGCAATAAAGTTGCCGTGCCGCCGACGAGAATATCGATCGGCCCCAAGGTGCTTGCCGTGTTTGCGATCGCACAGCCCAGTGCAAGGCCGGGGATCGCGGCAGGAGTGAAGGCAGGCAGGATCGTCAGTGCTTCGCTCAAACGGAACTGCACCGTTCCGAAGCCGAGTCCCAACGTCTGCGACAGCCATGTGAGTGCCACGTAAGCGGCGGCGATCATGGCGGATTTTACCGCCTTGCGGATATTTGTTTTTTTCATTTTTTCCCTTTCCGGGAGCAACCGTAAAAACGGAGCCCATAGTTTTATTCTTGACTTTCGTCCGGTCAGGATGGTTCCGAACTGACCGAAATGAACACAAAAGCTCATTCAAAAAAATTATAACAAAAAAGAGCCGTTTTGTCAAATACAAAACGGACTCTTGAAAAAATGCAACAAAATATCAGTTTATGTTTTTAAAAGAAGCGGAAGCAACTGCTTTTTCAATGAGTTCTTCACGGTTGGGAATCATTTCCTCCGCCTGCCGTGCGAGTTCTTTGGTTGCTCTCGTACGCGGATGCTTGGGTGTGAATACCGTACAGCAATCCTCGTAAGGACGGATGGAAATTTCAAAGGTGTCGATCTTGCGGGAAATTTCCACGATCTCATTCTTATCCATGCCGATGCACGGACGGAATACGGGAATCGGAGCACACTCGTCGGTGCAGCCGAGGGCCTGCAAGGTCTGACTTGCCACCTGACCGAGACTTTCACCCGTGATAAGGGCACCGCAATTTTCTCTTTGAGCAATTTCACCTGCAATACGCATCATGAAGCGACGCATGGTAATGGTAAACATTTCTTCGGGGCAGTAATCGCGGATGGCTTCCTGAATTTCGGTAAATTCAACCGTGAACAGACGGATCCTGCCTGCGTATTCGCTTACTTTTTCGAGCAGTTCATGCACTTTTCTTTCTGCGAGTTCCGACGTGTAGGGAGGGGATGCAAAGTGAACGGCAGTCAGGCGTACGCCTCTTTTTGCCATCATCCAGCCTGCTACGGGGCTGTCGATGCCGCCCGAAATCAGCAGACAGGCATTGCCGCCCGAGCCTACGGGCATTCCGCCTGCACCGTGCAACTGATTGCCGCGAACGAAGGCGGATTTGTCGCGTACTTCCACCGTGACGGTGATATCGGGGTTATGTACGTCCACGCGAAGACCGGGGATGTGCTCAAGCAACCAGCCGCCGACCTGTTCACAGATCTGCGGAGAGGTCAGCGGAAATTTTTTGTCCGAGCGTTTGGCTTCCACTTTGAACGTTTTTACTTCGGAAAGTGCCTCTCCCAGATAGGCAAGGGCGGTATCACGGATGTCTTCCAGATTTTTTTCGCAAACGGCGGCTCTTGAAAGTGCGGCAATGCCGAACACTTTGCAAAGGCGTCTGACCGCTTCATCGGGATCTATGTCTTCGCTTTCGGGGATGACGGTAATGGTGGATTGTGACTTTTCAAATCGGAATGCACCCAGATCGCTGAGTCTGTGACGCATATTTTTAATCATCATATCTTCAAAACTGCTGCGGTTGAGGCCTTTGAGAGCCAGTTCACCGTTTTTTACAAGAATAATCTCTTTCATCTTTTGTGCCTTTCTTTTTATCGTCTGAATCTCTGTATGGCGGTTTCGATACCGTTTATGAGTGCATCTGCATCCGCATCCGTAGAATAGCGTGAAAAACTGACACGCACGGCGGAATCGATCTGCGGTGTCGGAAGTCCGATCGCACGCAGTACTTCACTGCGGTGACCGCGTTTGCAGGCAGAGCCTGCGGAAATGTAAATACCTTTTCCCGAGAGGTGGTTGATGAGCACTTCCGACGGGATCCCCATGACCGAGAGGTTAATGATGTAGGGCAGGGAATCGGGTGCGGAATTGATCTCCACTTTCGGTAGCGTTTTGAGTTTGAGTACGGTGTAATTGCGTAATGCCGCGGTTTTTTCAAGTTGTTTTGCCGTATCCGGCATGGCGGCACACGCCGCACCGAAGCCGACGATGGCGGGCATGGCTTCCGTGCCTGCAAACATACCGTTCTCCTGACCGCCGCCGAGAATGTGGGGCTTGATCTGCACGCCTTTGCGTATATACAACGCCCCGACACCTTTCGGGCCGTGTACCTTGTGTGCACTGACGGACAAAAGATCGATGCCGTCTTTGGACGGATGCAACGCCAGTTTCCCGAATGCCTGTACCGCATCGCAGTGCACGAGGGCAGGGCTTTGCACGCGTTTGACGGCTTTGGAGGCAAGGGATACGGGATTGATAATGCCGATCTCGTTGTTGACCGCCATGATGCTCACGAGAATGGTGTTGCGGTTGACGGCATTGAACAGATCGTCCTGCGAAAAAGAGCCGTAGCGGTTGGGTTTGAGATACACCACTTCAAAGCCCTTGCTTTCCAGATCCTGCATACATCTGAGCACGCTGGGATGTTCGATGGATGTGGTCACGATGCGGTTGCCGCGGCGGCGAAGTGCGTTGACGGCACCGTAAACGGCAGTGTTATTTGCAACAGAGCCGCCCTGTGAAAAATATATTTCTTCGGGTGTGCAGGAGAGTATTCCCGCCACCTGTTTTCTTGCTTTGTTGAGTGCGTCGGCGGCATCAAGTCCTTTGCGGTGTGTGGAGGACGGATTGCCGAAGTTTTCGGTCAGCATCAGTGTCATAGCGGAAACCGCTTCATTGCAGACCTTGGTCGTCGCACTGTTGTCCAGATAAATGTCCAAATGGATCCCTCCGTTTCCGGGTAAGTCACAGCGGATTGTTAAAAAATACTGAAAAAAAGACTTACCAATACAGTATACTACCGATTGTCCGTTTGTGCAATCTGTTTTTTGCAAAAAGTATTGCAATAATAGTACAACTGCAAAATCTTTTATCAATTGACAGAATTTGACATTCGGTATATAATAAAATTGCACAACAGGAAGTAAGCCGTTATTTGTTAACGGTAGCATCTTTACAGCGGTTAGGCGGACAGCTCCATAACTTATATTTGTACATATAGGGAAGGAGCGTAGTTTTTTTCTCCTTCCTTCTTGAATTACAAATTTCAGAGGAAAGGAGCGGTGCTTATGAAAATATGTACCGGGTTGTTATATGAAAATTGCCGACAATGGCGATATTCTTACGATTATCTCAATAATTGTAACAGTGGTTTCAATCATTGTAACGATTGTTGGAATTGTGTTCGAATACATTTAACAAAAAAACTAACCGCCCCAGTCTCCCAAACTTGGCGGTTAGTTTTTTAACTCAATAAGTTACGGAGCAACGCTTAATTGCTTCCTGTTGTGTTTTTATTTTAGCATACAACTGCATATTTGTCAAGTATTTGCTGACGGACGGATAGGCAATATTTGTTTCCGGGGGACTTTCGGTATGTCCCTCGTTTTTTTATTTCGTACAAAATGTATATTGCGGTCAAGCAGGGAATACTGAATATGTAAAAAACAGATGTCCGACGGAGGCAAACAGGAATGGCAAAAAGAAGAAAAATACGTGCGGTCAGTTATATTCTGACATTGGCAGCGGTGCTCACGATCTGGGGCACGGTCGCAACTTTGCAGAAAAGCATTTACGAACAGCAGGTCATTACGGCACAAAACAGAGCCATTGCACAGCTTTGTGAGCATTTTGACGCAATGAAGACCGATCTCAGGAAAAGTGCATACGCAAATTCCGTACCGATGTTTGCACAGATCGCATCCGATCTTGAAAAGAATGCAAGCGGTGCAAAAACGGCGTTGGCAACGCTCGATTCGGGACAGACGGTGCTTGCAAATATTTATATGTATCTTTCACAGGCGGGTGCATACACTGCAAATTTAGGCAGAAAACTTGCAACGGGCGAAGCACTCAGCGAAGAAGACAGAAAGAATCTTGAACAACTGGCGGGGTATGCAGGCATCTTGCAGGATAAATTTCTTTATATGAACGACCTTATGGAAAGCGGTTCGTTTTCGTTTGAGCAGGTGGACGGCGAACTGGAAGACACGAACATGGAGGATGCCGTGCATTATCTGTCCGCCGCGGCAGGAGCCGAGGAAGCCTTTGCGGATTATCCGACCTTGCTGTACGACGGCCCGTTTTCCGACGGTGTGCTGAAAAAAACGTCGGTATTGCTTGAAAACGCAGAAGAAGTCACCCATGCACAGGCAAAACAGATCGCCGCGAAACTGCTGGGTGCTGACAGTGAAAAACAGATCGTCGACAACGGCGAAAACGCAGGCAAGATCGAAACGTATAATTTTTATTATAACGCGACGCATCTGCAGATCACGAAACGCGGCGGTTACGTCAATATGCTCCTTTGTGACCGCTTTGCAGGTGAGATCGTGTACAGCGGTGAAGATGCGGTTTCCGTTGCACAGGAATTTTTGCAGGAATGCGGTTACGATAACATGGTCAGCAGTTATTATGCCACGAATGACGGCATCTGTACGGTCAATTTTGCGTATGAGCAGGAGGATTATATCTGTTATCCCGATCTTATTAAGGTGTCGGTGTCGCTGTCCGACGGCAAGGTACTGTCGCTGGATGCATCGTCGTATCTCATGAATCACACCGAACGTGAGATCCCGCAACCCTCTTTGCGTATTTCGGAAGCGGTGGTGAAACTCAATCCGGAGCTCTACGTCCGCCACGTCCGCAAATGCGTGATCCCCACCGAAGGCGGTACGGAAAAATTTGCCTACGAATTTCTGTGTGCCGATCACAATAAAAACGATGCACTCGTTTACGTGGATACGCAGACGGGTATGGAAGATAATATTTATCTTCTCCTGTATTCCGACGGCGGCACGATGACAAAATAAGGAAAAACTGACAAAAACCGACCTGTATAAACCTTTTTGCACCGCACACAATAACAGCGTATTGCAGAGCAGATGCTCGCAATATAGCAGGTAACGGAGTTTGTCCGTTCCTGCCCGAAACGGCTCATAAGGAGATTGAAAATGATGAAAAGAAATATTCTTTTAATTGCCTTGACCGTCCTTGCGATCGCTGTTCTTGCAACGGGATGCCGAAACAACAGCAATGCAGACGGTACGGGTGTCAGTGAACGTCCCGACGTCACGGCGGCACCGATTTCCAACGTCGTAACCACCACGCAACCCACGACTCAAGCCACGACGCAACGCGTGACCGAACGTGCAAGCGAAAACCTGAGCGAACGTGTGAGCGAATCCGCAAGCGGTATGCGGGATGCGGTGACGAAAGATATGGAAGGTATGAGTGAGGCCGCAAGTGACCTTGCAGGCGGTATGCGTAACGCAGGCGAAGACATTGCAGACGGTATGAGAGGTGCGGCGGATTCCGTCAAAGACGGTTTTGACAGCAACGCCGCCAAGCCCGGTGCGGGTATCACGGACCGTATGGATGAAATGACGACCGTAAAATAACCGACAAACCGCAGGTGACCGTTTTTCGGAAAACCTGCGGTTTGTTTCTTTGTTTATGATGGCCAGTTGGCATCCGTGAAGCCGACCGCGTGACGTAAGATCAGTCTTGCATCACCGACTTCCACCTTGTCGTTGCCGTCTATATCGCCTGCAAGAATTTCAAGGAAGGTCAATTCATCCAGACCCACAGCGGCACGCAGTGCCAGTCTTGCATCGCCGACCTCCACATTGCCGTTGCCGTCTATGTCGCCGTAGGTGAACATAGGAGTTGACGGCATTTTCAGACGGAACACAACCGTTCTTTCGTTGTCGCCGTCGTAGAGTTCGTCCGTGTCACTCATGAGCAACAGCGTAACGCTTGCCGTGCCGTCGTCTTCGAACAGCAGATCCGTCATGGGAATATACAGCGTTGCCGTTGCCGCTTCGTCGCAACGCAGTGTTCCGATATCCTGCTTTGCGACCATGGTTTCGATCAGATCGTTGATGAGGATGACACTTACGTTCTCTGCCGCCACGCTGCCGCTGTTTGCAACGGCAAATGTAACGGTGCAGAAACCGTCATGCACGCCGCTTTGCACAAAGCCGAACTGCAGGTCACAGCCGCCCACCTGTTGCACGATTTTGTTGTTGTCGGGCGTGCGGTCTGCGGTATCGGGGATGTTTGCGGAAACGGTCAGTTGCGTGCTCGTGAAGTTGTTTGCGATCGGATAGGACAGATCAAACCATTTACCTTCACCGACGGCAAGATTGCAGGTCTGCCTTGTTTTGGTATTTGTGCCGAGGGTATCGGAAACGGTGAATTCAAGAACCGAAACAGGCTTTGTTCCGCAGTTTTGAGCATATACGGACAAAGTGGCGGTTTGGCCTGCCTGTACGCCGCTTTCATCAAAGAGGATTGTGCCGAGTTCGATATCCGTAAAATCACCGACCGAGGTGTGGCAAAGGTTGTTGCCGACCAAGCCGACGGCCTGTACGGTTGCATTATTGAGTGCAAAGGCACTGCTTTGCAAGCGGCTTTCGGTCTCAAAAATACATACGGGCAAGGTCCATTTGCCGTTTTCAAAACCGACAGAATGTATGCGTGCGGTGTCTTCCGTTTGTGTCATCCACAGCAGTTTTGTCTGTGAACCGTCCGATACGGCAACGGCAGTGCCTGCAAAATCGGTGTCTTCCGGTAAAATACCGGTGCCGTCGGCGGTGTAAAGGCAAGATGCGGTATAAACGAGCAGTTCGTTGTCGGCATCGGTGTTTGTAAATATGACACCCATGGGCTGTTTGACGGACAATGCTTTGCGTGTGTTGTCGGTATAGGTCACGGCGGTCAGATCGGACGGATCCGTGAGATTGCCGTCCGCATCGGTCACAAAAGCAAGTTTGTTGCCTTTTGCCGCAAGACTTACAATGTAATTTTCATTTGCAAGCACGGCGGTTGAGGTACCGTTCTGCCATTTCTGAACGGTATTCTTTTTGCTTTGCGAGAGGGTGGTACCGTTGTTGCTGACCCAGTAAATGCTGTATGAAACGCCGTTTATAACGGGTACGGGCAGGTAATCGTAATCGCTGTCAGCGGTGATCCGCTTTGCGGTGCTGAACGAGTTGCTTTTCGTGTTGAATTCTGCTGCATAGATCTCCGTGGATTGCAGGAACGCCGTTTGTGCATTGTCCGCAGTCACGGCGGTGCAGATCTTCTGCCATGCAAGCACGGCGGTGTTGCCGTTGCTGACAAGCGTGGGAGCCATGTCAATGAATCCGTCGGAAGTGACGGCGACAGGGTTTGACCACGTGCCCGTGCCTGTTTTTGTGGCATAATACAGGACGTTGTTGTCGATAAAGGCAAGGATCGTCGTGTTGCCGACCGTTGCGATCTGCGGCGAGGCGGTCGTGTCGCTCTGTTTTTGCAGGATCTGCAACGCTTTGGCGGAGTCTGCATACTGCTTTGACGTTTTGTTGCCGATCCACTGTCCTGCGGGATCACTGCTGCCGACACGGTAGGCGTTGCCGTCATTATTTTGTGAGGGGGATGCATAACGCAGTAAGTACGATGCCCGCGTGTCGCCGAAATATTTGTCGAGTACGGTGAAACTGCCCTCGCAGAGCGTATCGTCACCCGTTGCAAAACCGAGTTGCCATTCTGTGCCCAAAGAGGCGGTGAGATCCATGGTCAGGTGTTTTTGTGTGAAAGCGTATTTTGTGTTCAAAATGGCCTGTCCGTAGGGGCCGAGCGATATGGCGTTCTTGATGCCCACACCGCCTGCGATCTTGATGTACGGATTGACGTTCAGATCCACGTGCAGTTGCAAAGGCATATCGGGATCGGCGGTCTTGTCGATGCCCGTAACGGTGAAGCCCGAATCTTTCAGTCCGCCCTCCAGCGTGAAATAGCAGGGAATCACCCAGACGATCGCCTGTACGCTGTAACTTGCCCTGAAAGAGACGGCAAGCGTGATGCCCACTTCCGTGAACTGTACGCCGTCGGAGTTGATCTCTGCCTCCGCAAAGCCCAGTACGCCTACGTTGAAACCGAGAGAAGTTGCCGTTTTGGAAATGGCGGAAACGCTGTCTGCAAGATTTTTGCAACTTTTCATCGTTTTATAGGTTTCCCACGCATCCTTGGTGCCCTGAATGTTCTTGTTGTAGTTTTTCAGCGTCGATTTCACACCGTGCCATTCGCTTTTCCAATCGCCGCCGTTTTCGCTCGTGGTTTCAAAGAAGTCAAAACCGAACGAAAGGTACATCTGATTTCCCTTTACTTTCATACCGAACGGAAATTCAAACGCACTCAGAGAGAGTTTTGTGCCGCCCACAAAGGGTATGCTCTCGGGCAGTGTGACGGACATAAAATCCTTGCCGAAGAAAGAGAATTCGGAAGAATCGGAAAGCGTGTCGATCCAATCCGACGTGGAATCGTTGATCTTTTCAAGGAAGATCTCAACCGTGTCGGTCTGTCCTTTGTTGGTCTTGGCATACACGAGAACGGGATGATCGGTACTCAGTTTCCGGTGCAGATCTTCGATCTCAAACGTACCGTTTTTGCTCGTTGCGGAGAAGTTTGTGTTTTCCTGCTTGATGCAGTATTCCGTGACCGTTTCTTCGGATGCAAGACCGCCGACGGTTACGGTGAATTCATACGTTTCGCCGCGTTTGATCTGCATGGTGTCTTTTTGCAGTTCAATGTGACAGGTGGCACTGTCTTTCTGCCTTGCAAAGACGGTGGAAACATAGGGCTTGTTGCTGCTGTGTTTTACCATATAAGCGGTCTGGTTATGGCAGACGTCGCCGCAATCGTCAAGCACCGTACGCAGAATTCCGGTGGGGATGATGTAATCGCGGTAGCCGTCTTTTCTGAGAATGAGATCGTAACTTGCAATACCCGTCAGTACGAAAGCGATGCTGTCGGAGGTGGTGGCAAGAACGTTGGAGTTGGAGTAAATATTAACATTGCTGATGCGGTCAAAGGAATTGTCAAGTGCATCCCTGATGCTGTCGCCGCTGTCAAACATCGCTCCGTGATCGCGTACGGTTACGTTGTACATGAAGTTTTTGATCTGCATGGTGTCGTAATCGAACACATAGGGGTAGTTGTTGTAATAGACCGTGGCATTCTGAAGCGGCTTGTTGTCGGGCTGAATATCGATTTGTTTCCAATCGTCCTCACTGCCGCCGTAATAAACCTCCGTAAGCTTGTCCGCGTCGTAAAAAGCACACTGCACAACGGTTGTAAGACCGTCCGGAACGGTGATGCTGTAAAGATTTTCGCACTTATAAAAAGCGTATTCGTCGATGCTCGTCAGATTTACGGGAAGTGTGACATCTTCGAGTGCCGTGCAGGATGCCGCAAAGCCTTCGGGAACGGTTTCCACAAGTCCGGGGACGGTCAGTTCCGTGAGCGAAGTGCAAGCATCGAAGGCACGTGCACCGATGCTCGTGATCGTCATGGGCAGTTTGATGCTTTCCAGTGCCGTGCAACTCGTAAATGCGTATGCACCGATGGTCTCACAGCGGCTTCCGCCCTCAAAACGGATCGATTCCAAGTTTTCACAGCGTTGGAATACGTGATTGCCGATCTCCGTAACCAGAGCGGGGATCATGATGTCCGTCAGAGACGTACAACTCGAAAAAACACTGTTGCCGATCTTTTTCAAATATACGGGAAGCGTGATCTCCGAGAGATCGGAGCAGTTTGAAAATGCGGCTTCCTGAATATCCGCCAAAAAATACGGCAGATGCAGTTTTTCCACCGCTGTGTCGTAAAATGCCTGTCCCATGAGGGTGGAGAGTTTGCCTGCAAGGTCGAACGTTACGTCTTTGAGTGCCGTGCAACCTGCAAACGCACCGAAATGGATCTCCTCCACGCTTGCGGGAATGTGAACGGACGTAAGAGAGGTGCATCCGTAAAAACAGCGTGTGCCGACGTATTCGAGGTTTTGGGGGATGTTGATCTCCTTGAGTGCGGTACAGCCGAGAAAGGTGGAGGCATCCAGAAAACTAAGCGATTCCGACAGATGCACTTTTTCGAGCACGGGACATTCCTGGAACGTTTCACCGTACATGATCTGCACCGTATCGGGCATAATGAGTTCTTTCAGGGAAGAACAGCCGTAAAACGCCCTGCGTCCGATCTCGGTGATGCCTGCGGGCAAGGTGATGCTCGTTACGTTTTTCAAGGACGAAAAACAGTAGTCTGCAATCGTGGTAACACCGGGGTAAACGATGACGGTTTTGATGCTGTCGCGGACATCTGAGTAACACCACAGCGGTATGCTCATGGCGTTGTAACTGTACATGGGGCCTGTTCCTTTGATGGTAAGCACGCCTGTGGTCGTGTTTACGTCCCATGAAACGGATTCAAAATTATTATATTCGCCGCAATACCCCGAGGTGGTAGCCGCTGAAACGGGAACGGCAGGGAGCAGTAAAAGTGCGATCAGCAGGATACAAAAGACTTTTTTCATGGTAAAACCTCTTTAATACGTGAAATCACCCAGTGCAATTTCCGCAAATTCGCGGAAACAGTAGGCGGTCAGTACGACGGCGTTGCGGTTATAACGGAACATTTTTTCCTTGAGTTCTTCTTTTCGGTCGGCGTTGTTGAACAGAACGTCGCCGCAGAGACTAAGGATCTCCACGCAGAACAGGAATTTTTCGATCCAGATAGCGAGTTCTTTGTAAATACCGTCTTTTTTGTTTGCGAGCCGCTGTGCCGCATCCTGCATTTGTGCGAGATAGGCATCGAACAATGCTTTTGCTTTTTCACGGTCGCCTGCCTGTTCGGCGGCAAGAACCTTTAACAGTTCCTGTCCCATGAGGTGTGAATTTTCATCTTTCAGGCAGGAGGTACGCAGGTGATCTGCAAACAGGATGAACGCATTGCGGTCATCTTTGTCAATGTTGGCTTCCACCGCTTTCATGTATGCTTCTTCGGGATCGTAATGTTCGGGATCCCAAAGGTAGGTCAGTGCCGTGGCAAGGGGAATGCGTGTACTTTCGACGTATTCCATGCAGTTGAAAATTTCGCCTTGGGCATACTGCCACAGTTTTTCGTCACGTCCGATGAGCGGTCCCATGTGCATCTCCATGAACATTTCCGCATCGTTGACGGGATAATTATCCCAATACAGCGGTTTTCGGTTGGTGTGTGCAAAAAAGGTCTGTGCTTCGTCCGTGTGTATCTCTTTCGCACAGATATCCGAGCCTGTAAAGAAAATGCGGACGTGGGGTGCAATGCCGTTGCCGAGTGCGTGCAGATAGTCGCTGTCACCCTTGCCCCAGTATTCGGTGGGACATACGGTCAGCGTACAGCCGTCAAGTGTCTGCAAAAATGCATCCGTGCGATTTATAAGGTCAATATGGGCTTCAACCATACTGTTGTATTTCTGTTTGTCCTGCTCATAATACAGATCGGGTGCAATATCGTCGAGTAACAGACCGAACGAACGGATGCCGATGCCGTACAGTTGGGTGATCTTCTTTTTAAGACACGAGAATTCTTCTTCACTTGCGTAGCAGATGCTAAGGCCGGGTGCTATGCAGTAGGCAAACTCCATGCAATAATCACGGGCGGTATCGGACAGTTCTTTGAGTTGTGAAAGTTCGCGTTCGGGATAGGTTTCACGCCAGAGTTTTCTGTGGTAGGGATCGTCTTTTGGGGCGTAGTAATGCGTGTTTGCACCAAACGATGCCGCATAGCGAAGCATTTCGCCGCGGGCCGTGTGACTCCACGGTCTGCCGTAAAATCCCTCAATGTAACCGCGTACGGAAAACAGAGGACATTCTCTTGTTTCACCCAAAGGGAAACGGTTTTCCCTGCACATTCCGCAAACGGAAAACAGGGCGTACAGCAAGCCGCGATCGCCTGCGTGTATGATATGAACGTGCAATTTTTCACCGTTTTGTGAAATTTGCAAACAGTAGCATTCGTCTGCGTTCACTTCGTTCAAAAACGCTGTTTCGTCCTTTTGTACGGTGACGGTGATATCGTCCGATTTTTTGATTTCCTTTGTTACATAAGAAAAAGACTCCGTCTCAAAGGTTGCTCCGAAGTCTTTTGCAAAGGAAAAAACAACGGCGGAAGTGTTATTCATGTGTTTCTCCTTTATTCTATATTTATTTTTCGTGAACAGCCGCCCACAATGCACCCTCTGCCGGTGTTTTGGTCAGCAGAAGTACCTCGCGGTCGGAAAGTTTCTCTTTGAACAGGTTGAAAAACAGTTCGTTGTGCTCAAAAATGCCGCCGTATACGTAAAACGGGATATTCTGCGGCAATTCTCTGAGCAGGGCTTTTGCGGTGTCGGAAAAAAGACAGACCTGTTTTCTGACAACGGACAGGGCTGTTTTGTCCCCTTTTGCGGCTTCGTTTATGACGCAGGGAGCAAAGCGGGCGATCTGATTTCTTTCCATGGGCGGATCGTAAAACACGTCGATGAGAGACGGTGCATCCTGCACGTTCCAGAAGTCAAGTGCCGCCTGCAACAGGGAAGTCGGCTCTCCGCTGTTCTCTGCGGCACGCACGGCTTCAAACAGACCGTCCTGTGCAATGCGGAAACCGCTGCCCTCGTCACCCAACAGATAGCCGTAGCCGCCTTTGGTGATAATCGTGCCGTCTTCTTTTCTTCCGCAGGTCATCGAGCCCGTTCCGCAGATGCCCACAGCCGCCGCACCTGTTTGTCCGGTAGCCGCCAAAGCAATATAGAGATCACTGTCCATGATGATCTTATCCGCGTCGAAAAGACCGTTGCAGAACGCATCGGTTTCTTCCTGCGTGGCTCTGCCGAACAGGGCAGACATGCCGATGCAGACACCTGCAAAATGACGGATACCCGTCTGTTCTTCCACTGTGTCAAGCATGGCTTTCATGTTGGCTCTTGCGTTTTGCATACCGACTGCACAGTAATTGATCGTATCTCCGACACAGCGAAAAACGATGTTTTCGTTTTCGTCACCGACCAGCACCGTGGTCTTCGTACCGCCGCCGTCAAGGCCTAAAAAAAGCCGGCGGCAGTTGCCGCTGTCGCCGGGAAAAAGATTATTCATCATTTTTTGTCACATCCTCGTGAATATCTTCAACAGGGGTGCCGTTTGCGGCAGCAAGTTTTGCCGCCTTCTTTTCTTTTCGTTTCTTCCAATACACGGGCGGTTCACCCACAAAGTAGTCGATGCCTTCAATGGGTTGCGGATGTTTGGTAAATTTTATAAGCAAAACTACCAACGCAACGAAGCATACGGCTGCCACTGCAAGGGAGAGAACCTGCGAAGTGCGAAGCGTGGTGTCGCCGATATACAGGCTGTCCGTGCGGAAACCTTCAATGATCGTTCTGCCTGTTCCGTACCACACACCGTACATCAAAAACAGCTGACCGCTGAATTTGCGTGCTTTTTTGAGGGTGATATAGAGAATCACAAAACCGGTGATGCACCACAGGGATTCATACAAAAACGTGGGATGCACGGGTTTCGTGGGATCCAAATTTGCAATGACGGGATCCTCACTGCCGTTGACCGCACCTTGTGCTATGATGTAAGAAAGGTAATTGTATGTTTTTTGGCTGAACATACCCCACGGCAGATCGGTGTTCGTGCCGAACGCTTCCTGGTTGGCAAAATTGCCCCAGCGCCCGATGCCCTGACCGATGAGCAGGCTCATACCCACCATATCCAACAGGTTGCGGATATTGATCTTATTGATCTTGCAGACGATCAGACCTGCCGCAAGACCGCCGATGATACCGCCCCAGATAGCAAGACCGCCTTCCCAGATATACAGCACGGAAAGGGGATTGTCGCTGTACGTTTCCCATTTGCTCAGGCAGTAATACAGTCTTGCACCGACAATACCGCCCAAAGAGCCGTAAATGAGGATATCGACCATTTTGTTCAGGTCAATTTTCCATGTGTACGCGATTCTGCCGCCGAACAGTGCCGCAAGCGTGTAACCGAATGCGATCAGCACGCCGTACCAACGCACGGTAAGGGGAGATTCCATAAAGGGGAGTTGGATCTGACAGAAAACGGAGGATACGTCGATCGAATTCTCCAATGCCGTAAACCATACTTCGGTTTTTTCCAAGAAAAATTCCAATTGTGATCTTCCTTTCGGACGGATTATTCGTAATCGTCTTCGTTTTCCCAGTTGTGCCAGACAGCCTGCACGTCGTCGTTATCTTCGAACATTTCAAGCATCTTGCCCATATTCTTGATATCGTCGCCTTCCAGACGCGTGTAGGTTGCGGGAACGTATTCTGCCTGTGCGGAGGCGATTTCATAACCTGCCGCAGTGAGTGCTTCGCTGACGGAGGCAACGTCGTGGGGATTGGTGCGGATATCGAATACGCCTTCGTCCGCGATGAAATCTTCAGCACCGGCTTCAAGTGCGGTTTCCATGAGTTTTTCTTCATCCACGCCTTCGCTGTCGATGAGGATAACGCCCTGACGGCTGAACATGAACATAACCGAACCGGACTGGCCCATGTTTCCGCCGTATTTGTCGAAGTAGTGACGTACTTCGCCTGCGGTACGGTTGCGGTTGTCGGTCAATGCTTCCACCACAACGGCAACGCCGCAAGGACCGTAGCCTTCGTAGATGATCTCTTCGTAGTTGTCTGCATTGGTGTCACCTGCGGCTTTTTTGATGATTCTTTCAATGTTATCGTTGGGAACGTTGAAAGACTTTGCCTTGGCAATGACATCCTTGAGTTTTGAGTTGCCTGCGGGATCGGGACCGCCGTCACGCACTGCAACGGCAATTTCTCTGCCGATCTTGGTAAAGACTTTGGCTCTTGCGCCGTCGGTCTTTTCTTTTTTTCTCTTGATTGTACTCCATTTGGAATGGCCGGACATAGTTTACTTCCTTTCAGTTGAAAAGTTTATTTCCAAACAATTAGTATAGCACACGATGACGTTTTCGTCAATTCTTTTTTATTCCAAATACCAGACTTCTTCCATGATCGGCTGGGCACCCGTAACGGGATCCATTTCCATGACCATGACGTCTTTCATGTATTCGTTCCATTTGTCTACAACGGGGCTTTCCGCCTGTACTTTTGAGGAGAATTCAGCTCCTTTTTCGCATTCATAGTAACCGAATACTTCGTTGCCGACGTGCCAGATGCTGTAATTGCAGATACCGGCTTCTTTGAGAACTTCCACCATTTCGGGCCAGATCTCAGCGTGTCTTTTTTTGTATTCTTCGTATTTGCCGTCTAAAATAATGGCTTTCCATGCATAGCGTTCCATCTTTTTAACCTCCGAAATTTGTTACGACTTCTTTGAGTTTTTCAATAATCATGTCAATGATGGCAGAGAACATCAGAACGAAATTGAGTGCCGTGGGCTTGTTTTTGAAGTTTTCGAATGCATCGGGGGCACCCGTTACGGGGGTGAGCGACGGCGTTGCATCGTCATTCTGCAAAAACTGCGGGTATTCTTCCATGGAGAATACGGTGAGTTGTTCGTCCGTGCTCAGCATGATCCTGTACAGGGCACCGATGGCATCACTGCCGTTGCAATGCAACCAATCACGCAAAAACCACGTGCTGTCGGGCAGGGCACAGGTGGATGCATCGATCATTTTATCGGGGGAGAGGTATTTTGTGTCAACCAAAGATGCAATGTAATCTGCACTGAGTTCTTCACCGTAAGGGGCACAGGTGGCTCCTACGGATGCATACATGGTATCAACCGTGCCGTCGGAGGTGTTTTTCCATGCCGTGACAAGCGGTGTTCTCTGCACGTTGTAGCCGCAGAGAATATAGGTCTTGATGCCGCTGTTGCGGGCATTTTGCAGGTTTTCGTCAATGTTTGCCATGGCAACGCGGTAGTTTTCAACCTGATTGTACAGATCTCCCGTTTCTTCACTCAAACCCATGAATGCGAGTGCTTCTTCGTAGTATTCTTCGGGAACGAATGCCCAGATGCCTGCAAAAGAGCCGAAAATGGGAATGAGTGCTTCTGCGTAGATGCGGTCAAGCACCTGTGCCACGATGAGATCACCCATGCCGATGAGCATTTCCCATACGCCTGCCACACGCAGTGCATCCGTCAGCGAGTACAGCACCGCCTGAATGAAGTCACCGCCGTCCATGTAGGGAAGTGCATCCTGTGCATAGCGGCGAAGTGCCGTGGCGTTGAGTTCGAATCTGCCTGTGAACAGTTCACCTGCAACGGCTGTGCCTTTCAGAGGACAGCATTGGGTGATGATGGTCTCGATCTCACTGTTGCCGTATTTCTGAAGATAGGCACTGAGTACCACGCCGCCCATGGAGGAGCATTTGAGTTGCACCTTGCTGTGGCCGGTCAGTTCTTCCACCTGATCGATGAATTCCTGCAAACGGTCTGCGTGTGCAAAGGGATCCAGACGGAAATCGTAATCAAAGTAATAATCGCAGTCAACGTGGTGTTCACTGCCTTCGGGGACGTTGAGATAGGGGGTGTTTACGTTGGGCAGAGACTGACCGTCACCGTCGAGTGCGAGATCACCGAAGCAATCGTCGACAAAAGCGATCAAAGCATCCGCGAACGTATCTGCGTTGAGCGTGACGGCGGCTTTTGCAAGGGTAGGAAGCTGTTGGCCGATGCAGGACAGCAGATAGCCCGTATCGATCTTCCACAGTTTTTGTTCGTTTTCGGTGCCCGCATCGCGTACGATGTCGGAACAGCCGAGTGCACCGACGTAGATCACGGGATTGAAGCCGCAATCACAGTCGCTTTTTTCGGTCGCGGCACCGCAGGGAGCCATGATACCGAACAACAGGAGAACGGATAAAAGAATGCTTACATACTTTTTCATAGAAATTCCCTCCTCTTACAGATAAAAACAGTATACAATACATCCGTTCTTTTTGTCAACCTCGCAAATACAACAAAAAAACCTTTCCCGTTTGCACGGAAAAGGTTTTGGGGACAGGATCAAACTTATTTGAGTTCGACTTTTGCGCCTGCTTCTTCAAGCTTAGCCTTAGCAGCTTCTGCATCATCCTTGGAAAGAGCTTCCTTGAGGGTGGTGGGAGCGCCTTCAACAGCAGCTTTAGCTTCAGCAAGGCCAAGACCGGTGAGTTCACGAACAGCCTTGATGACCTTGATCTTAGCAGCAGCGTCGAAACCTGCGAGAACAACGTCGAATTCGGTCTTTTCAGCAGCAGCTTCTTCAGCAGCAGCAGCGGGAGCAGCAACAGCAACAGCAGCAGCTGCGGAAACGCCAAATCTGTCTTCTACTTCTTTAACAAGTTCTGCCAGCTCAAGAACGGAGAGAGCAGCAACGCTATCAACGATAGCAGTAATCTTTTCGGATGCCATTTGAATATCCTCCTAATAATAACTTAAAATTTACTTTCTTATTCTGCAGCGGGAGCTTCCTCAGCGGGAGCAGCGTCTGCGGGTGCTTCTTCAGCAACGGGGGCACCTGCTTTATCGGCAACAGCCTGAATAGCACGTGCGAATGCGGCCATGGGAGCCTGGAATGCATAAACAACAGTAGCAAGGAGAGTTTCCTTGTTCGGGAGTTTCGCAAGAGAGTCGATCTTCTCAAGAGAAATGGGTTCACCGTCGATGAAACCGCCCTTGACTGTGAAGTTTTCGTGTGTCTTAGCGAACTCGGAGAGAATCTTTGCAGCAGCAACGTAATCGGAATCGCTGACTGCGAGAGCCGTGGTACCGTTGAAAAGGTCGTCCATTTCGGCAAGTTTCGTGTCCTGAACTGCGATACGGAGAAGGGTGTTCTTAGTGACTGCGTAGTCAACACCTGCGTTTCTCAGATCTGCACGAAGCTTTGTATCGTCTGCTACGGTGATACCTTTGTAATCAACAAGAATACCTGCGACTGCGCTGTCAAGTTTAGCTTTGATAGCTTCGACTTGCACTTTCTTTGCTTCTAAAACCTTTGCGCTTGGCAAATTTTTCACCTGCCCTTTATAATTTTTATAGCCCTCCCGCTTGCACGCGGAAGGGCATACTGTTACTGATAAACTGTACGCACATTCCTCGGCAGGCGGTTGAACCTTTATGCAATATGCACCTGCTGTCTTTAGAACAGCCTCGTTATATTAACACACTTTTTTTCGTATGTCAATACTTTTTTTGAAAAATATTCAGCAATTATTCAGCTTCAACGTTGGAAGCAACGACTTTGCTGGGGTTGATGCGGACGCCGGGGCCCATGGTAGCAGCAACAACGCAGGAACGGATGTACTGACCTTTTGCAGCGGCGGGCTTAGCCTTGATGATAGCATCAAGAAGCGTCTGGAAGTTTTCCATGAGCTTTTCTGCACCGAAGGAAACTTTGCCGATGGGGCAGTGGATGATGTTGGTCTTGTCAAGACGGTATTCGATCTTACCTGCTTTTGCTTCAGCAACAGCCTTTGCAATGTCAGGAGTAACGGTACCTGCCTTGGGGCTGGGCATCAAACCACGGGGACCGAGGACTTTACCCAGACGACCTACAAGGCCCATCATGTTGGGAGCAGCGATACATACGTCGAAATCCATGAAGCCTTCGCCCTGGATCTTAGCGACGAGATCTTCCGCACCGACAACTTCTGCACCTGCTTCTTCAGCAGCAGCAGCGTCGGGACCTTTTGCGAAAACAGCAACGCGGACAGAGCGGCCCGTGCCGTTGGGAAGAACGACAGCGCCTCTGACCTGCTGGTCTGCGTGACGGGAGTCAACGCCCAGACGGACGTGTACTTCGACGGTTTCGTCGAACTTTGCGGTTGCAGTTTTGATGACGTTCTCAAGAGCCTCGTTGGGATCATACTGAGACTGTCTGTCATACTGCTTCATAGCATCATTATACTTTTTTCCGTGTTTCATCTCTAAACCTCCGATCAGTCAACAACTGTAACGCCCATGCTGCGTGCGGTGCCGGCGATCATGCTCATAGCAGCTTCGACGGATGCAGCGTTCAGGTCGGGCATTTTCTGTTCAGCAATCTTTCTGACCTGTTCAGTGGTGATGGTAGCGACCTTGGTCTTGTTCGGTACGCCGGAACCACTTTCGATGCCGCAAGCTTTCTTGATAAGAACAGCAGCGGGAGGAGTCTTGGTGATGAAGCTGAATGTACGGTCTGCGTAAATGGTGATGACAACGGGAATGATAAGACCGATGTCGTTCTTTGTGCGCTCGTTGAATTCCTTAGTGAAACCCATGATGTTGACACCGTGCTGGCCGAGTGCGGGACCAACGGGGGGAGCAGGTGTTGCTTTACCTGCGGGGATCTGCAATTTAACAAATCCTACTACTTTCTGTGCCATAAGTGCACCTCCAAAAAAAATGTGGTAGTGGCGGGAAATTTCAGGTTCCCTCCCACGCAACCGTCATAGACGGCTATAAAAAGCGGATAAACCGCTGATTACCTGAATAATCAATCAGAAAGCGGGATCTACCTGATCCAGACCGACTTCAAGGGGTGTGTCGCGACCCATCATAGAGATGATAACGCGAACGGTCTCCTGTTCAAGATCGATCGAATCAACGATACCCGAAAATCCGTCAAAGGAACCGCCGATGACGGTGACAAGGTCGCCGACCTGATAGTTTACTTCGATCGTACGTCTTTCGACGCCGAGGTCGTAGACTTCTTTTTCAGACAGGGGGCTGGGCTTGCTTTCAGGGCCTACGAAACCGGTAACACCGCGGGTGTTGCGGATGATGTACCAGATTTCATCTTTCATCTTCTTGTCTTTGATTTTTTCATCGTAGAAAATAGCCACTTTGACAAATACATAACCGGGATAACGCTTGCGTTCAACGGTT
>JAZNRU010000040.1:0-4171 GCA_045590895.1 Acutalibacteraceae bacterium
TTGTCAAGAGATAATTAAACTTTTTTTCCAAAAAATAAGTTTTTTACGGAAAGTAAATTATGATTTACAAGTTCTAAACGCTAAACGCTAAACGCTAAACGGGCGAAAACAATTTGTTTGTTTTTTCGTTTATACTCTGCGTTTTATCGTTCTTTTTTGTCAATTTCACTACAAATGACAGTAAAACTTACTGTTTCAATCGTTTAGCGTTTAGCACTTAGAACTTAGCACTTAAATTATGATTTATGCACATAAATCATAATTTATCTTTTGCGTAAAGAACTAAAAAAAAATTATTCGTAAGACAGTATTTTTTCACACAGGGATTCGTAGATTTCCTCTTTGAACCAGCCTGTTTTCTGCGTGCTCATGCTCCTTGCGGATAAAATGCTGAATCCCATGCGTCCGACCTGCCCTTTTTGCATGATCGCATTGGTGTGAAAACGCACTTCCTGCAGATCGCGGTACAGAAAACGGCCCGTTTTTTTGTTCAATATGCCGCTTGAACAGCAAAACAGATCTTCTTCCATGCTCAG
This sequence comes from Acutalibacteraceae bacterium, assembly GCA_045590895.1. GTDB lineage: Bacteria > Bacillota > Clostridia > Oscillospirales > Acutalibacteraceae > RUG806. The sequence goes on from JAZNRU010000040.1 coordinate 537, forward strand.
CGTGCGTGTTTTGCGGGACAGCACACCTGCAAGAATACCGAAAACAAATACGACCGCACAAAGAATGATGCCGTACAGCGGAATGTAAAAATACAAGAGGGCACTGACGGCTGTGCAACACAAGGTAAGTCCAACAGCGGGCAGAAGTGCCGCTTTGGAGGAAACAAGCGGTGTTTTCGTGCTTGTGTATGCAGGCAACAGGATGGCAATGAGTTCCTCGGCACGGTCTTTGCTGACCAACAGGCAAAGCCGCGGCGATTCCTTTTTTTCGTTGCCCAAACCGACTACCGCCAACTCCACACTGCACAGCCCGAACAGGCGTGCAAGCAGGCCTTGTTTGAGAAAAACCGCTTTGACTCTGCTTTTTTCAAAGGTGTAATTCTGCGTACGCAGTGTTCCGTGGGATATAAAAATATGTCTGCCGTCCGTTTCCAGACGGAAATTTGCAAGATTGAGCGTACCGAAAATGACAGAGCCGATATACACCGCCGCCATCACGCCGAGTACGGGTAAGGCTTCCTGCAAAGGGAGGGACTGTTTCCCGAAAAACATCGGAAAAATTACCATAAAGCCCGTCAGGATCTCAATGAACGGAATGCTCAGCAACTGATGCCGCAGTGCATCCGCCGCCGAAAAAGCCGCAAGCAGCGTTTTGGGTGCCGCTTCCTGCCGTTCGGAATGACTGTCACGCTTGGAAAGCAGTGTTTCTTTCAGTGCAAGGGCATCCTGTTTTTTCAGAATGAAAATAAAATCGGTCTTGTTTGCGGTTACGGCGGAATTGATGTCGATTTTTACCTTGGCCGTACCGACTGCTTTTTCAAATACGTTCTGCTCCACGTTCACCGTGGTGATACTGCCGACGGGAAGTTTGGATTCCTTACGGATGAGCGTTTTGCGTTCGGAATACAGCAGTTCACCCTCCACACGGAAAAACGTGCGGCTCCAACGCAGAATGCTCACTGCGATCACGGCAAACAGGATCACAACGGCTCCTGCCGCGGAAAGAAGAACGGAAAAATTACCGCTTAACAGTTGATTGAGAACGAGTTTCCAGTAGTCAATGCGAAACAGATCCGCCGTGTTTTTCGTGCCTGCGGTCAGTGCGTTGCCAAGCAGAAGCAATAGCAACAAAAGATACGACCCGATGCGTTCCAATATATACGTCGGATGGTTGCGTACAGGCTTCTCAAACATGATCTTCACCCTGTCTTTTACGCAGTTTGGCGGTGATGGTACCGTTGAGCGTTTCGCAGATATTTTCCGCTTTTTCGAGTTCCAGAAAACGCATGGTTGCAGTACCGCCTGCGGTGGTCACGGTCACTTTGGCAAGACCGAAACGGCTGTCCAGAGGACCTCTTACAATGTCGATCTGATGAATGCGGTCAATGGGCACCACGGTACGGCGGATATAAAAAATACCTTCGCGGATCTCAATGCGGTCACTTGCAAGTTTATAGCGGTAACGGCGAAAACGGATGACGGGTGCCGCGACCGCCCATACGACCGCAAGCACCGCAATACAGAAGGTCACACCGATGCACAAAGGCTTTGTCAGCACCGCGTTGTCGTACAGAGCAAGCCACAGAACACCGACGGGCACGGCGGCAAACAGAATTGCCTGCACGGCGGCGGTGATAAACAAAACGGGTTTTGCTTTTTCGGAAAGAGGCGTATAATCCATCGTTTATGCGTTGTCTCCTTTTATGAAGTTGAGGATCATTTCTTTGTTGACGGTACGGCTGAAAAACTTCAGGGTACCGAACAGGCGGCTGACGGGATCGGGATCCCACTCTGCAGACGGTGCGGCTTCAATGCCCGTTTCCTTGAGCAAAGGCAATAAAGCGGTCATTCGCCGTCTGAAATCCTTGTAGTCTTTGTTATCCGTGTTCGTCCATCCCGTTTCGCTCACGGCGGCAAACCGCGGCCACGTCATGTAGCAAAGACGATTAAAATCACGCACGTGTTCGGTCCAGATGGGCGTTTCCACACCGACGACGTTTTTGTGTGCAGCGGGAAACAGATCGTGTGCAAAGGGATTTGCGTTGTAGGTCTTACGCACGGGTGTCATGGCGTAAGGGTAATCGGTATAATAGTGGTAGTAATCCGAATAGATCAGTTTGCCGCCCTTGTTTGCAAAGGGTGTGCACTGCTTTTTGCGATCCATCCAGTTCTGAATGATGAGTTCATCGGGAAGCACGTCACTTGCAAGCGTTTCGTTCCAGCAAATGACCTTTCTTCCCTTTTTTTGCAGATATTCTGCGATACGGCAGGTCATATAGCCCTGCAACTGTTCTTCGTCGGCAAATCCCAGTTCCTGCATTTTGCTTTGACAGTGTTTACAGGTCTTCCAGTGTTTTTTCGGGGCTTCGTCACCGCCGATGTGGATGTATGTATCGGGGAAAACTTCGCACACTTCGTCCATGAGTGCAAAGATAAAATCGTATACTTCTTCTTTGCCGCCGCACAGAATATCGGGGAAAATGCCGCCGCAGGTCTTAATTGCAACATCCTCGCCCGAACAGGACAGTTCGGGTTTTGCGTGCAAAACGGCAGAGGTGTGACCGGGCAGGTCGAATTCGGGTATGACGGTAATAAAACGCTCGTGACAGAACTGCACGATCTCACGCATCTCGGCTTTGGTGTAATAACCGCCGTAAGGGGTGCTGTCGTGTACGTCACCGAAATCCGAGGACGGACGAACGGATGAGCGTTCGATGAGTTCCGGAAACGTTTCACTTTCAAAACGGAAGCCCTGATCGTCACTCAGGTGCCAGTGGAATACGTTGAATTTGAACAGTGCCGCCGCTTCAATGAGGGTTTTGATCTCCCGTACGCTCTGTATATGGCGTACGCTGTCGAGCATGAATCCGCGATGGGAGAAGGCAGGTGCATCCCGCAGAACGAGACAGGGAATTTTATCTCCGTACACCGCACGCAACTGGCGTAACGTCTGTTCGGCGTAAAAGAATCCTTTTTCGTCGGCGGCTGTGACCGTACTTCCGTTTTCGGAAAGCGTCATATTGTAAGCACCGTCTGCAAGGGCGGTATCGTATTCTTTTGTAATATTGCGAACGTCGGCAAAAACAGCCGCATCGGTAATAATGCAGTGATTGGGTTTTGGAACGATACTCGGACAGTTCATCATCGGATCCCCTTTCGGGCAGACTTTTTCATTATATACTGTTTTATTATATCACTATGTTTTTGTATAGTAAATACTAAAAAAAGAATTTACGGATTTTTTCTTTTTCCGAGGGGCAGACGTTTGTTTTCTGCATATAGTGCTTTTGGGGGGACACAAATACGCAGTGAATACGGCGGTGCGGTCAGGGTGCGGTGCAAATCCTTGCACGTTGTGCACGGTCTGCTCCGTACCCGCCCGTCCCCGAACAGCCGCCGCGATCCGTTCACTGCTGAAAACACCCTGTCGGACACACAGCCCTCTCCGACGGGGTGCAGATGGTTAAGTGCTGAACGCAAAGTGCAAAATGAATATAAATTATGATTTAGCGGAGAGTTTGCTATCGTTGGGCTTCGCCCAATAGAGAACCCCCGGCGAGGGTTCTCTACGAAAAACAGTCCACCGGACTGTTTTCCTACTCTCCTGCGCTTTTTGAAGGAAAGGGGTGTTTCGC
>JAZNRU010000041.1:0-33751 GCA_045590895.1 Acutalibacteraceae bacterium
GGCGAAACACCCCTTTCCTTCAAAAAGCGCAGGAGAGTAGGAAAACAGTCCGGTGGACTGTTTTTCGTAGAGAACCCTCGCCGGGGGTTCTCTATTGGGCGAAGCCCAACGATAGCAAACTCTCCGCTAAATCATAATTTACATACTCTGTTTTAATTGCATCAGAACCTGTTGTTCCTTGGATTCTTAAAAATCGTAATCCGGTTGCACGGGTCTGCCGGTTTTCGATGATTCCACGATGGCAAGGCATACAGCGACCGTTTTGGCTCCCTCGCGGGCATCGGTCACGACGGGTTTTTCGTTGAGAACGGCATCTGCAAACACTTCGAATTCCTTGCCTGCATTGTGGTTGTTGACTTCCACGGCGATCGTTTGGGCAGGCAGAACCACGCCTTCTTCGTCGGTGAGGAACAGGGTGATCGCGGGAGAAGTGTTGTCGCAGATAATCGTGCCTTTCGTGCCGTAAATGACGGTACGCATGGTGTAATCACGCTTGCAACCCGTGGAAACGAAGACCTTGCCCATCACGTTTTCACCGAATTTCATCACGGCTACCGTGGCATCGTCATACGAAACGGTAGGCAGGAGTTTGTGCGTGCCGTAGGCAAACACTTCCACGGGATCGCCCACCAGCCAACGCAAAAGGTCCACTGCATGACAACCGCCGCCGATGACACCGTGACGTAAGGGATCCGAACGCCAGTTGTCCACCAGTTTCATATAATCGTGTGCGTACTCGGACTCGGCAAAATACACTTCACCGATCGCACCCGACGAGATGATCTCTTTCGCCTTTTCAAATGCGGGCGTGAAGCGGCAGATCTGACCGAGCATGAATTTTGCCTGCGATTCGTCTGCGACCCGTACGATTTTCTGCAGGTCTTCGCGTGTCAGTGCAAGGGGTTTTTCGCACAGGACGTGTTTGCCTGCACGCAACAGTTCACAGCTCAATTGCACGTGTTGTTGGTCGGGCACCGCCACGGTCGCGATCTGAATATCGGGATGATTGACGATATCCGTGTAATCCGTATATCTTTTGTCTTCCGGTATGCCGTAACGTTCACCTGCAAAACGCAGGTTTTCTTCATTGCTGTCACATACGGCGGCGATCTCTGCCCCGTAAGCCAAAGCCCCCTCAATGTGCGACATTCCGAATTTCAAGCCGATGTTGGCAACTTTCAGTTTTTGTTCCATGCTGAAACCTCTCCGTCTGTAAAGATGTATCCATAATATCCCTTTTTATATTCCATTGTCAAGAAAAAAGAAAGCATTGCTATTTTTGTCCCGTGTATGATATAATTAAAAATAACATTATATGTAAGCTGAATGCGGGGGAGCAATTATGAAAAAAAGATGCAGAAAAATACTGAGCATTACGCTGGCAACGCTGTTGTGTCTGTCCGTTTTGACCGTACCTGCGGGTGCGATACGCAATTTTTATTTGCGTGGGGATATCAACAACGACGGCGTTGTATCCACGGACGATGCCCGTCTTGCACTGCGTTATGCGGTATATCTGGAGGATGATCCCGATATCATTGCCCTTTGCGGTGACGAATACGCATTCCGTTATGCCATGGACATGGACCGTGACTTTGATCTCGGCACGGCGGATGCACGTCTTGTACTGCGTGCGGCGGTCGGCCTTGACAATGCGGACGATCTGCCTTATTCCTACGACAAAGCGGCGGCGGATGCGATCTGCAGTACGTACGATGCCTACGGTGTGCAGGCGGCGGTCATTCGCAACGGCAAGGTGATCGATACGTACAATTACGGTGTTGCGGATGCCTCCACGGGCAGAAAAGTTGCCGACAACACGAAATTCCGTGCGGCATCCCTTTCCAAACTCGTCACTTTCTCCACTTGTATGGCATTGGTGGAAAGAGGCTATCTTGACCTCGACACCGACATCAGCGAATATCTCGGTTTTCGTGTCCGCAATCCTTACAGTGCGTATTCGGATATTCCCATCACGCTTCGTATGCTCATGGCACACTGCTCGTCGATCGTGGACGGCGGCTCGTTCTATGACTCCATGGACGGCGGCTCTTCCTATTCTCTGAAATATCTGCTGTCGGGCTACGATAATTTCATGAACGCAAAACCCGGCTCAAAGACCGAATATTCCAACTTTGCGGCGGCACTGGTGGGAAGCATCTGCGAACTTGTCACGGGCAGACAGTTTGAATCGCTTGCACAGGAATACATTATTGATCCTTTGGGGCTGGATACAGGTTTTGTGGCATCGAGCATACAGGACAAAACCTTTGCCTACCTATATGAGGGCGGTTATCGCGCCTACGGCCCCAACGGTTACAACAATTCAAGATTCAACTCCAAACTCGGTCAGACCGTACACATGGTACAGGGGGCATTAAAGATCACGGCATCGGACTACGCCAAGGTATTGTGTATGTTGCTCAACGGCGGTCTTGCTCCTGACGGCAAGCGTGTGCTTTCGCAGGCATCGGTCAATGAAATGCTCTGCGATCAGTACGTGGACGAGGCGGAAATCATCGGCTTTGCCACCTACATCATCCAATCCCTCTATCCCGGTATGACGCATTACACCCACACGGGAAGCGGCTACGGTTTCCACGGTGCCTACGCCATGGATAAGGACTATAAAAACGGCGTGGTTGTGTTTTCCTCGGGCTGTGCAAGAAGTCTGGACGAGGAAACAGCCATTTATAACATCTGCCGTGCACTCATTTACGAACTCATGCCCGAATTTGAATAATCAGAGGTTTTACTATGACAAAAAAGTTTTTTTACTGTGAACAGTGCGGCTCGTGCAGAGCCAACGACGAACGCGACAGCCGCGAAGAAATGGCTTGTCCGTTCTGTGAAAACGCAATGACCTTCAAAGGCAACTTTGACTGGGCGGCAACCAGCAAACAGGACAGGGACAACATCCTTGCCAAATGGAAACAGGAGGCCGCCGACGGCGGCGTGCTCAACGAATCGCTTTATAACGCACGTGAACATCAGAATGCTTCCGCCGCAAAAGCACAAACGCCTGCCAACACCGCACAAAGCGACAAAGAAGCCATCCGCAAGGCACAGGGACTTGAACGCATCGGCCCCATCCTGCGTACGGGCGCAAAGGGCATCGGCTTCGTGGGAATGCTCCTCACCCTCATTTTCGGCATCTGCCTTGCCATTTTCGGCGGCAGTCCCGCGACGCTGGTCATCGGCATCGGCATTGCGGTTATCGGTCCGTTCGTGTCCTTCGTCAGCATTCTCGTGCTGTACGCACTCGGCGAACTGATCGTGCGATTGGGCGAAGTGTCCATGAATACAAGGTAAAACCGTATGCCGACCGAAAAAGCAAAACGCAACAAAACCATTGATACCGCTGTGCAGGACGGACAATCCTTTCTTGCACAGTGCGTACGTGTAAATGATAAACTGACCGACCTTTCGACCGTACTCGACAAGACCGTACACGGCGATATGCTGTCGGTCTGTGCGTGTTTACCCGAAAAAAGCGTGGATCTGCTCATTGCCGATCCGCCCTACAATCTCACAAAATGCTATGACGGCAACACCTTTTCCAAAAAGAATGCCGCCGCATACGAAGCCTACACGCGGCAGTGGCTGACCGCCGTACGGCCTTTGCTCAAAGACGATGCAAGCATTTACGTCTGCTGTGACTGGGAGTCAAGTCTTGTGATCGGCTCTGTTCTGCAGGAGTTTTTCACCGTCCGCAACCGCATTACGTGGCAACGCGAAAAGGGCAGAGGTGCAAAGAAAAACTGGAAAAACGGCATGGAGGATATATGGTTTGCCACGGTAGGAGAGGATTATACGTTCAATCTGGATGCGGTGAAAGTACGCCGCCGCGTGCTTGCACCCTACCGCGAAAACGGAAAGCCCAAGGATTGGCAGGAGACCGAAAACGGAAATTTCCGTGATACCTGTCCGTCCAATTTCTGGGATGATATCACCATACCGTTCTGGTCGATGCCCGAGAATACGGCACATCCAACCCAGAAAAGCGAAAAACTCATTGCAAAACTCATCCTCGCAAGTTCATGTTCGGACAGCGTCGTGCTGGATCCTTTTCTCGGCTCAGGTACAACGAGTGTGGTTGCCAAAAAACTCGGACGGCATTTTATCGGCATCGAACGGCAGGACACGTATTGCGTATGGGCACAGATGCGGCTTTCGCTTGCCGAAACCGACAAACGCATACAGGGCTACACGGACGGCGTGTTTTTTGAGAGAAATGCTAAATCATAGTTTACATAAGGAGGTACAGTATGAAATTTCTTGACATCGGCACGAAAAGCACCGTTTACGGTGACGGTGTGCATGACGACACAAAGGCTTTGCAGGAATGTCTTGACGAGCTCAGAGACGGCGGTACGCTGTTCTTCCCCGACGGCACATATCTGCTTTCGGGTGCGTTGATCTTCTATTCGCATCAGAATCTCATCTTTTCCGATCATGCCGTTCTGCGGCGGTCGGACAAAAGCGATCCGATCACAAAATATCTGCTCGCATCCTATTCCGAACCCGCATGGGCAGACTATGACGGCACGCACGATGTCACCATCACGGGCGGCATTTTTGACGGCAACGAAAATTTGACCGAATACATGACCATCGTCAACACCGTGCATTGCAAAAACATCACCGTCCGCAACTGCACCTTCATCCACTGTGCGGGCTGGCATTGCATTGAGATCAACGGCACAGATCATGCCGTGATCGAAAACTGCGTGTTTGACGGCACTTCCTATACCGCCCTGCGACCGGATCTGAGCAACGAACTCATTCAGTTTGATGCCTCCATACACGGCTCTTACGGTCCGGTTTACGATCACGCACACAACCTCATTGACTTCTGTTCGGATGCAACCGTCTGCCGCAACTGCGTGGTGCGAAACTGTCTGTTCAAATGTGACGGATTCCCCGGTGTGGGACATCACGGCAATCACGATCATCATAATATTGAGATCTGCAACAACCTCTTTATCGGCCGCATCGACCGCTTTGACCACAGCCGCGGCTTCGTGATCTTCATGGAAAAAGCACACTCAATTCACGTGCATGACAACATTTTTGCAAGCAAGTCCGAAGCGGACAGTCCTGCTCTCGGTCTTGTCATCAACAATCCCTCCCCCGATGCCATGATCGCCGAAAACAACGTGTTTGAGGGTTGGTTTGCACAGGTTTTCAAGGGCGGCATCACGGAAAAGGGGAATGAAATGCAATGAAAACGGAACAGATCGACAGAAATTTTGCTGTACAATCCGAAATTGACCGTCCCGACGTGCAGTTTTTCAACTGTCGGCAGGAGCCGTTTTCCGTGCACGGACTTCTGTATGAAAACGGACGTTTTCGCCGCATGCCCGAAGAAGTTGCAGGATCGGTCAACGACGGCGTTGCGTTCCTGCACGCAAACACAGCAGGCGGACGCGTCCGCTTTGCAACGGACAGTCCCTGTATCGCCATCCGTGCCCGTATGGATAACATCGGCAAGATGCCGCATTTTCCGCTGACGGGCAGTGCGGGCTTTGACCTGTATACGGGTGAGCGGTATCTGCATACCTTTGTGCCGCCCTGGGATCTGCAAAGCGGATATGAATCGGTTTGTGATCTGCATGAAGACCTGCGTGACGGCGGAATGCATGAATTTACCGTGCATTTTCCCCTCTATTCGGATGTGTGTGAACTGTATATCGGCGTAAAAAAGGACAGTGTGATACGTCCTGCCGCACCCTATCGCCTGCCGCACCCCGTGGTTTATTACGGCTCGTCCATCACACAGGGCGGTTGTGCATCGCGACCGGGCAATGCCTATGAAAACATCGTTTCGTCCGTGCTCAACGTAGACCACGTAAACCTCGGTTTTTCGGGCAGTGCCAGAGCCGAAAAGACGATAACGGATTATATCTGTTCTCTGCCCATGTCGGTCTTCGTGTACGATTACGATCACAACGCACCCTCTGTCGAACATCTGAAAAACACCCACGAGCCGCTGTTCAAAGCCGTGCGTGCAAAATATCCCTATTTGCCCGTTGTGATGATGACGCGGCCGCAACCCCGGCTTAACGCAGATGAAAAAGAACGCTTGCGGATCGTGAAACAGACGTATGAAACGGCTGTAGCGAACGGAGATCAAAACGTGTATTTCATCGCAGGCGATACCATGTTGCCGCCGCCGTTCATGAACAGTGCTTTGGTGGACAACTGCCACCCCAATGATTGCGGCTTTGTCGGCATGGCACAGGCGGTGATCGACGTGATGAAGAAAATTTTAAGTGCTGAATTCTAAACGCTAACGCCAAACGACCGAAACAGCAAGTTTTACTGTCGCTTGAAGCAAAATCGGTCAAACAGAACGGCAAAACGTAAATTAAAAATGATAAAACAATCAAATTGTTTTCGCCCGTTTAGTGTTTTGCGTTTTACGTTTAGAACTTGAAAATCATAATTTATCACAGAAAGGAACTTTGCTTATGCTGAATCAATATATCGACCGACAGAAATCCCGTTTTCTTTCCGATCTTGCCCGGCTGGTTGCCGTCCGCAGCGTACGCGGCGAAGCAGAAGACGCAGCTCCGTTCGGTGAGGGCCCCAAAGCCGCACTCGACGAAGCGGTAAAGATCTGTGCCGAACATGGATTTGATATGACAAATTATGAATACCACGCAGGGGAAACCGATCTCGGTGACGATCCCGCCTTGCTGATCCTTGCACATCTGGACGTTGTGGACGAGGGTGAGGGCTGGACGAAGCCGCCCTATGAAATGACCGAAGAAGACGGAAAACTCTACGGCAGAGGTACCATGGACGACAAAGGACCGGCTCTTGCGGCTCTGTACGCCATGGAAGCCGTGCGTGAATGCGGCATCCCTCTTAAACGCGGCGTGCGTCTTGTGCTCGGTTGTGCGGAGGAAACGGGCAGTGAGGACATGGAATATTATTTCTCAAAGCGTCCGTCGCTGCCTTATTGCTTCTCTCCCGATGCATCCTATCCGCTCATTCACCTTGAAAAAGGCAGATTCGCACCTTATTTTTCCAAAAACTGGGAGCCGTCCGCGGTCATTCCCCGCGTTGTGAAGATCGACGGCGGTAAAACCTCCAACATCGTGCCCTGCAAGGCAAGTGCCGTACTCATCGGTATTCCCGAACGGCAGGTACAGCCGCTTTGTGACGAATTTGCCGCAAAAACGGGTGCAAAATTCACCCTTTCCGAAGAATTTAACTGTGAGGGCGGCGTTTGCTGTAAAAAACTCGTCATCACCGCCGAGGGTGTGGCGGCACACGCAAGCGAGCCCCATAAAGGTGTGAATGCACAGACGGCACTGCTCAGCCTTCTCAACGCTCTGCCGCTTGCAGAGTGCGGTACGACCGAAGCCGTCCGTGCACTCAACCGTTTATTCCCCCACGGCGACACGCAGGGAAAGACCGTCGGCATTGCCATGGAAGATGAAATTTCGGGTGATCTGACCTTTAATTTCGGCGTGCTTGAACTCAACGAGGACGGGATGACCGCTTGTTTCGACAGCCGCGTTCCCGTGTGTGCAAACAAGGAAAACGTGTTCGACGTCATTGATACGGCACTGAAAAACGAAGGCTTCATCTTGCGTGAAGATGCCGCCATGATCCCCGCACACTACGTACCCAAGGATGCCCCCATCGTAAAAACGCTGTTGGATATTTACGAGCAGTTCACGGGCGAAAAAGGCGAAGCACTTGCCATCGGCGGCGGCACGTATGTGCACGATATTGAGGGCGGCGTTGCGTTCGGCTGTGAAATGCCGGGCATTGACTACCGTCTGCACGGACCCGATGAATTTGCAGATATTGATACGTTGCTGCTATCCGCCAAAATGTTTGCCGAAGCGATCGTACGTCTTTGCGGAGAATAAATGAATATCCAAAAAAGACCTGCATCAACCGCCCGTGCGGATGAAAGATGCAGGTCTTTTTGAATGCGGAAAACGGAATCTGTTATCTTGCTGTTTGCGGAATTTACAAAAAAAAACGCCGAACGGTTGCTCCGACGGTCGGAACGGCTCGTTCAGCGTTTGCAGATCGTAGAAAGGGTATTTTTACTTCAGTTCAGCCGCTTTTACAAGCGGAGTGAAGTTGACAACGAACAGCATCACCTGCAACATGGCAATGGGTACCATTTCCATGATCGCACTTTTGCCCATGGCGGCAAAGAGGACCCCGAACGTTGCAAAAATGAGCAGGGTACAGACCGTAAGGTGAGGGAAGTGCTTGTGTTTTTTGATATTGAAAACGAAAAACAGAAATACGGTTGCCAGCAGACAGACGATGAAAACACCCGTTGCCACCCAGTGCAGGATGCGTTTGGGGTTCCAGTCTTCTATGCTGTGACCGAGGGTGAGGGCAACACAGCAAACGCCGATGATGCTCAGAATGCAGAATGCATCTAAAATCTTGCTTTTGTAAGTGAATTTTCTGTACATATACTGTACGTTCAGGGTGATACCGCCTGCGATCAGAAGTCCCCATGCCCAGAACCAGATCTTGCGGTCTTCACACAGAAGCGACAGCGTGCCGAGTTCACTCGTGGGATCGTTGCCCCAGAAAAAGGGGAGTGCAAGCCCGTACACGAATGATACGGCAAGAACGGCAATGCAAAACGGTTTGTTGAAAAGGTTTACTTTGGTTTTCATACTTGGTCTCTCTCTCTCATATTTTATTTAATAAAGCGGAGTCAATTCCACTTCGATTACTGCCGTTTTTACGTCTTTGAGCGTTACGGTGAGTTTCTGTACGTCAAACTCTTTGTTGTATTCGTAATCGGGGTACACAAGGCTTTGTGCCTGCATCACGCTGAATGTTCCGTCCTGCAGACAGCGTGCAACGCACTGTTTTCCGTCACGGGTGAGGGTTGCGGTCTTGCCGTCTGCGGAAATTTCAATATCCGCTTTGGTGTGCATGAACCAGTAGATCTCACTTTCGTCCTTGCATACGACTTCGTCTTTGACGGTCAGAACGCTGTAATCGTCATGCAGGCTGAACGTACGCATCACGCTCTCAACGCCGCTTTCAAGGTAGGCACTCGTCATGTCAATGACCGCTTCGCCGCCCTCTTTGGTGGTCGTCCCCGGATCACCTGCAAGCGTTACGCTTGTTTCAATGATGTTTCCGCGTGCAAAGGCAAACTGGTCTTCACCCTCTTTGGGGTTGATGACGAGGGTATTCTGCCCTTCGGCACGTTTTTCATACACTTTCCAGCGGCCGCCGCCGTAGGTGGGTACGAAGTAACCGGGGGCATCGTAACGGCCCGGGCCGTTTTCTTCCGCCCAACGTACACCCAGTGCATCGAACACGAAAGTGCCGATGTCAAGGTCGCCGTGGTTGGTGTAGTTGTATCCGCCTTTTACGGCGGCGTAGGTCGCATTTTCGTCCGTGTAGGAACTTCGCATAATGAACAGTTCTTCGCCTGCCGCGGATTCAAGATGCACACTCTTGGGAAGTGCCGAAAAATCGGTTTCTTCGGCAATATCAAAATACCACAGAGCACACAGGGCGGCTTCGCGTGCAGGCTCACGCATGGAATGCAGAAGCCCCCTCATATCGTCCGTTTGCACCGAAAAGGTACTTATTTTTTCCGCAAGCACGTCTGCAAAAGCGTTCTGATACTGTCCCGTCAGCGGATTTCCGAAATTACTTGCGTAGTAATACAGTACGGGGCTGTACAGGGCGTTGTTTTTGTTGTCGCCGTAATTGAATACGCCCGTAGGGGAGGATACGTAAACGGGGAAGGCACCCACTTCCTGAATGCCCGCATAGTCCGACAGACCGAACGTGGTGCCGAGGAACTGATCGGAAGTTTTCAGAAAATAGGTCAGATAACTCGTGCCGTATTCCCAGTAACCCGGACCCTCTGCGTAGGCTCCGTCGGGTGTGAAATTGCAGAAATTGATGGGCATGTTGTTGTAAGCGTTCGTCAGATGGCTGACCGCCTGCCCCTCGCAGGCATCGTAAAAGACCATGCACGCAATGCCGATACCGCCGTAGCAGACCGAATTCCAGTTGGTCTTGCTCCACGTCCACCAGTTTTTAAGGTAGTTTTTACTGCTCGCAGGGGTCATGCCTTTTTCGATGAATGCCGTCGTAAGCGTTTGCTTCTGCGTTTCGTCCAGCCAATCGTAAAACCAATCGTAGCCCACCGCCACGGCAAGGCTCATTTCCGCAACGTCCAGAAAATGGCTCGGACACCAATCGGCAAAATTGCACACGTTTTCGAGTTCTTCCCATGCACGCACGGCGTATTTTTCTTCTCCCGTCACTTTCCACACAAGGCCGAGCGTAATGACACGTTCAAGCGTTTCGCGGGAGATCTCAAGAATGGCATCTTCCTCGTCTAATTCGTAGGTAAGGGGTTTGCAGGCAGGATCGTCCCCAAACAGCAGATCGGCGTAGCATTTTGCGTATTCATAATAGGTGTTCACCTTTTTGTTGCCCTTTTCGCCCGCTTCCACACTTGCTTTCACTGCATCGAACTCATCCTGCGTGGCAAGCACGAAGGGGTGAGAAACGCTGTGTGTTGCGTTTTCGAGAGCCGCCTGTACGTCGGCTTTATGCTGTTTTTCGTCCGCACGGTCAAGGGATATGTAATCAATACCGATCTCCACGAACCCTTTTGCAATGCTCGTATAAGGCGGGATGCAATCGTTCATCACAAGCACAACAGCAAGAATAAGCACGCAGAATACGCACAAAACGACAATTTTACCTTTTGAAAGCGAACGTTTCTTTTTACCCGCAGAACGCATATAAAAACCTCCGAAACAGAAAAGTGAATGTACACATTCAGTGTATATGAAAACAGAAAAAAAGTCAAACAAAAAGGCAACGCAAACCGACAATGTTTTGTTATATTTTTATTTTCAAAAAACTTGCTTTATAATGTAATATATGATAATATTATTATGTATGCCGTGAAAGGGGAGAGAAAAATGCTGATTCATGAAGCAATCTACGATATAGATGAACTTTTACAGGAAAATCTGCATATTCACACGACACTGTTTTCGGGTTGTGCAAGACCCGAAGCCGTGTTTGAGGATATGCTTGCCGCGGCAGTGCAAAACGGTCTCAGACGGATCGCTTTCACCGACCACGTGCAGGAACGCGATATCGCTCTCGTACGGAAGATCCTGCATACCTATCAGCCCCTGCGTGATTCTCTCAAGGCGGACATCAAGGTATACGTCGGTGCGGAACTGTCCGCTTTTGATACCGACAAATTTACTTTACAGTATGCCGATCTTGCCACCGAGTTCAATCTCTACGCCTGCAACCACTATCACGTCTATTCGTGGGGACAGCCCGAAAAACGCACGGTACAGGGATATAAAGAACACAACAAAAAAACCATGCAGAATCTCATCCGTTCGGGAAAGTGCGATTGCATTGCACATCCTTTCGTGGACTCCTATATCCGTGATGACAGCATCCGCAATGACGACCATCCGCTGACCGCTGCATGGACGGACAACGAACTCGGTGACATTCTGACGCTTGCAAAGCAGTTTGACGTTGCGTGGGAACTTTCTCCCAAAGTGGTGATCGGGGATCCCGTATTCGGCAGACGTCTTTACCACCTCGGCAAGGAAGTCGGCTCCGTGTTCACCATGGGCACCGACGCCCATAATTTGGCAGGTGTGAACACCGAAAGATTTAAGGAAGATTACAAGCGTATTCTGCTATAATCCTTTTTGAAAAATATTCTCTTTTTTCACTTGCTTTTTCTCTTTTCTATTGACAAAAGGAGGATCGGTGCATATAATACACTTGAATGAGTATTCAAGTGAAAGGAGGCATCGTCATGCCCCTGAACTGTCGGGATGCCCATGCCGAACATCATGCAAATGCCGTAAAACAAGGACAAAGCAATGCACCCGATGCACAGACGCTTGACCGTCTGACCGCCTTTTTCAAGGTGATCGGAGACGGTACGCGGATGCGGATTCTCGCGTTCCTGCTTGATACGGAACTGTGCGTATGTGCCCTTGCGGAACTGCTCGGCATGGAATTGAGTGCCGTTTCGCACCAACTGCGTGTGCTTCGGCAAGCCGATCTCGTGCGTTCACGCCGTGAAGGAAAAACGGTATATTATGCACTTGCTGACGACCATGTGCGTCAGATCGTTTGCATGGGACTTGCCCATATCAATGAGAAAAGAGGAGAAAACGATGCGTAAAAATTTTAAGATGCAGGATCTTGACTGTGCCAACTGTGCGGCAAAAATGGAAGAAGCCATCCGTAAAATTGACGGTGTCAGTTATATTTCCATTTCCTTTATGGCACAGAAAATGGTCATTGAAGCCGATGACAGTCGCTTTGATTCGATCATGCAGGACGTTGCAAAAGCCGTCCGCAAAGTGGATAAACATTGCGAAGTGATCTTGTGAATATGACGAAAAAACAAAAGAAAAGTGCTTTGCGTATTGCACTCGGCGTGGTGTTGCTGGCGGTCAGTGCAACGGTTTCGCATTTTATAAATATGCCGCAGTGGGCAGAAATTCTGCTGTTCTGCGTGCCGTATCTCGTCAGCGGTTTTCCCGTGTTGGCAGAGGCGGCAGGCAACATTGCACGCGGACAGGTGTTTGATGAGAAATTCCTCATGGCACTTGCAACCGTCGGAGCCTTTGCGGTGGGAGAATACCCCGAAGCATCTTTCGTTATGATCTTCTTTCAGATCGGCGAACTTTTTGAAAGTATGGCGGTCGGCAAAAGCCGCCGTGCCATTGCGGATCTGATGGATATCCGTCCCGACCGTGCAAGAACGGTCTGCGACGGCAATATAAATGAAGTCGATCCCGAAGAAGTGACGGTCGGAATGCACATTCAGGTACTTCCCGGCGAGCGTGTGCCGCTGGACGGCACCGTGCTTGAAGGCAGTGCCGCTTTGGATACCGCCGCACTGACGGGGGAGAGCCTGCCGCGTGAAGTCGGCGTAGGGGATGCGGTCGTCAGCGGCTGTATCAACACCAACGGCGTGCTTCTTCTGGAAGTTACGAAAGCCTACGAAGAATCCACCGTGGCAAGAATTCTCGAACTTGTGGAGAACGCAGGCATCCACAAGGCAAAAAGTGAAAAATTCATCACCCGATTTGCAAAATATTATACGCCCTGCGTAGTCATTTCGGCACTGCTTCTTGCTGTCTTGCCGCCCGTTCTGACGGGGCAGGCAAGCGATTGGAGCGTGTGGTCCGATTGGATCTACCGTGCCATGATCTTTCTCGTTATTTCCTGTCCCTGTGCACTGGTCATTTCCGTTCCGCTGTCCTTTTTCGGCGGTATCGGCGGTGCAAGTGCAAAAGGGATCCTTATAAAAGGTTCCGAACATCTTGAAAACATTGCAAAATGCAAAACGTTCGTTTTTGACAAAACGGGTACGCTCACCCAAGGCAATTTCACCGTTTCACAGGTGCTGTGTGCAGGTGGATTTTCGCAGCAGGACGTGCTGTATTTTGCCGCTTCCTGTGAACAGATCTCCTCGCATCCGCTTGCAAAGGCGGTGTGTGCGGTGCAAAGAGAAGTCGGTGCGTGTGAAAACGTACACGAAAAAGCGGGCTTCGGTGTGTCTGCCACGGTGGACGGCAAAAAGATTCTTGTCGGCTCGGCGGCATTGCTCGCAGAAAACGGCGTTGCCGTAAGCGAAAACATCCCGACCGAAACGGCCGTTTTCGTTGCCGTAAACGGAGAATATGCAGGTTGCATCACCCTTTGTGACTGCGTGAAAGCGGATGCAAAGCAAGCCCTTGCCCGATTGAGAAAATCGGGTGTCAGACGCATCTGTATGCTCACGGGTGACCGCGAGGAAACGGCGTTGCGTATTGCGGAAGAACTCGGTATCGATGAAGTGTACGCACAGCTTCTGCCGCAGGATAAGGTGGAAACGGCACAAAAGATCCGCAATTCGGTGACCGACGGCAGTCTGCTCGCGTTCGTGGGCGACGGTATCAACGATGCACCCGTTTTGGCGGCGGCGGACGTCGGTTTTGCCATGGGTGCGTTCGGTTCGGATGCGGCTGTGGAAGCGGCGGATGCGGTGCTGATGAACGACCGTATGCAAAGCCTTGCCGATGCCGTTGCGGTTTCCGCAAAAACCACACGTATCGTCAAACAGAACATCGTATTTGCATTGGGTGTCAAGTTTGCGGTGCTCATTTTATCCGCATTCGGCATTGCCGGCATGGGAATCGGTATTTTTGCGGATGTGGGCGTGTGTGTCATTGCAATCGTCAACGCCCTTCGTGCTATGAGATTAAAATAACAGTTTTTATATATAACCGTTTTAGGAGGAAGTCAAATGAAAAGATTTTTCATCAGTCTGCTGTGTGCCGTCATGGTGCTTTTATGCGTGCCGATGCTGTCTGCATCCGCCGCAACGGAGCCGACCGTCGGCATCAACGGTGCAAAGATCGATATGTCGCAGGGGTATGCCTCAGGAAAGGGCTGGGAAATGGTTTTCAACCGCCGCGATTCGATCTACACCCTTACTCTGACCGAAGGCAGATTTGAAAAGATCACTTCCTACGGCGATCTGTGTTTGAACATTCCCGCAGGTGCAAACGTTACCGTCGGCAAAGATACGCTCAATTATGCCGTCGGTGTGGAAAACGGAACGCTTCGCATCAACGGCACGGGCAATCTGACCCTGGTGGGCGTCAACGGTCTGATCGCAAACAACGGTCATTTGCAGATCAACGGTACCAATCTGTCCATTTCTGCAAGTAAATACGGAATTTATACCAAAAACGGTTCGCTGACCGTCAACGGCGGTACGGTAAATACAACGGGCACGCTCAACGGTGTGCTCACAACGGGCGGTCTTTACGTCAACGGCGGTACGCTCAACGCCGTAGCCGATACCGCAGCCCCTGACGCATCCACTGTCGAAGCTGCGGCAGGCATCAGCCTTAAAGACTGCTATGCGGTCATTGCAGGCGGCGAAGTCAATGTAAGCGGCCATTATGCCGTAACGGCACTCAAGGCATCGATCACCGTTTCGGGCGGCCGATTGAATGCAACGGGTAATGCCTACGGTTTATATACGGGCCCGAATCCTGCCGAGATCAAAGAGGGAACCGCAAATCCCAATAAAGGACAGGCTTCCCTGTGTATCAGTGACGGTTCCGCCGTATTTTCGGGTACCAAAGGCGGTGCGTATCTGTGCAACAACGGCAGTTTTGAGATGTCTGGCGGTGAGATCAACGCAACCGTTACGGGGAGCGGAGATACCGCTTACACCAACGGTCTGCAACTGGATAAATGCGATTTTGCCATGACGGGCGGTCAACTCAACGCAAGCGGTTTCAACGGGCTGAATGTCAACGGTCTTTCGGATTCAGCAAGCAACGGTCAGACCGCAGCCTTCGTTATACACGGCGGTTATCTGAACGTTGACGGCTCCAACGCAGGATTGTATCTGCAATACACGAACGTTTCTCTTGAAGGCGGTGCCGTCAAGGCGACCGCAAGCAAAACACAAGGCGTTTATATCTATAATTCCGATTTCACCGTGGGCGGCGGTATGCTCACTGCACAGGGCGGAGCCTACGGAATCAGTGCACACGGCAAAACCCCGCGTTTTGAGGGCGGTACGGTGTATGCCGACGGCAATACGTTCGGTGTTTTCTGCAACGGCGGCGGTGCCGTGTTTGAGGGCGGTAATATCACGGCCGTGGGCGGAAAATCCGGTGTGTATGCAGGTGAACAGGTCACCGTCGGCACTTCCGACACAAGCCACGTTACCATGACCGCCATGGGCGGCGAACTGGCTCTTCGCAGCAACAAATCCGTCATGCTGTTCGGCAAGACCTATAACGATCCGTCGGCAGAAGTCAACGGCAAGGTCATCACCTTTGCAGACGGTGCACAGAAATATACGAACGATACGTTCTGTATGCTCAAACTCAACGGTTCTCCCGTCGATCTTGTGACGGAGATGACCGCTTCGGGACAGAACGTTGTTTACAACGAAGGCGGCACGGCGGCATCCTATAAATGGATGCTTCGCAGAAACAGCGAAAACGGACGGTACTCGCTCACACTCAACGGAGCAAGTCTGACGGGTATGGAAGTTTCGGGTGCACTGGATATCGTGCTCAACGGTGCGGCTTCTTCCGTACGCGGCACCGTGAAACTCAGCAATGCTTACGTGCGTCTGGATGCAGGCAGCGGAACGCTGTCCGTCATTCCCTCACAGGGCAATTCCATGGATCTGCTTTCTTCCGTTTTTATTCAGAAATCCGGTATGCTGGATATTGCCGGCCCCGTCGGTGCGTATGCAAGCGATCTGATTTTGAGCGGCGATATGCAGGCCACCCACCGCAGTGAGTCGTTCAATATCTCCTCGGGCAAGGTGTATCTGCTGGGTGCGGATATCCGCAATTCGGATGCAACCGCCCTGTTCTGTCTGAGCGATACTGCTTTTGAGGCATACGACAGCCTTTTGCAGGCAAACGGCGTTGCAGGTTACGTATTTGATGCAGGCGACAGCAACCTGCTGTTTGAGCGTTGTACGCTTACCGCAAACGGCGGCAACGGTCTGTATGCAAAGCAGATCATTGCCGACAGCAGTACGCTGTCCGTGACGGGTTGTGTCGGCAGAGCCGTTTCCGTGGGGAAAGGCGGTCTGCAACTGCGAAACTGCAAAGTCACCGCAAGTGCCCAGGAAGAAGCCGTGTTTGCACAGAGCGATATGTATCTCATCGGTACCGAACTGCGTGCGGACAGTTCTGAGGGCGTCAAGGCGGTTCTTTTGAGTGCACCTGCCGATTCCGATGCACGCATCAGCGTGGAAGGTCATTGCCTTATCAAATCCGGCAAGGAACCTGTCCGCATTGCAGAAGAAAGCGGCGTTCTTTCCTATTTTGCCAATGAGGACGTAGCCCTTTCCAGCGTTTATATTTCCAACGATCATGCTTACACCCAGACCGAAACCTATATGTACTGCAACAGTGTCGGAACGGGTGTCATGACCTGTACGTATGCCGATTGCAGTGCCGCCATGACCAAGAGCCTGCCCGAAACGGCACACGATTTCTCAACGTACGTTTCCAACAACGATGCCACCTGCTATGAGGACGGCACGAAAACCGCCACCTGTCCCGTCTGTTTCGAGAAAAAGACCGTGGCGGACGTCGGCTCCATGACGGATCACGTCTTTACAAACTACGTTTCCAACGGTGATGCAGGTTGTCTGACGGACGGCACGAAAACCGCCAAGTGCGATTTCTGCGATGAGACCGATACTTTACCCGATGCCGGTTCCGCACTCGGACACGATTACAAAGTGACCGAAGTCAGCGGCGACTGTCAGAATAATGTGTGGACAAGCCTTGTGTGTTCGCGTTGCGGCGATGCAAGCGAGCCGACCGATACGGGCAAACTCGGCACCTGTAAATGGGATGAAACGAGAGGATGTCTGGAGATCCGTTACTGCACCGTCTGCGGTGAAACGGACGGCATGATCCTCATGCACGCATACGGCGAATTCAAATCCGATAACAACGCTTCCTGTGTGGTCAGCGGTACTATGTCCGCGACCTGCCGCCGTTGCGGTGAAAAGCAGACGCGTCCCGATCCCGACGCGGTTGCAACGGGCCACGTTGATAACGAGTGGATCATCGTCAAAGCCCCCACAGCGTATGAAACGGGTATTCGTGCCATGAGTTGCAAAAACTGTCCGCTGTATTACAACGAAAAGGTCATGCCCATCGTCGTTGTTCCTCTCACGCAGGACACGATGAAAGTGGATATCGACAAGGGTACGATCCTTGTTTATAACGCGGATATGACCGTGGAACAGTTCAAAAATGCAATTGAAAACAAGAGCAATTGTACCGTTCTGCGTGCCAACGGCGATACGCTTGCAGATAATGAGTATCTTCCTACGGGAGCAAGTGTACAGATCACGGAAAACGGTCAGTTGTTTACCGTTTCCGTGTACGGTGACGCCGATTGTGACGGTAAGTTGGCTGTTTCGGATGCAAGAATTGCCCTGCGTGCGGCGGTCGGTCTTGAAGAACTGACTTCTGCCCGGATCCTTGCCGCCGATTGTGCCGGCAATGACGGTGAGATCGCACCTGCCGATGCGCGTGTGATCCTGCGGAAAGCCGTCGGATTGGATTGAATTGAATAAGCAAACGGCTTCTCCGCGATACGGTGAAGCCGTTTTCTTGATTCAATATGCTGTTGACATTTTGCCGATGGTGTTTTATTACGTCCGGATCAAATATTGATTTATGAAAAATATGTCGTATATGCTTGCTTTTTGTGCCGTTTGGTGTTAATATAAAATGCTGTGAAAAATAATAATTATTTGAAGGTGAAAATGTGAATCCCATTCAAGAACGCAGAAATATTGCGATCATTGCCCACGTTGACCACGGTAAGACCACGCTGGTGGATAAACTGTTGCAACAATCGGGTATTTTCCGTTCCAACGAACAGGTGGCGGACCGCGTGATGGACTCCAATGACCTTGAACGCGAAAGAGGCATTACCATTCTGTCCAAAAACACCTCCGTCATTTTCGAAGACGTCAAGATCAATATCGTTGACACCCCCGGCCATGCCGATTTCGGCGGCGAAGTGGAACGCATCATGATGATGGTGGACGGCGTTTTGCTGTTGGTGGATGCGTTTGAAGGCTGTATGCCGCAGACGCGTTTCGTGCTCAGCAAGGCTCTGGCACTGCGTAAAAAACCGCTTGTCGTCATCAACAAGATCGACCGTCCGGGTGCAAGACCGGAAGAAGTCATTGACGAAGTGCTTGACCTTTTCATTGAGTTGGGTGCGGACGACGATCAGATCGAATTTCCCGTCATTTACGCTTCGGGCAGAGACGGTTACGCATCTCTGACTCCCGACGTACGTGAAGGCGATATGCGTCCGCTGTTTCAGGCTATTATTGACAACATTCCCGCACCGCAGGGTGATCCCGAAGGCCCCTTGCAGTTGTTGTTCTCCTCACTGGACTACGACGATTACGTGGGCAGGATCGGTGTCGGCAGAGTGGAAAGAGGACACATCAAATACGGTCAGAACGCCGTTTTGTGCCACACCGACGGTACGACGAGCAACGTAAAAGTGTCCCGTCTGTACGCCTTTGACGGTCTCAAACGTGTGGAAGTCGAAGAAGCCTTTGCCGGTGACATCGTTTCCGTTTCGGGTATTGAAGGGCTGAACATCGGTGAAACCCTTTGTGCACCCGATTGCATTGATCCGCTTCCCTTCGTCAAGATCGACGAGCCGACCATCTCCATGAATTTCATCGTCAACGACAGTCCCTTTGCAGGCCGCGAGGGCAAGTTCGTCACTTCCCGCAACATCCGTGCAAGACTGTTCAAAGAAGTCGAAACCAACGTCAGTATGCGTGTGGAAGAAACCGAAACCACCGATGCTTTCAAAGTGTCCGGACGCGGTGAACTGCACCTGTCCATCCTCATTGAAACCATGAGAAGACAGGGATACGAATTCCAGGTTTCCCGCCCGAAAGTAATTTTCAAGGAGATCGACGGTGTTCTGCACGAACCCATGGAACTGCTCATCGTCGAAGTGCCGCAGGATTACGTCGGCCCCGTTATGGAAAAACTCGGTTCACGTAAGGGTGAACTTGAAAATATGGGCACACGTGACGGCGGTACCACACACCTTGAATTCAAGATCCCCGCAAGAGGGCTGATCGGTTACCGTTCGGAATTTTTGACCGATACCAACGGCTACGGTATCATGAATAACCTCTTTGCAGGCTATGAACCCTATAAAGGCGACATTCAGATGCGTGAACGCGGTTCCATCGTATCACATGAAACAGGCGAAAGCACCGCCTACGGTCTGTGGAACACACAGGAACGCGGCAGACTTTTCATCGGTCCCGGTGTGGAAGTGTATGAAGGCATGATCGTCGGCGAATGTGCCAAGAATGAAGACCTTGTGTGCAACGTCTGCAAGAAAAAGCAGATGACCAACACCCGTGCATCGGGTTCGGATGAAGCACTGCGTCTGGTTCCGCCCTCAAATCTGAGTCTGGAACAGTGCATGGAATTCATCGGTGACGATGAACTGCTCGAAGTCACGCCCGTATCCCTGCGTTTGCGTAAACGCGTGCTTTCCAAGGAAATGCGTATGAAACTGGAGCACAGAAAAAAATCATAAATCGGGAGTTGTTTTTCATTGGCTGAAAAAAACACCTTACGTATCACCGTCGGCGGTCAGAAGTACACCCTTGTGACGGGTGACAACGCCGAGCAGGCCAAAGCACTTGCCGCAGATCTCGACAAAAAGGTCAGCCGCATCTTAAAAGAAAACTCGTCCTGCACCTATACGCAGGCGGTGGTGCTGGCGGCACTCGATTATGCACAGACGGCAAAGCAGGCAACGGAATCCGAAGAAAAACTGCGTAGTGAGGTGCGTTCGTATCTTGAGGATTCCGCTAAAGCCAAAACCGAACGCGACAAGGCCAACCGCGAACTCGAACGCCTCAAACTCAGACTCAAACGTGCGGAGAATGCACAAAAATCAACCGTCTGGGCTTTGGACGAAGAATAAACGGCAAATTGAAATCCCCTTTGCATCCCGCTTGCACAAACGTGCAGGCAGCGTGCAGAGGGGATTTTAATTATTCTCCTTTTAATGAATTTGTTTTCACTGAATTTGAATTCATTATAAATCCATCGTTGGATTTTGTTAATAAATTATGCGGAAGTTTGATAAAAAATATATTTTTATTCAAACAGCAGTTTTGCCGTTTTTGCCGCACCGTATGCAGGCGTGTGAAGCGGCTGTACAATGCACATGGACGGTAAGGCATCCGTGAGAATATTTACGGTCTGTTCGCGGATACAGTCGAAATGCGTGAAAATACTGCCCGTAAGGGCGAGTTCACCCTTTTGCAATCCTGTTTTTTTCCAAAGGGAGATCGCAAGTTCCGCCAGATCCTGTGCCGCTTGCCGTGCAATTTGCATTGCGGCGGCATCCTCTTGTGCGAGTGCGGGCAATAACAGGGGAGCGAGTGCGGCAACCTTCTTTTTGTCGGTTTCGGGTGCATACAGCCATGCGATCATACCTTGCAGATCCGTGACGTGCAGATGTCTGAACACCGCCTCGGTCAGTGCCGTTTCGCAAGCCCGACCGTCCGTTGCTTTCATCACGGCAATGAGAATTTCTTTACCGATGGCGTAACCGCCGCCTCTGTCGTCAAGGATATGCCCCCAACCGCCGCAACGGTACTTGTTTCCCCGTGCATCACGTCCGAAACAAACCGAGCCCGTTCCTGCGATCAGCACTGCACCTGCACCCTGCACGGCTCCTGCAAGAGCAATTTCCGTGTCACCCGTCAGGTGCAGATTGCCCGTATACCCCGCTTTTTGCAGGGTATTTTTTATAACGTGCGCCGACGAAGGATTGCTGATGCCTGCCATGCCGATGACAAGTCCTTTACACCCTTGTAAGCCTTCGGACTGTGCACGCATGAACGCCACACAGTCGAAAACGGTCTGCATGACGGTCTCCTGTGTGGTTCCGTTCGGATTGATCGCACCGAAGGAGCGTTGTGCGAGGATATTTCCGTTTGCATCCGTGATACACACGGCGGTCTTACTGCCGCCGCCGTCCCATCCGCAATAATACATCAGCTTCTTCCTCCCTCGCATTCACCGATCACAGAGGCTATGTGTCCGTTTGCTTTGTGTAACAGTTTTTGTGCCGTGGGTGCATCCGTGTCCAACAAAAGCATGACGATCGCCGTCTTGCAGTGGTAATCACAGGATTTGAGTGTTGTCTCTGCCGTTTTCGGGTCAACACCCGTGGCGGTACACACGATACGGATCGCTCTTTGCAACAGTTTTTCATTGCTCGCCTTTACGTCCACCATCAGGTTGGAGTAGACCTTGCCGAGTTTTACCATCACGGCGGTGGAGATCATATTCAGCACCATTTTCTGACAGGTGCCGCTTTTCATGCGTGTGGAGCCCGTGATGACCTCTGCTCCCGCAATGGGGGCTACGGTGATGTCCGCGTGTTTCTGCATTTCACTGTTTTGACAGCAGACCAGTGCAATGACCGCCGCACCGCATTCTTTTGCATAGTCCATAGCACCGATCACATAGGGTGTGCGACCGCTTGCGGCAATGCCGACCAGTACGTCCCGATCGGAAAAACCGTGTGCCTGTAAATCTGCTTTTCCCTGTTCACGGTCGTCCTCGGCACCCTCCACGGCACGGAAAAAGGCGGTTTCACCGCCTGCGATCAGACCGATCACGGTATCGTAGTCAACGCCGTAGGTGGGCGGACATTCCGCCGCATCCAACGCACCCAGACGGCCTGACGTACCGGCTCCGCAATAAAAGAGCCTTCCGCCGTCACGCATTTTTTCGAAAATAAGATCAATACTGCGTGCGATCTCGGGAAGTACGGCTTGCACCGCCCGTGCACAAAGATGATCCTCGGCATTGATAAGTTCTGCCATTTGCAGGGTGGTCATGGTGTCAATGTGCACGGAACGCTCGTTTCGCTGTTCGGTATTGAGTTTATGAAGGTCGGCAGGCACGGCACACACTCCTTTGCATTTTCATGCAATCATTGTAACATTTGCACACGCGAAAAGCAAGAATGAAGTCAGGCAGAAAAAAGTGTACGGTATCGGCTTCGTTCGTCAAATGCGGCAAACAGGATGTCCAACAGCGTTTCATCCTCAACGATGTAAAATGCGGTTTCCGTGTTTTCAGTATCGGCTTCAAAAACCGCATAGCCGCAGTCCGATTCCTTTTTTTCGTATTCATACAGAAAATAATACTTTTTGTGCTCATGTTCAATGATGTCTGCAATCGAAAAACGCACGGGGATACCGTTCTTGTCCTCTATGACGACGGTGTTCGACTCTCTCCATGCTTTGACATAAGCGGAAAAATCCCTTTGACACTGACGGTTGTCCACACCTTTTGCCTTGCACTGCAGGACGGATTCGACCTTGAGTTCACGCCAGAAAACGTCTCTGAAATACAGTGACAACGGAACGAGCAGGTAGTCTTCACCGTTCAGCAGTTGCCGCAACAGCAGGTTTCTTTCGTAAATGGGCACGGCAATATTGTTTACAAGGCACACGCGGTGGCTGATCTGTACGCTGTTCTGTACAAGAGTCAGGGCTTTTTTTCTCAGTTCGGTTGACATGATATTTTCTCCTTTTGAAAGTGATAATATAATATTTTACACCACCATTATATTTCCCGAACGGGAAGAAAAGTCAAAGGGGATGCCTGGAAAATGCAGGTCAGTGTGTGATTTTTTTCTTGCAACAAAGGAGAAAGTAAGATATAATTATTCTGTGTCACAAAAAAGGAGTGTTTTTATGAATTCGTTGTTTACCAAAAGACAACTCGGTGCACTGTCGGGCATTCCCACGGTGTTCAAAAAGATCTTCAAAAGTGTGTTCAAAGCTGATTTTGCCGCCGTGACGGCATTGCTTACGGTGCTTGTACAGTTGTTCGGTGCGTTTGTGAACGATACGCCCGTCACTCCCTACGGTGATGAGATCGATATGAGCCGCTTTGAACTGGTGTGGGAGGATGAATTTGACAACGGATTTGACACCGCGCGTTGGCAGGGACACTACGTGTACGGTGCAGACGATACGCAACTGCGTGATGTTGCTTACTGGAACCGCGATCAGGTCACCTTTTCCGAGGACGGCTGTCTGGAGATCAACATTGAATACAAGGACGGCCCCGGGGGTGAAGCATACTATTCCTACGGCATGGAGACCAATCCCAACAAGCATTATGCCGCAGAATACGAAGGCTATGAACAACTCTACGGTTATTTTGAGATGCGTTGCATTCTGCCCAAGGGCAAGGGACTCAATCCCGCCTTCTGGTTGCTGACGGACGGTATGTGGGACGATGATACCGACGGCGGTGTGACGGGTGCGGAGATCGACGTCTTTGAGACCAAGACCGCTTTTGAGGGTGATTTTCTGAACAGCGTGTACCACACAGTACACGTGGACGGCTATGAAGAAGCCCACAAGCAGGAGATCCAGGGCTGGTTCTATGCGGACGATCCCTACAACAAGTTCAACACCTACGGCGTGGAATGGAACAGTGAAGAATATATTTTCTACGTCAACGGCATTGAAACGGCAAGAACGTCCTTCGGCGGTGTATGCGAAGTGCCGCTGTATCTCATTATTTCCGTCGGCGTGAACGAGGACGTGTTTGAAAGTGAGCACCTGCCTGCCAAAATGACGGTAGACTACGTTCGTTGCTATCAGTACAAATAATAAAGAAATCTGAAACTTCGGCAAAATCCGACGGCACATCTTGCAATCGGTGCGAATCTGATATATAATATCTGTAATTGACATTTTTTCTTAAAAAGGAGGGAACGCAATGTACGAAAAGTTTTTCAAACGTGCCATGGACGTCTGCATCAGCGGTGCGGCTCTGATTGCCTGTGCATTGCCGTTTGCCCTCATTTCCGCCGCGATCGCTGTTGACGATCCCGGCAAACCCCTCTTTACACAAAAGCGTGTGGGCATCAATAAGACTTTTTTTCAGGTTCACAAATTCCGCACCATGAAAATGAGCACGCCTCACGACGTACCCACCCATCTGCTTGCCGATCCCGAACAGTATATTACCCGTGTGGGTAAATTCCTTCGTAAAAGCAGTCTGGATGAACTGCCGCAGTTGTGGGATATTTTTACGGGAAGAATGAGCATCGTAGGGCCGCGTCCCGCCCTGTGGAACCAGGACGACCTCGTGGAAGAACGCGATAAATACGGTGCCAACGACGTCCGCCCCGGTTTGACCGGTTGGGCACAGATCAACGGTCGTGACGAACTCGAAATTCCCGTTAAGGCAAAACTCGACGGTGACTATGTAAAGGAACTGAAAAAAGGCGGTTTTTCCGCATTCGCATTTGACGTACGCTGTATTCTCGGCACGGTCAGATCCGTATTGAAAGCCGACGGCGTTGTGGAGGGCGGTACGGGAACCGCAAAACAGGAAAAAAAAACGGATAAACTGAATATCCTTGTTGTGTGTCAGCATTATGCACCCGAACCGTTCCGCATTGCGGATCTCTGCGAAGATCTCGTGCGTCGCGGTCACAGTGTCAGCGTGCTGACGGGTGAGCCCAATTACCCCGAAGGTGAGATTTACAAGGGGTATGAGAATCACCAAAGAGCACGCGAAAACGTGAACGGTGTCGACGTGCAACGCTGTCCGATCATTCCGCGGAAAACGGGCATTGTGTTCCGTATGCTCAACTATTTCTCATTCCCCGTTTCCGCTTGCAGGAGAGCAAAAAAAATCACCGCGGGAAACGGTGAAGATTTTGACGTGGTGCTCGTCAATCAGTTGAGTCCCGTTATGATGGCACTGCCTGCACTCACGTATAAGAAAAAACACCGTACACCTGTTGTGATGTATTGCCTTGACCTGTGGCCCGAAAGTCTCGTGGCAGGCGGTATCGGCAGAAACAATCCCGTTTTTAAGGTGTTCGGCGTGATCTCCAAATATATATACACACGCATGGATCATATTTTCGTTACCAGCCGTCAGTTTTGCGAGTATTTGCAGACACGGTTCGGCATAGCTGCGGACAAAACGGAATATCTGCCCCAGTATGCGGAGGAACTTTTCCGACCCCTGCCGCCAAAAGCCGACAACGGCATGACCGATCTGCTCTTTGCAGGCAATCTCGGAGAAATGCAGAGCGTGCAGACCATACTCGAAGCGGCGGAAATACTGCGAGACGAAAAGGTGCGTTTTCACATCGTCGGTTCCGGTTCGGAAGAAGAAACCTTGAAAGCCTTTGCCGCAAAGCACAACCTTACAAACGTAACCTTTTACGGCCGCAGACCGGTGGAAGAAATGCCCGCTTTTTATGAACAGGCAGATGCCTTGCTCGTTACCCTCAAGGCAGATCCCGTTATCAGTCTGACCTTGCCCGGAAAGGTGCAGTCCTGTATGGCGGCGGCAAAACCCGTGCTGGGAGCCGCAGACGGCGAAACGGCGGATGTGATCGCGAAGGCAGGATGCGGTCTGTGTGCAAAAGCAGAAGATGCAAAGGCACTGGCAGATGTCATTCTCGCTTTTGCAAATGAGACCGACAAACAGCAATACGGCACAAACGGCAGAGCGTATTACGAACGCCATTTTGCACGGGAGCGGTTCATGGACAGGCTCGAAAGCAAATTATATGACTTCGCAAACAACTGAGAACCAAAAAAAACAAAGACCTCGAAAGAGGTCTTTTGCTTTTCTGTACAGATTAAAATGCAATGGAAAAATCAGCCTTCGGTCTTGTCTGCGGCGGTATCATCTTTGGAATCAGCGTTGTTGCTCATACCGGAGAACAGTTTGACGATCATGTCGATGATCTCTTGCAGGAATTCGATGAACTGCTGGATGTAGCCGTAATCGTCGTTCTTGGAAATCATATTCGTTTGCACCTCGCTTATGTTTATTACGAACGGATAAGTCCGCTTCATTATCATAGCATACAACCGTGCTGATTACAATAGTAAAATGAACGATGGACTTAATTTTTACAATTATAACAAAAAATTGTCATAATCTTTGGATGAAATGAAAAAAACCGGTGATAACACCGGTCTTTTTTTACAAATTAAGCATTGGTGGTTTCTTCGGGGTTGGTAGTTTCACTGCCCATGCCGAGGAAGTTTTTGATGATTTCAATGAGCTGAACAAGAATCTTTGCAAATTCATTGATGATGCCGGGGATATCATCAGATTCGGTGATGCTGCCGAGACCGCCAAGAAGGCCGCCAAGATCGAGATTTCCGAGATCCATAGTTAAAAACCTGTCCTTTCATAATATTTTGTATTAAAAATTCAAATACAATGCACACTTATTGTACTGCGGGTTCGCTTTCCGGTTCTTTATTGTTTATCAAACCGAGAGTTTCGAGGAAATTACGAAGAGCAGCAATAACGGCCACAAGCCATTCTGCCCATTTAACAAGGGAGTTGACGGTGCTGTTCGCATCATCTTCAGTTATACCTACTCTCATATCTTCACCTCCGATAATAATTGTTGCTGATAGGGCAACGCAACAGGGATACAATCCGTTACATTAACATCATAACATCATTGCTTGTATGATGCAAGTATTTTTTATACTTCCTTGAAAAGATTAACAGGTTTGACATAAGTTTTTCACAATATAATTCCAAAAGAGAAAATAACGGCAAATATACGATACATATTGCTTTGAATTTGTCAAAAATGCAACATTTGAAGGTTAAAAGATGCCTTTGTTGCGTAAAAACTTTTACTCTGTACAAAAAAACCGCCTGCCTTGCGGCAAGCGGTTTTTTTTGATAAAAGCGATCAATACGTGAAGTTGGTGTACTCGTTCACTACGTTGAGTGCGAGTTTCTGATCTTTGTGAGTGCCGAGGATGGTCTTGATGTAGGAAGTGTATGCGATCACCTTTGCGGCTTGCTTCATGTAAACGATCTGACCGTCGGGTGTCACTTCCGCGGTGATGGTGAAATCCTGATAGGTCACGGTGCCGTTGCCGTCATAGGCAAGAGAGCCGATCTCACGGATGACGGGAGCAATGTCGGTGTCGAAGTAAATGAGGTCTTCGGTCACGGACTGCAGAACGTTGTATTTTTCAGAGGAAGTGGTGTCAACGTCGTGGAAGACCATCACGAATACGTAGTTGCCGTTTTCGTTGACGGTGCAGGATGCAGTTTCCACCCAATCGTATTTGTACATATCAAACGGCGGGAAGTTCATCCATGCCGCCTGCGTGCCCTTTTCGGTCGTTATGACGGAGGATGTGAGATAGGATTTGATCTTGCGGTCGGTGGTGCAGTTGAGGTTGGTATTGTCGGTGTCAATGCTTTGGCTCATGGTCTTGGTGTAGCCGGCTTTCGCATTGTAAGCGATCTCATTGATGAGGCCGCCGAGATAATCACCGATGTCCTTGATCGTGCCGTAAGCGGCAGGCTTGTCGTAGTTGATGCCCTTGAACTTGGAAGAATAATTGAATGCGTTGTAAACGGTCTTGGTGTGAACGACGGCGGAAACATTGTCGTAGGTCACGGGGATAACGAGCATCTGGTTGGTCTTGAGTTCTTCCACGGACAGAACGGCGTCAGCCTGATGTGTCAGGGAGATGAATTTACCGTTGGGAGTGAGTTCTGCAATGATGGTGAAATTCTTTGTGGTTACGTTTTCACCTTTCCAGTTGGTGATGTGCGAGCTGGAAGCAAGAACGGGTTCCACGTCTTCTTTCCACGTGATGTGCTGATCGGTTGCCTTGAAGATGAACGAACCGTTGTTGAGGTTTGTGGTGTCGGAATCTTCAAACACGATGGTCATTACGTAGTTGCCTGCTGCATTGACCATACAGGCGGCACTCTTTACCTTGGAATAGTCGTTGAGTGTGAAATCGGGGAAGGTACAACGGGCATTTTTGGTGCCGATGCCGTAAGCCACCCCCTGTGCTTCGCCTTCGGAGGTGATGTAGGTGTTGACGTGCTCAAAGAACTTGCCGTTGCAGACGTCAAGGATCTTCTGATTGCTGTCTACAGCCTGCCATGCGGTCTTGGTGTAGCCTGCGTTACCGCCGACTTTGACGGCATGAACGGCACGGTTGTAGAATTCAAGGATCTGCTGTGTGGTGGTCAGGGTGTTGAGATTTTCATAATCCACCGTTTCAAGACCGACCGCAATACGCAGAATGGTACGTGCATCGGAAACGGACACAAAACCGTCGTAGTTGATATCTGCCGCCAGACGGAAATTGTAGGTCTTGGCATTGTAGCAACGTTTTTCGATGGTGTCCCAGTTCTCAAGGCTGACCGCATAACGCAGTGCCGAACGTGCATCGTCGGGAGCTACGACACCGTCGTTGTTCAGGTCGCCGGGTTTGTAATTATAGGTTGCATCATCTGCAACGGGAGCATCCGTTGCAACGTCGAGAGCCAGTACGCCGTATGCACAGGTGAACAGGAGCACGACAGCCATCAGAATGCTGAGCATTTTTTTGATATTCTTCATGAAAAATCACCCTTTCGGATATTTGGTTTTATTATACAAAAATAAATTATTAATGTCAATAGCGGTTTTTTTGCAAAGGAACCATGCTTTGCGAAGAAACGGATCAAAACAAGGCAATCACGGAAGGCTTTTGCGGTTGTTGACATCTTTTTTCCGGTATGATATATTTAAAATAGAAAGCAATAAAGGAGTTGTTTATATGAAAAAAGCAATTTCTCTGTTTGTATGTCTCGTTCTGCTGTGCGGTTGTGCCGTGCCTGCCTTTGCGGCGGTGAAACCGACCACGTGGGCGGCAACGGATGCATTAGGCAGAACGCTGTCCGATCATTCGCAGGTCGGCGATAAACGGGAAGAAAAATTCGTGGGTATGTTTTACTGGATCTGGCATTATCCGTGGGTGAACGATTGGACACCCCTCACCACGGGCAGTGTTCTGGACACCTATCCCGAAGCGGTCAACGATTGGGAGCACTTCGCATGGGAACAGAGCATCGACGGCAGGCCGTATTTCTGGGATGAGCCGCTGTACGGTTTTTACACCAACACCGACGAGTACGTTCTGCGTAAGCACGCGGAACTGCTTGCCGATGCTGACATAGACGCGGTGTTTTTTGACGCCACCAATCCGCCGCAGGTGTTCCCCGACGGCTATGAAACCCTTTGCCGCGTGTGGAGCGAAGCCAAAGAACAGGGTGTGGACGTGCCGCAGATCGTTTTTATTCTCACCTTCAGCAACGGCGAGGAGAGCCGTGCCCAGTTGCGTGATATTTACACGAATCTCTATGCCACGGGCAGATACGACGATCTGTTCTTCCTGTGGGAGGGAAGACCTCTTGTGATGGCGGATGTAAAATCATTGGATCTCAAGGACGAGCTTGACCGTGAGATCTTCAATTATTTCACCTTCCGCGACAACGAGGCGACCTATTTTGCCGAGGATACCTCATATCTGAAGGACACGTGGGGTTGGTGTTCGGATTATCCGCAGACGAAATTCGGCACGGGCATCGGCGGCACGGTGGAGCAGATGTGCGTATCGGTGGCCCAGAATGCAAATGAATTCGGTCTTGCCGCCATGAACAGCACCGTGGGTACCGTGCAGGGCAGAGCTTTTACCGACGGCGAGTATTCGTATACATACACATACGGCGGTCAGGCCGTTACCGTGGATAAAAATACGGAAAACGCACACTATTACGGTCTGAATTTCCAACAGCAGTGGGATTACGCCATTGCACAGGATCCGAAAATGATCTTCGTGACGGGATTCAACGAATGGATCGCAGGCCGCTGGCAGGAGTGGATGGAGACCGAAAACGCATTCCCCGATCAGTTCAGCCCCCGTTACAGCCGCGACATTGAGCCGTCGGCAGGTGAACTGAAGGACTATTACTACTATCAGTTGGTTGAAAACGTACGCCGCTTCAAGGGTACGGATACACCCGAAGCCACGGATGCCGAACGAAGCATCGACATTTACGCGGATGCCGCACAGTGGGAAGGCGTATATCCGTCCTACGATCACTACGAGGGCGGCAAGGACCGCGACAGCACGGGCTGGAAAGGCTATTTTTACACCAACGATACCTTCCGCAACGACATCGTGCAGGCAAAAGTGGCTTACGACGATGAATTTGTATATTTCTACGTCCGCACTGCCGACGATCTGACACCCGAGAGCGATCCCGACTGGATGCGTCTGCTCATCGATACCGATACCACGGGCATTTCCCCCAATTGGGAAGGCTTTGAGTTCGTTGTCAACCGTGAAAATCCGAAGAACGGCAAAGCCACGCTGGAAACCTGCGACGGGCTGACGTTCGAAGCGGTCTGTGAAATTGATTACAGTGTACAGGGCGATTGCCTGCAGTTGCAGATCCCCCGTGCGGCACTCGGTCTTACGGGAGATACCGTGCAATTCAATTTCAAGTGGTCGGATAACTTGCAGGGTGCGGATGCTATGGCGTTCTACACCAACGGTGACTGTGCCCCCGGCGGACGGTTTACCTTTGTGTTTGACAGCACCGTTACGCAAACTGCCGACACCGACACGGACAAAGCGGACGGATCCGGAATTTGGGACCGCGTCTGTGCATATTTCGTTCGTCTGTATGCCGATTGCAGAAAATGGATGAACTATTTATTCAGATAAAAGACGGCAGTTTGCTGCTCAAGTGGAAAGGTACGGATGAAAATCTGAAACCCGTGATGCTGATGAATCATCACGACGTTGTGGAAGCAAGCGGTGCATGGACGCATCCTGCTTTTTCGGGTGCGATCGCAGACGGCAAGGTCTGGGGCAGAGGCACGCTTGACACGAAAGGCGGTCTTGCCATGATGTTGCAGGCGGCGGAAGAACTCATTGCAGAGGGCTTCACACCCGGAAGGGACGTTTATTTCGTATCTGCCTGCACCGAGGAGATCGGCGGCGAAGGCGGCGATGCCATTTCCCTCGAATTGCAGAAAAGAGGGATGGATTTCCACATGGTGCTGGATGAGGGCGGCATGATCCTGCATGATCCCATCGGCGGTGCGGACGGCACCTTTGCCATGATCGGCGTGGGTGAAAAAGGCTATCTGGATCTTAAATTCATTGCAAAATCAAACGGCGGTCACGCATCTGCACCCGGTAAAAACACACCCCTCGTCCGTTTGGGCAAGTTTATGGCAGAGGCGGAAAAGGCGGCTTGCTTTGACGTGTATATGTCCGATACGGTCAGGGAAATGCTTTCCCGTTTTGCTCCCACCATGAGCGGCATTATGAAAACCGCCTGCAGCAACGTGGACGCTTTCAAGCCCGCACTCAAAAAGATCATGCCGATGATCTCTCCTGCCGGTGCGGCACTTTTGCGTACCACCCTTGCGTTCACCATGGCAAAGGGCTCCGACGGTACGAACGTGATCCCGCAGGAAGCATGGGTGGTCGGCAATATGCGTTTTTCGCATCATCAGGGCAAACAGAAAAGCGTGGAAGCCATTGCCGCCCTTGCAAAGAAATACGACATTGAAACGGTCATTACCGACGACGGCATTGAGTCCGATATTACCGATTTCAGAGGAGAAGCGTTCCGTTTCGTCGAAAAAGCGGTGCAAGCCGTTTTTCCTGCCTACAAGCCCGTGCCCTATATTATGAACGCCGCTTCCGACAGCCGTTATTTCAACCGCGTCAGCAAGAACTGTCTGCGTTTCGTTCCGTTCAAAATTGACAAACAGCAACTTGACAGCGTACACGGTATCGACGAAAACGTGGATATTGCCACCCTCGCTCCTGCCGTTGATTTCTACAAGTATTTCATCCGCGAAGTATAAAACCGAACAAAAAAACCTGCAAGCCGATCGAAAGGTTTGCAGGTTTTTTCATTTGTTTATTTGACCTTAATGACTTCGCAGGGCTTGTCGACGTAGAATTTGTATTCCCTGCCGTAATCCATGCCTGCACAGAGGTGCACGGATCTCTCGTTGCAGTTGTAGACCGCACTCCACAGCGTAATGACCATGTGTTTGAACGTCTTATGACGGTAATGGAGTGTCACTTCGGAAAGCAACTGCATGGCTTGTTCGGTGGTGAGAACGCCGTTGTTGGCTTTGAGCGTGGTTTCGATCTTTTCATAACGGTCGTATCCTCTGCCGTCGTGATTGTCGCCGCCGGGTGTGAGGAAGTAGTTGGTGAGAATGAGGTTTTCTTTGTCGGGTTGCTGACGGATGACGACCATTTTGTTGTCAACGTATTCAATGATGGCACTGTTGCCTTGGGCATCGGCAAGCTGATAGTGGTAGTTGATGCCCAGAAGATCCTGCATATCGTAGGATGCAAACAGTTCAAGAGCTTCGTCCACGGTTGCGCATTTGTCAAGTACCGCACGGATGGCAACCGTTGTGATGAACGGTGTTTTGCCCGTGTTCTGCTTCGTGGCTTTGGATTTGATCTCAAGCACGGCAACCGAGAATCCCTTTTCGTTGATGCCGTCCATGGACGTATAGGGAGCCGCCAACGCACGCAGGTGGTTTTTGGCTTTGGACATGGGGAAATATTTGGTACCGCGGATAAAGAAAGTCGTATCCACGACCGAAATGCTTTTATAACCGTTTTCGGGAGAAGTCCAGCACACAAGGCAAGGAGCCGCTTTGTAGTCGAAATTTCTGCCTAAAATAAATTCTCCGTCGGGTGTTTTTGCGTTGTAGGTGGAGCAGGCAAAGCCGTCTTTGGCAGGATCCGGCAAAAGATGCGGAAACTGCACTTCCCTTTGCAGAAAACGCACGGCATCCATAATGCCTTTCGTGCCTTTTTCCAGAATCGCATCCAACCCGTACGGGCATTTATAGTTCATGACCCATACGTTGTCATCCACCTGCCGAAGTGTCGCAAGTGTTTCTTCCTGTGCCTTTTTGGCAAGGGTTTTTTGTTTGTCGTTCACGGTATCATCTTCTTTTCTTTGTATGATATATGCAGTATAGCACAGGAAAAAGCAGGAATCAACAAAAAACGGGTTTTTGCGGAAAGTCGGGGGATTGTAAAAAGAGCTAAATTATGATTTAGCGGCTTATTTGCACAGTGTAAATTGCTTCGTCAGCATTTAAAGATTTTTGGTCAAGCTTTTGCAAAAGCTTGCGGAGTCGGGAGGCAGAGCCTCTCGTCGCCCGTCGCAACGGGCGAAACACCCCTTTCCTTCAAAAAGCGCAGGAGAGTAGGAAA
>JAZNRU010000042.1:0-90082 GCA_045590895.1 Acutalibacteraceae bacterium
CTCAGCTTTCATCGCTCTTCTTCAGTATGAAGACGGCGAAAAGAGATACATCCTTCAGCCTGCAGGTTTGAAGGTTGGCGATACCGTTGTTGCCGGCCCCTCAGCTGACATCACAGCAGGTAACGCACCTCCCCTCACCAACATCCCCGTTGGTACAGTTGTTCACAATGTTGAGCTCTACCCCGGCAGAGGCGGCCAGCTCGCAAGAGCAGCAGGTAACTCCGCTCAGCTCATGGCTAAAGAAGGCGTTTACGCTCTTCTCCGTCTTCCCTCAGGTGAGCTTCGCAATGTTCCCGCAACTTGCATGGCTACTGTTGGCCAGGTTGGTAACCTCGACCATGAAAACGTTAAGGTTGGTAAGGCCGGCCGTAAGCGTCACATGGGCTGGAGACCCACAGTCCGCGGTTCTGTTATGAACCCCTGCGACCACCCCCACGGTGGTGGTGAAGGCAAGTCCCCCATCGGCCGTCCCGGCCCTGTTACTCCCTGGGGCAAGCCCGCACTCGGTTACAAGACCCGTGCTAAGCATAAGCGTTCCGACAAGCTGATTGTCAAACGCCGCAATGCGAAATAAACGGAAAGGAGACAATAAATAATGGGCAGAAGCGTTAAAAAAGGACCTTTTGTGCAGCCCAAACTGCTTGAAAGAGACGAAAAAATGAATAAGAATGGCGAAAAGATCGTCCTCAAGACGTGGAGCCGCAGCTCTACGATCTTCCCGCAATTTGTTGGTCATACCTTTGCCGTTCATGACGGCCGCAAGCATGTTCCGGTATATGTTACCGAAGACATGGTCGGTCACAAACTCGGCGAATTTGCTCCCACCAGAACCTTCAGAGGTCACGCTGGCAGCAAAACTTCCAACAACGGTAAATAATCGGTCGAAAGGAGTGTAAACAATGGAAGAAGCAAGAGCAAAAGCGACTTTTGTGCGTATCGCTCCCAGAAAGGTACAGATCGTTCTGGATTTGATCCGCAACAAACCCGCAAATGAAGCTATGGCAATCCTGAAGTACACGCCCAAGGCCGCGTGTGAACCGCTTGCAAAGCTTCTCAAATCCGCTATGGCGAATGCGGAAAACAACTACAATATGGACGTTGAAAGACTGTATGTTGCAGAATGCAGCGTCTGCCAGGGTCCCACCCTTAAGCGTATCAGACCGAGAGCACACGGCCGTGCGTTCAGAATCAACAAGAAGACGTCGCACATCACCCTTGTTCTCAAGGAAAAGGAATAAGCGGGGAGGAGGAATAAACAATGGGTCAGAAAATTAATCCTACCGGTTTGAGAATCGGTGTTATCAAGGATTGGGAATCCCGCTGGTATGCTGACAAAGCTACCTTCGGCGATACTCTCGTAGCAGATTACAAAGTTCGTGAATATCTCCTCAAGTCTCTCGAGTCCGCAGGTGTTCCGAAAATCGAAATTGAGCGCGACCCCAAGAGAGTCCGCATCAACATTCACTGTGCAAAGCCCGGTATGGTCATCGGCAGAGGCGGTGCTGAGATCGAAAAGATCAAGGCTACCTGCAAGAAGATGCTCGGCGGCGACAAGGAAGTTTACATCAACATCATCGAAATCAAGCAGCCCGACCTTGATGCACAGCTTGTTGCAGAAAAGATCGCTATTCAGCTTGAAAAGCGTGTATCCTTCCGTCGTGCTGTTAAGCAGGCTATCGGCAGCACCATGAGACTTGGTGCAAGAGGTATCAAGATTCAGGTTTCCGGCCGTGTCGGCGGTGCTGAAATCGCCCGTACCGAAACCTACAAAGAAGGTACCATTCCCCTTCAGACCATCCGCGCTGACATTGACTACGGTGTAACCGAAGCCAAGACCACTTACGGTCGTATCGGCGTTAAAGTCTGGATCTACAGCGGTGAAGTTCTTCACGAAGGACGTGCCCGCAACAACAACCAGAGAAGAAACAACAATCAGAGAAGAGACAGGAGGGCGTAAAGATGTTATTGCCTAAGCGTGTAAAGTACCGCAGACAGCAAAGAGGTCGCCTTAAGGGCGAAGCACATCGCGGCAATAAGGTTAACTACGGCGATTTTGGTCTTGTGGCTTGCGAGCCCGCATGGATCACCTCCAACCAGATCGAAGCAGCCCGTATTGCCATGACCAGATCCATTAAACGTGGCGGTCAGGTTTGGATTAAGATCTTCCCCGATAAGCCCATCACCGAAAAGCCCGCTGAAACCCGAATGGGTTCCGGTAAAGGTTCTCCGGAATACTGGGTAGCCGTTGTTAAGCCCGGCAGAGTTATGTTCGAAATTGCCGGTGTTGAGGAAGCTCAGGCTCGTGAAGCTCTGCGTCTTGCAGCAGCTAAACTGCCTATCAAATGTAAAGTATTGACCAAGGAAGAACAGGGTGGTGAGTCAGAATGAAAGCCAGTGAAATCAGAGCAAAAACCCTCGCTGAGATGGACGCAGAGCTCCTGAAGTTGAAGGAAGAGCTTTTCAATCTGCGCTTCCAGCAGGCCATCAACCAGCTTGACAACCCGATGCGCATCAGTGCCGTCAAGAAAGATATCGCTCGTATTCTTACCGTAAAGCGCGACATCGAACTGCACGGCAAAGATGCCTGATTCAAGGGAGGAAGCATAAATGGAACGTAATTTGAGAAAAACCCGCGTCGGTATTGTTAAGAGCGACAAGATGGACAAGACTGTTGTAGTCGCTGTTCAGGATAAGGTTCGTCATCCCCTCTACGGCAAGATCGTGAACCACACCATCAATCTTAAAGCACACGACGAAAACAACGAATGCGGCATCGGTGACCGTGTTCTTCTGATGGAAACCAGACCTCTCTCCAAAGACAAGAGATGGCGTGTGGTTGAAATCATTGAAAAGGCTAAATAATTAAGGAGGCACATACATGATTCAGCAACAGACTTTACTCAAAGTCGCCGATAACACCGGTGCTAAGGAGCTTATGTGCATCCGCGTACTCGGCGGTACCGGCAGAAAATATGCCAATATCGGCGATGTTGTAGTCGCTTCTGTTAAAAAGGCTACGCCCGGCGGCGTTGTGAAAAAAGGTGATGTCGTTAAGGCAGTCATCGTTCGCTCCGCAAAGGGTGTGCGCAGAGACGACGGAACTTATATCCGTTTTGATGAAAACGCAGCCGTAATCATTCAGGCTGACAAAAACCCCAAGGGTACCCGTATTTTTGGGCCTGTGGCAAGAGAACTTCGTGACAAGGAATACACGAAGATCCTCTCCCTCGCTCCCGAAGTACTTTAATCGGAGGTGCGCAATGAGTAATAAAGTACACGTTAAGACCGGCGATACCGTTATCGTTATCAATGGTAAAGACAGAGGCAAGACCGGCAAGGTTCTGCAGGTCAGCCCCTCCGAAGGCAAGGTTATCGTTGAAGGTATCAACATCGTAACCAAACACGTAAAGCCCCGCAGAATGGGTGAGCCCGGCGGCCTTGTGAAGGCTGAAAGCGCTCTGTACGCAGACAAGGTTCAGCTTGTTTGCCCCAAGTGCGGCAAAGCTACCAGAGTCGGTCATCAGATCGATTCCAAGGGCAACAAAGTTCGCGTCTGCAAGAAGTGCGACGCACAGTTTTAATGAGGGAGGACGATCATAATGGCAAGACTTAAAGAAATGTACAAAGCCGACGTCGCTCCGGCTCTCATGAAGAAATTCAACTACAAGAGCGTTATGCAGATTCCGAAGATTGATAAGGTCGTTATCAACGTCGGCTGCGGCGAAGCTCGTGAAAATCCGAAGGCTCTTGATGCCATCTGCGGCGATATCGCACAGATCACCGGTCAGAAACCCGTTGTCTGCCTGGCAAAGAAGTCCGTCGCTAACTTCAAGCTTCGTGAAGGTATGCCCAACGGCGTGAAGGTTACGCTCAGAGGCGAAAAGATGTACGAGTTCCTCGACAGATTCTTCAACCTCGCTCTTCCGAGAGTGCGTGACTTCAGAGGCATCAATCCCAACTCCTTCGACGGCAGAGGCAACTACGCTGTCGGTATCAAGGAACAGCTTATCTTCCCCGAAATCGACTACGATAAGATCGACAAGGTTCGTGGCATGGACGTTTGCATCGTCACAACCGCACAGACAGACGAAGAAGCCAGAGAACTTCTTGCTCTCATGGGCGCTCCGTTTGCTAAATAAGGAGGGGAAAGATAATGGCAAAGACATCTAAGAAAGTCAGTCAGGCAAGACCCGCGAAGTATTCGACAAGAGCTTATAACAGATGCAAGATCTGCGGAAGACCCCATGCTTATCTTCGTAAGTACGGAGTATGCCGTATCTGCTTCAGAGAACTGGCTCACGCCGGCCAGATTCCCGGTGTTAAGAAACCAAGCTGGAAATTATAGCTTTAAGTAAAGGAGGTTTACGGCATGCAGATTACCGATCCCATCGCTGATATGCTTACCAGAATCAGAAACGCAAATTCTGCTAAGCACGACACGGTGTCCGTCCCCGCATCCAATATGAAGAAGGCTATCGCCCAGATTCTTGTTGACGAGGGATACATTAAGAGTTTTAAGGTTGTTGACGACGGTAAACAGGGCGTTATCGAAATCGCTCTCAAGTACGGTCCCAACAAATCCCAGGTTCTCATGGGTATACGCAGAGTTTCCAAGCCCGGCCTGCGTATCTATTCCGATGTAGAGAATATGCCGAAAGTCATGAAAGGTCTCGGCATTGCAATTCTCTCCACATCCAAGGGTATTATGACCGATAAGGACGCTCGCAAAGCCAACATCGGCGGCGAAGTCCTTGCATATGTCTGGTAAGGAGGTACAAAGGGATGTCTCGTATTGGCAGAAAGCCCATTACAGTTCCGGCAGGTGTTGACGTTACCATCGACGGCAGCACAGTCACCGTTAAAGGTCCCAAGGGTACTCTTTCCGGAACATTCAACAGCAACATGAGCATCGAGTTGGATGCAGGCGTTATCACTGTTTCCCGTCCCAACGACGAAAAGGAAAACAGAGCTCTGCACGGTCTGACCCGTACGCTCATCAGCAACATGGTGGAAGGCGTCAGCACAGGCTTCAAAAAGGAACTTGAAATTGTCGGTGTCGGTTACCGTGCCGCAATGGAAGGCAAGAGCGTTGTTCTGACTGTCGGTTATTCCCACACGGTCAAGATGGATCCGCCCGAAGGCGTTACCGTCGAAGTACCGGCTCCTAACAAAATCGTCGTTTCCGGTTCTGACAAGCAGGTCGTCGGCCAGTTTGCCTGTGAGATTCGTGCGGTCCGTCCGCCCGAACCCTACAAGGGCAAAGGCATCAAGTATGTTGATGAAGTCGTACGCCGCAAGGAAGGCAAGTCCGGTAAGGGCGGTAAATAATTAAAGGAGTGAAACGAATATGGTAAACAGACCTAATACATCTAAGGCAAGACAGCAGCGCCATAAGAGAGTCCGCGGTAAGATCCACGGCACGGCTACTTGTCCTCGCCTGAATGTTTTCCGCTCCCTGAAGCACATCTATGCACAGCTTATCGATGATGATAAGGGTGTCACTCTCGCCGCTGCTTCCACCGTCGAGAAGGATTTCGCTGAATACGGCGGAAACATCGATGCCGCCAAGAAGGTTGGCAAACTGCTTGCAGAAAGAGCCGTTGCAAATGGCATTGAAGAATGCGTATTTGACCGCGGCGGTTACATCTATCACGGCCGTGTTCAAGGCTTGGCCGAAGGCGCCCGTGAGGGCGGCCTGAAGTTCTAACGAGAAGGAGGAAATACTTTTGGCTAGATTTGATTCACAAAATAGAGAAAAGGATAGCGAGTACATCGAAAGAGTTGTAGCTATCAACCGTGTTTCCAAAACCGTTAAGGGCGGCCGTGTCATGAAGTTCTCGGCTCTCGTAGTTGTAGGCGACGGTAAAGGCACAATCGGCTTCGGTCTCGGTAAATCCAACGAAGTTCCGGATGCTATCCGTAAAGGCATTGAAGATGCCAAGAAGAATCTTACGAAGGTTGCCCTCAAGGGTACAACCATTCCGCACGAAGTCATCGGCAAATTCGGCGCAGGCGTCGTTCTCATGAAGCCCGCCGCACCCGGTACCGGCGTTATCGCCGGCGGCCCGGTTCGTGCCGTTGTTGAAACCGTCGGTATCAAGGATATCCGTACGAAGGCTCTTCGTTCCAACAATCCTTGCAACGTCGTAAGAGCAACTCTGAACGGACTTATGCAGCTTCGCAATGCTGAAGATGTTGCTGCTACCAGAGGCAAGTCCGTCAGCGAAATTTTAGGTTAAGGAGTGTGCAGTCATGGCAGAAATCAAAATTAAGCTCGTCAAGAGCCTGATCGGTACGAAAAAGGACCAGATTGCCACCGCTAACTCTCTCGGTCTTCGCAAGATCGGCGACGTAACCGTTCAGCCCGACAATGCACAGACCAGAGGTAAGATCCATAAGATCGGTTTCCTTCTCGAGGTTACTGAAGCGTAAGAGCAGAAAGGACGACTTATCATGAAATTGCACGAGTTATCGCCTGCTCCCGGTTCCAATGTTCCGGTTAAGCGTATAGGCAGAGGTCCCGCATCCGGTCAGGGCAAAACCGCCGGTAAGGGCCATAAGGGTCAGAAGGCAAGAGCCGGCCGCGGTATGAACCCCGGCTTCGAAGGCGGCCAGATGCCCCTCCAGAGAAGACTTCCCAAGAGAGGCTTCAATAACATCTTTGCTAAAGAGATCGCTATTGTTAACCTTGCTGCTCTTGAAGAAGCTTTCGAAAACGGTGCCGTCATCGACACAGAGGCTCTGCTGAACAGCGGCCTTGTCAAGAAAGAACTTGACGGTATCAAAGTTCTCGGCCACGGCGAACTGACCAAGAAGTTCACCGTTAAGGCTACCGCTTTCTCCAAATCCGCTAAGGAAAAGATCGAAGCAGCAGGCGGCACTGCCGAAGTTATCTGATTGCATCCCGATTCTAAATTTCTTAAACGGAAAACGAAGGAGCGTGTCTGACAATGTTAAAAACAGTTATTAACGCATGGAAGATCC
Organism: Acutalibacteraceae bacterium; assembly: GCA_045590895.1. Lineage (GTDB taxonomy): Bacteria > Bacillota > Clostridia > Oscillospirales > Acutalibacteraceae > RUG806. Next base: position 6,985 of record JAZNRU010000042.1, read on the forward strand.
CCGACCTGCGCAAGAAGATCGTCTATACGATTTTCATTCTTTTCCTGTTCAGACTCGGTTGTGCTGTTCCCGTTCCGTTCGTTGATATCACCGAAGGCCTTGCCAGCGGTGCAGAAGGAACCTTTATCAGCTATCTTACCATGTTGACCGGTGATGCTTTTAACTATGGACGCTTGTTCGCTCTGGGTATCACCCCCTACATCAACGCATCCATTATTATTGAGCTTCTCACCGTAGCCATTCCCGCCCTCGGCAATCTTGCCAAAGAAGGCGAAGAAGGCCGCAAGAAGATGGGTACCATCACTCGTTATGTTACCGTCGGTCTTGCACTTCTCCAGAGTATTGCTTACTATGTATACATCTGGAGTTCAGGTACCATGCTCACCACTGATCACAACGGTGCTGCCTATACAGGTTTCGCCGCAGTGTTCCAGGGATTGGTCGTTATCTTCACCCTTACCGCAGGCAGCACGGTTGTTATGTGGCTTGGTGAACAGATCAACAACAAGGGCATCGGCAACGGTATCTCTCTGATCCTCTTTGCAGGTATCGTTTCCCGCATCCCCACCATTCTCTATCAGTTGGTTATGACTGCTTACAATCAGGGCAGCTGGTACTATCTGATCGTTCCGATCGCATTCATCTCTCTGCTTGCAATGATCGTTTTCATCTGCTGGATGGACGGTGCAGAACGCAAGATCCCGATCCAGTATGCAAAGAGAGTTGTCGGCCGTAAAATGTACGGCGGTCAGAGCTCGAATATCCCGTTGAAGGTCAACCTTTCCGGTGTTCTTCCGGTCATCTTCGCAAGCTCTATCCTTTCCCTGCCGCCCACGATCGAAATGTTCGTTCAGAACAAGATCGAAGAAGGCAGCTTCTGGGAAATGTTCTTCGGCTGGTTCAGCCCCACCTCTCCGGTGTATGCAATTGTATACTTCCTGCTGATCATCTTCTTTGCATATTTCTATGCATCGATTCAGTACAATCCGATCGAGATGGCAAACAACCTCGCCAAGAACAGCGGTGTCATTCCCGGTATCCGTACCGGCCGTCCCACTGCGGACTACATCGCAAAAGTTCTTTCCAAACTCATCCTTCTGGGCGCACTGCTTCTCAGTGTCGTAGCTCTGTATCCGGTTCTCTTTACCGATATCACTACTTTGGCAGATTATCCTGTCAACGTATCCATCGGCGGCACATCGATCATCATTCTTGTCGGTGTTGCTCTTGAAACCGTAAGACAGCTCGAAAGCCAGATGATGATGCGTCACTACAAGGGCTTCCTTGATTAAGGAGACGCGTATGAAAATAATTTTCCTCGGTGCCCCCGGTGCAGGCAAAGGCACACAGGCCGAAATCGTTGCTGAAAAGTATGCGATCCCGACCATCTCCACGGGTAACATCATCCGTGAAGCCCTGCGCACCGGGACCCCCATGGGGCTCAAGGCCAAATCTTTTATAGAAGCCGGCCAGCTCGTTCCCGATGAAGTCGTGATCGGTATCATCCGTGACAGACTTGCACAGGACGATTGTGCCAACGGTTTCATTCTTGACGGTTTCCCGAGAACCATTCCGCAGGCTGAAGCGCTTGATGCGATGGGAATCGTGATCGACAAGGTAATCGACATTGAAGTTGCAGACGAAAGAATTGCAGCCCGTATGTCCGGCAGACGCGTCTGCCCGAAGTGCGGTGCAACGTACCACACCGAGTACAAAAAGCCCGCTGTGGAAGGCGTATGCAACAACTGTTCCGAAGCTCTCGTCATCCGCAAGGACGATCAGCCCGAAACAGTGCTTGAAAGATTGAAGATCTACCACGCTGAAACGGAACCGCTCAAAGATTACTATGCAAAGAAGGGCATCCTTCGCATAGTAGAAGGTCAGGAAGAAGTCGCTGATACGACTGCTTTGACCTTGAAAGCGATGGAGGAATAAGCAATGGGTATCGTGCTGAAATCGCAAAAAGAAATTGAACTTATGCGTGAGGCAGGAAGAATTTCCGCCACGGCACTGAAAATTGCAGGGGAGGCCGTTCAGCCCGGCATCACGACGGCTGAGATCGACAAGATCGCGTATGACTACATTATCAGTCAGAATGCGAAACCGAATTTTCTCAATTACAACGGTTTCCCTGCCACCTGCTGTATTTCCATCAATAATGAGGTTATTCACGGAATTCCGGACAACAAGCACGTCATCCGCGAGGGTGATATCGTAAGCATCGATCTGGGAGCGGTATATCAAGGCTACCACGGTGACAATGCCGCCACTTTCGCTTGCGGGACAATCTCTCCCGAAGCGCAGCGGCTGTGCGACACAACACGCGAGGCTCTTTATGTCGGTCTCAAGTATGCTGTCGCTGGCGGCAGAATCGGTGACATCGGTGCGGCGATCTATGAGTACTGTAAGTCCAGAGGATACGGTATCGTTCGTTCTTATACAGGACACGGTATCGGAACCAAACTCCATGAAGACCCGTCGGTCCCCAATTACGGAACACCCGGAAGAGGTGTCCGCCTGTTCCCCGGCATGACTTTAGCGATCGAACCTATGATCAACGAGGGAACGCATGACGTAAAAGTTCTGGATAACGACTGGACGGTCGTTACCGCAGACGGTAAACTGTCTGCTCACTTTGAACATACCGTTGCCATTACAAAAGGCGAGTGTCTGATTCTGACACAGCCTTGAGTACGGTGACACAGGTATCGCTCGTAACCAATAAAGAATTTGGAGGTAAAGTGAATGTCTAAGCAGGATAACATCGAAATCGAGGGGATCGTCGTAGAAGCTCTCCCGAATGCAACGTTCCAGGTCGAACTGGAAAACGGAAAGCAGATCCTGGCCCATATCTCGGGTAAACTGCGTATGAACTACATCCGCATCCTTCCCGGTGATAAGGTAACGGTCGAGTTATCGCCCTACGATCTTACCAGAGGCCGCATTACATGGCGTTCCAAATAAGCAAAATTAGGAGGTAACACAATGAAAGTCAGACCTTCTGTCAAGAAAATGTGCGAGAAGTGCAAAGTTATCAAACGCAAGGGTAAAATCATGGTTATCTGTGAAAACCCGAAGCATAAGCAGCGCCAGGGCTAAAACCCTGTGTAAAAACCTAAATGGAGGTGCAACTGACAAATGGCGCGTATTTCAGGCGTAGACCTTCCCAGAGATAAGAGAATCGAAATCGGTCTCACTTACATCTATGGTATCGGTCGTAAAACCGCAAGCGACATTCTTAAAGCTACAGGAGTGGATCCCGACATCAGAGTTCGTGATCTTTCCGAAGACGACGTTTCCAAACTGCGTGAATACATCGATCACAACTGCAAGGTTGAAGGCGATCTCCGCAGAGAAACCGCACTCGAAATCAAGAGATTGATTGAAATCGGCTGCTATCGCGGCGTACGTCACCGCAAGGGACTGCCCGTCAGAGGCCAGCGTTCCAAGACGAATGCTCGTACCCGTAAGGGCCCGAAGAAGACAATCGCAAACAAGAAGAAATAAGGAGGATACAGTATGGCTACCAAAGCCGTCGCCAAGAAAGGCGCAACCCGCAAACGCCGCGAGCGCAAGAATATTGACCGTGGTGCAGCTCATATTCAATCCACCTTCAACAACACCATCGTCACCATTACCGATACCCAGGGCAATGCTGTTTCTTGGGCAAGTGCAGGCGAAATGGGCTTCAGAGGCTCCAGAAAGAGCACTCCCTTTGCAGCTCAGACCGCAGCAGAAACCGCTGCCAAGGCTGCTATTGAACACGGTATGAAGACTGTTGAAGTTTATGTCAAGGGCCCCGGCCAGGGACGTGAAGCAGCTATCAGAGCGCTTCAGACTGCAGGCCTCGACGTCAGCATGATCAAGGATGTTACCCCCATCCCCCACCACGGGTGCCCTCCGCCCAAGAGAAGACGTGTATAATCAGGAGGTGTCACAGATATGGCAAGATATACCGGCGCGGTATGTAAATTGTGCCGCCGCGAAGGCAAGAAGCTCTTTTTGAAGGGCGACAGATGCTACACCAATAAGTGTGCCCTCGAACGCCGTGCATACGCCCCCGGCCAGCACGGTCAGAGCCGTAAAAAGCAGTCCGAATACGGCACGCAGCTTCGTGCAAAGCAGACTGCAAGAAGATTCTACGGCATCAACGAGGTGCAGTTCAGCAAATATTATGAAATGGCAGTTAAGATGCCCGGCATGACCGGTGAAAACCTTCTCAAGGTTTGCGAAAGCCGTCTTGACAACGTCGTTTATCTGCTCGGTTGGGCAAACTCCCGTGCAGAAGCAAGACAGCTTGTTACCCACGGTCACTTCTGTGTTAACGGCAAGCGTGTGGACATTCCGTCCTACCTTTGCAGAGCAGGCGAAGTGATTTCCGTTCGCAACAAGAGCCTTGAAAGCGACAAATTCGTTGCTATTTTCGAAGCAAATGCTTCCCGTCCCGTTCCCGCATGGCTTGAAGTTGCCGGCGAGAACCGTTCCGCAAAAGTTATCAATCTTCCCGAACGTGAACAGATCCAGTGCCCGGTTGAAGAGCATCTGATCGTTGAATTCTATTCCAAGTAAGATTCCGTATACCTTTTGCCGGGAAATACGAAAAAACGTATTTCCCACAGGCTTTTGCCTGATTACTTTTAGGAGGGTTTTTTGAATGATAGGTATTGAGAAGCCCAAAATTGAAACTGTTGATCTGAGTGCAGACGGCGTTTACGGCAAGTTTGTACTGGAACCCCTGGAGAGAGGCTACGGCACCACTCTGGGCAACAGTCTTCGCCGCGTACTGCTTTCTTCTCTGCAGGGTTACGCAATCACTTCCGTCAAGGTCGACGGTGTGCTGCATGAATTCAGCACCATCGAAGGCGTGAAGGAAGACATGACCGAGATCGTTCTGAATCTGAAGAGCGTTATTCTGAAGATCCACGGCAACGGTCCGAAGACCATGTATATTGATTGCAACACAGCAGGTGAAATCACTGCCGGTGATATTCAAGCTGATTCCGAGGTTGAAATTCTCAATCCGGATCTGCATATTGCTACTCTCAACAGTGACGCACACGTTCGTATGGAACTGACCGCAGATGCAGGCCGTGGCTATGTCTCTGCCGACCGTAATAAGGCTATCCTTGAACCGGCCATCGGTGTCATTGCGATCGACTCCATCTATACACCCGTGCTGCGTGTCAATTACATTGTCGAAAACACTCGTGTCGGCAACATTACCGACTACGACAAACTGTCCCTTGAAGTGTGGACAAACGGAACGATCACCGCAAAAGATGCAGTGTCGTTCGCAGCCAAGATTCTCAACGAACATCTCAATCTCTTCGTGAACCTGTCCGACGAGGCAAGCAACGCAGAGATCATGGTAGTCAAGGATGAAACAGGCAACAAGCAGACACTTGAGATGACTGTTGAGGAGCTTGACCTTTCCGTTCGTTCTTTCAATTGCCTGAAGAGAGCGAACATTCACAAGGTCGGCGATCTGATCGAAAAGACGGAAGAAGAAATGATGAAAGTTCGTAACCTCGGCCGCAAGTCCCTGGACGAAGTCATTGCAAAACTTGCTTCCTACGGTCTGTCCCTTCGCAAAGAAGACGAATAAGCCGACAAACAAGACTTTTTATCAGTTAATGTAAGGAGTGATTTTAATGCCCGGAACCAGAAAGCTCGGCAGAACTACCGATCACCGCAGAGCGATGATGAGAGCTATGGTAACTTACCTTTTGGAAAACGGCAGAATTGAAACCACCGTCACAAGAGCGAAAGAAGTCCGTTCCATGACCGAGAAAATGATTACCCTCGGCAAGGAAAACACCCTTCACAACAAGCGTCAGGCTTTGGCATATATCACCAAGGAAGACGTTGTCAAGAAGCTGTTTGACGAAATCGCCCCCAAATACGATGGCAGAAACGGTGGCTATTGCCGCATTACCAAGACGGGTCCCCGTCGCGGTGACGCAGCTGAGATGTGCATCATCGAGCTCATCTAATTCTATCATTTTTGACCGGAGTGCTGAAAAGCACTTCGGTTTTTTTTGATTTATACGCAAAGTTGTGGATGCTGCAATGCTGCTGAATCATAATTTATCTGATTCTTCAATCGCCCCGTTTTACGTGAATAACCGAAAAAACGACACGGACAGAAACCGAAGTTCCTGCCCGTGTCGTTTTATAGCGTTTGATCGTCAAATGTGAAGTTATGAAACCAAAGATATATCTTCAGTTTGTACAATTATAGCATGGTTCGTTAAGAATTACAAGTATTTTCCTGTGTAAATTGAAAAATAAAAAAACGATATATGATAAAACTGAACTATATTGTTCCGAATATTGATAATATTAACAAATTGTTTACGAATTAATAGCGTTCCGGACGGATCGGATTCTTCGCATTTTTCATTTTTTTGCTGTACGTCATTGCAGGTAATGCAACGGCGGCGGCAATACCGACAGGTTTTGAAAGCAACAATGCAAGCAGGCACAAAACGGCCATCAGTCCTTCACCTGCATGAGAGGTATAAACGGGAGTATTGAATCGCGGTTGCGGTTCTTCTGTGAAATTAAAGTCTGCATTGCTGTCGGGGATGAAATTATTGAACAGCATCGGTTCCATGAACTCGCGTACACTGTACCCCTTGAGCAGATCTTTTTTGATGTTTTTGAACGGTTGCGTGTCAATGAGACTGTCCAGAACCGCGGCTGTTCCCATCATCAACTTATAAATCGGCGTATCGGGTGTGTAACCGCCGTCGCCGCCGAGCATATTATGAACAAGATCCATAATAATATCAAAGATGTAGCGGTGTTTGATCTGCTCGTATTCTTCTTTCGTAAGCCCGCTTGCTTTTTTGACAAGGGGATACACGTGGCAGACCTGCATATTCTCAATGAGTTTATTAAGCGGTGCGGGGAGATTTCTGAACTTATTCCGATAATCTGCTTCAAAATTCTTGCGGATGTATTCCTTGAAAGTCTGATCACCGAGATCAAAACCGTCCACGGTTTTTACTTCAATGCTTTCAATTTTTACATGATTTTCGGGTGCATCCAGATGAACGACACTGAACTGCGGCGGATAATGACGTACGGACGGTGTGGTAATATCGCAAAGCAGATTTCCGCTGTCGGATTTCATGAAACTGACGTCAGCAAAGTGTGTATGTCCCGAAAAAACAAGCGGTATGCCGATGTCTGCCAACGTATGACCGACGTAGGATTCACGCATATTGCGGTTATCGGCACCGATGCGGTAAGCAGGAAGCGGCGGCACAAGGGGATGATGCGTGCAGGCAAAAAGGAATTTTCCTTCGGTTTGGGCTCGTTTTACAAGATCACGCATCCATTGCAGACACACGGGGGTATAGGTAACACTTTCATTGTGGCGGCCCTCAATGTTTCTGAAATTGTCATTGAGCATCAGGCACCATGTGTTTTTATCGAGTTCCACGCAATAGGAATTTCCTTCATCGCAGACGGAAAAAGCCTGATTTCTGCCGAAATCCGCATACAGTTCCCAAAGTTCGGCAGGGGAGGCACAACGCACGAGTTTCGGTGTGATCGAGGCATCGTCAAGCCAGGCATACTCGTCACGCACCAATTTGCGATAGTCGGCGGTTTCAATATCGAAATAGGGAGAATGCCAGGGTTCGGATTTATATCTGACTTTCGTATCGTTGTAGCATCTTGTGTATGCACGTCCGTGGTGGAAATCGTGGGTGGCTGTTGTGACGAACACTTTTTTGCCTTTTGCCTGCATCTCGCGGAAGATGGCGATCAGATCTTCGTGGCTCCAAAGGTCACCGTCGTCGGTCAGATCACCCGTAATGAGGATCGTGTCGGCATCTTCGATTTCGCAAGCCATACGCAAGGCGGTTTCGGATGCGGCAGGTTTTATCAGCACATCCTGTGCTGTACCCGGTAACATACGTCTGCGTGATATGTAATGGACATCGGAAAGAACAACGAATTTCATCATTTAACCTCTTTCACTTTGAATTTTTGCAAGAATGTCGGGAACATCAGCCACTGTATCAACTTCATAGGGAGCAGGAGCAATGTCGTCATCCCAGACACCCGTGGTTTTTACCCATACGGGGATACAACCTGCATTGCGGGCACCGTCAACATCATTCAGCGGATGATCTCCGACGTAAACCATTTCATCGGGTTGTACGCCGAGTCTTTTTGCGGTTTCTTTGAAAATTTCGGGATCGGGCTTGTCCCAGTCAAAATCGCCGCTGATGATGATCTCATCAAAATAAGGTGCATAGCCGAGGTTTTCCACTTTGGCGGCCTGTATATCATGGTCACCGTTCGTAATCATAGCAAGTTTATAGCCTTGACGGCGAAGTTCGTGAAGTGTCGGCTTCGTGAACGGATAATCCACGCTGACCGTTGCAAACTGTTCATACAAGAAGGCGGCGTACTGTGCGAAGTGCGGAGCCGTGTTGAACATACCTTTTTCTTTCAGTTTGTTGAAAACGATCGGCCAACCGAAGTAATTGAGTTTTTTGTCATATTTGCACAGCAGTTCACCGGCTTCCTCTGCACTAAGTGCAACGTCGAACGTCTCGCAGAAGGCAGGCATAACGGTGCGTATGGTGGCATAACGGTCAAACAGCGTATGATCCATGTCAAATGCAACGGCTTTAATCATGGCGAATCTCCCTTTTTTACAAGTATACTGTATATTTTATCTTATTTTCCTGCAATTGTCAATCGTTGCCGAAAGCGGCACGTTCCGCAGACGGCAGTGTTCTTTCTCAAAAGCAATATTGCATTTTAATGACAACTGTGTTAAAATAAAATATCAAAAGAAACGGACGGAGGCAGACAAATGATCTTTTATTTTTCGGGAACGGGAAACTCGCTGTATGCCGCAAAGTATCTTGCAAGCAATATTCACGATCATGAACTTATCAATATGGCGGATGCCGTGCGGGAAGGTCGCTATGAATACACCTTGCCCGAGGGGGAAGCCTGCGGTTTTGTTTTTCCCGTGTATTTCGGCGGAATGCCGAGCGTTGTGGCACAGTTTGTGAAAAATTTTCGCCTTTCTTCCGATGAAATTCCGTATGTTTATACGCTTGTCACCTACGGCGGTAAAGCCGGCGGCAGTGTGCAGGCTTTGCAGATCGCACTGGAAAAAAGATACGTGTATCTCACCGCCGCATTCGGGGTGAAGATGCCCGATAATTACGTTATGATGTATAACCCTGCAAGCGAAGAAAAAGCAGAAAAGGTTTTGCGGGAAGCTGAAACGGATCTGCTTGTTGCCGCAACAAACGTTGCACAACGCACCAATCCCGGGATCGGCCATACGATGCTGGATACCGTAATGACGGCAGGTATGCAGACGGCGTACCGCATGATGAGAAAAACAGCGTCTTTCAAGGTTGAAAACGCCTGCATCGGTTGCGGTCTGTGTGAAAAGATCTGTCCCGTGCAAGCCATTGAAATGTATGATTACAAGCCTGTGTGGAAAAAGGCCGAATGTGCACACTGTACAGCCTGTATCAACCGCTGTCCCGCAAAGGCCATTCAATACGGTGATAAAACCAAGAAACGCGGACGCTACGTCCATCCAAACTTAAAACCAAAAACGGAGTGATTTTATGAATATATGTATTTACGGTGCATCCAGCGATGCGATCGATCCCGTTTATCTGAATCGTTGTGAACAGTTGGGACGCACGCTTGCTTCCCGCGGACACGGACTTGTGTTCGGTGCCGGTGCCAAAGGCGTCATGGGTGCCAGTGCAAGAGGTTTTTATGCGAACGGCGGCTATATCAAAGGTGTAGCCCCTACGTTTTTCAACGTGGACGGTATTTTGTTCGAGCATTGCAGTGAATTTGTACCGACCGAGACCATGCGTGAGAGAAAGCAGATCATGGAAGACAGTGCGGATGCTTTCATCATTGCCCCCGGCGGCATCGGTACGTTTGAAGAATTTTTTGAAATTCTGACACTCAAGCAATTGGGACGTCATGCAAAGCCGATCGCGATCTACAACGTCAACGGTTATTACGATGCCATGCTTGCTATGCTCAAAAAAAGTGCCGATGAAAATTTCATGCGTGCGTTAACACTTGATCTGTATAAGGTGTTTGACGACGATGCGGAAATGATCGCGTACATTGAGAAAAACGATGAAGAACTCGTGGACGTCGTCAAAATGAAGATTTTCTGATCATAAACGGTAAAAGGGCTGCACTGAATGCAACAGCCCTTTTTTCAGAAAGGTAAGAATATGGGAAAAACAGAACCGAATTTCAAGAAAACGAAATACACCTGCTATTTTACTTACGTTGCAATGGCATCCGTGTTTTGTCTGCCGCCGATGCTGTTCGTTACGTTCCGTGAAATGTACGGCGTGTCCTACACGTTATTGGGTACGTTGGTGCTTATCAATTTCTGCACGCAGTTGGCAATTGACCTTGTGTTCACTTTCTTTACAAAATATTTCAATATACATAAGACCATACGTATCATGCCTTTGCTGACGGCTGTGGGGATGACCGTTTACGCTCTGATCCCGAATTTGTTTCCGCAGTATGCGTATGCGGGGTTGGTGTGCGGTACGGTGATCTTTTCCGTATCTGCGGGCTTGAGTGAAGTGCTTTTAAGTCCGCTGGTAGCCGCAATGCCGTCGGATACCCCCGAAAAGGACATGAGCATTCTGCATTCTCTGTATGCATACGGGGTATTGTTCGTGGTGATCGTCAGCACCGTTTTCCTTCGCATTTTCGGAACGCAGAACTGGATGTATCTGACTTTGCTGTTGGCTGCACTGCCCGTTATTTGTTTCGTCTTGTTTTGTACTTCTCCGATGCCGCAGATGAATCTGACGCAGGAAGCAGGCAAAAACACAGGTACACGCACGAAAGGAATGTTTCTTTGCGTGCTGTGCATTTTCCTCGGCAGTGCATCCGAAAACACCATGACCAACTGGATCTCGGGCTATCTTGAAAACGCCTTGCATCTGCCCAAAGCCGTCGGTGACGTGCTCGGTCTTGCTTTGTTTGCGGTTTTGCTCGGTATGGGACGAACACTGTATGCGAAATACGGAAAGAATATAGCCAAAGTACTGCTCGGCGGTATGATCGGAGCTTTGCTCTGCTATCTGGTGGCAGGTTTGTCTCCGAGTACGGTCGTGTCGCTGATCGCCTGTGTGCTGACGGGTTTGTGCACGTCCATGCTCTGGCCCGGCACATTGATCCTCATGGAAGAAAAATATCCCAACCCGGGTGTTGCGGCGTATGCACTGATGGCGGCAGGCGGTGATTTCGGCGGTTCGGTTGCACCGCAGGCTTTGGGCATTGTGGTGGATACGGTGTCTGCAAGTGAGGTTGCGGGCAATCTTTCCGAAAAACTGTCGCTGACGACCGAGCAGATCGGCATGAAAGCGGGAATGCTCAGTGCCGCCGTTTTTCCCTTCCTCGGTATTTTGCTGTTGGTGTATATGAATCGGTACTACCGCAAAAAGCAAAGCAGTAAAGAATAAAAAAAAGAGAGAGAAATCACTTTTGCGATTGCAAAATGCGGTTTCTCTCTTTTTTTGTTCTTTGAATCAGATGAAAAATTGCTGATAGTCATCCACCGTGAAGCGGTATTCTTTGAAATCGTTTTTTAAGTTTGCGGCATTTTTGAAAGAAGACTTGACGCGAAGCATTTTTTTGTCCGTTTTCAGTTCAAAATCAACGGTCTGATAATGCAGTTGCACCACTTCGCCTTTTGTAAGGATGCGAAGCACGGGTTCCCCGTTTTCATCTTTCATGATCTCAAAATTGATGATCGGTGCCTCCACGCCGTTGGCGGTCAGGGATATAAAGCGTTCCGTTTTTTTATTTTTTGCCTGTTTTTTCTTTTCACGCTTCTGTTTTAATTTATCAAACACTTTCAAATATCTCCTTGGTTGGATTCTTCCTTGTTATTATACCTTGTTTTCAGGTGCCTGTCAATGAAAAAACGGCAAGCAATGCCGATTCAATAATTGTTCAGTGTTTTGCCGTTCGGTATTTTTCTCTGGTTGCAAGACCGCCGCGGATGTGACGCTGTGCTTTATTGATATCCAGTATACTGCGTACCTGTGCAAACAGGGCGGGATCCACGTTTTTCAATCTGTCCGACACATCCATGTGGACGGTTGATTTGCTGATTCCGAATTCCTTTGCCGCCGCACGGACGGTTGCCTTGTGTTCGACGATATATTCACCGAGTTCCACGGCTCTTTCTTCGACAACAGTTTTCAAAATAAAACCCCCTTGCCGGGCATACCGTTTTTGTGTGCCGTATTCTGTAAGAAACGGCAGACAATACATAGATATGTGAGCAAAAGGGGAGATATTCTATATTTTCAGATCGGTTGCAGGTCGCTGATGCAGAAGGCGATTTCCTCCAACCAGGCGGAGATCTGTGTTTCGGTCAGATTTTCGGGTTGGCGAAGTGCGATTTCGATCTCATCAAGTTTGTCCCGCAATTGTGCAAGGGATTCCTCGGTGTATATGCCGAGATCAAAATAAACACGGGCATCCTCCATGACCTGCGGAAGCGGATCGAGGTTGCATACCTTTACAAGAAGTTCGGCTTCAAGTTGATAACTTTGTGCAAGATCAAATTTCGTACCGCTTGTGTAGGAGATCCGCAATGTCGGACGGTAGGTAACGGGCGTATCCGTCTGTATGGTCACAAAAACCGTCCATTGCAGTGCCTTTGTCGTGCCGTCTGCGGATGCGGGAAGTTCTGCACCCGGTATGGCGACAATGTCACCGTTTTCCGTTGCGGCACGCACGCTTATTTCCTGATACGGAATGCCGATGAGGTCAAATCCGTCAAGTACGGCATAGAAATCCGGCTGTTCTTTTTCGGCTGTAAAGGTAAAGGAGAACGTGTATCGGTTGCCTTCGTCCTGCACGAAAACAAACTGCGTGGCGTCCAGTTGCAGGTGAATGCGGTCAATGTATTTGCTCTCATAGGGAGTGGCTGTAATGGTGGGCGTGCAGGTCTGCTGCGTTTGTGCAATTGAAAACGCACCCAGACAAAGCCCTGCCGAAAGCAGAACCAGACAGACGGTTATGAAAATGCGTGTTGTTTTTGAAAAATACATGGTTTATTCCTTTTTTCGGATTGCTGTTATTATTGTATCGGAACGGCAGAAAAATGTCAACGGTCGATCGTTTGTGCCAGTGTCAGAAAATCTTCGTAACTCATAAAAGCATTGAGCGTTTTCAGTAAGTTCTGTCCGCACAGCCGTTTGGGCAGACCTGCGGCTTCCAGCAGGGCTCTGCGTTTTTGGGCGGCGTTCTGCGTGCCTGTGAACCCAAGTTCGTAAAGGTCCGCATTGGTAATGAGGCGGCGTTCGGTCGGTTGTATTTGCGTGCCGATGCCTGCACGCTCAATGGCTTGCAGGATCAGTTCGGCAGGAATGCCTTCCACACCTAATTTTCCCTCTTTGGAGGGTTTTTCTTTTCGGGCTTCCTTGCCCTGCATATCGGGGATATAGGCATCGATCACTTTTCCGTTTGCCGCAATGCTGTGCAGAAAGGAACGGATGCGGAAACCTGCCGCATCGCTGTCGGTGATGACGATGATGCCTTTGGTCTGTGCAAGTTTTCGCAGGAATGCCTGCAACTCCTTGTCCGAAAACACGCTGAATCCATCGGTGGAAACGATGAGTGCATCCAGCAACGAAGCAAGTTTTATTTTATCGTATTTGCCTTCTACGATGACGGCATAATCCGTTTTAAGCATTCTTTTTGCACACTCCCGCAATTCTGACAAGTGTTTCTTCCAAAAGCAGAGCACCGTTGACCGATCGGCTTTTCAGTTGTGCATCGGCATCCGCCAGAATATCCAATGCGGCGGTGATCTGCTTGCGGGTACATTTTTTTGCATCCTGCATTAAGGTCTGCAGGGCAGAGGACGGTTTTTTTCGATAGTTGAAATTTTCCGCATAATCCGTCAGTCTGTGATCCTCAAGCGAGGCCGCTTTTGCACGGTAGAGATCGATCCAGTTGAATGCCATACCGCCGACGAGTGTCTGCGGATCCGTTTTTCTTCGCAGCAGTTCGTGGAGAATCTCAAACGCCTTGTCCGCATTGTCCGATAAAAGTGCGTGGCAAATGTCAAACACGGAAGCTTCTACGGATTGCTGTACGCATTCGTCGATCATCTGCGTGCTGACGGGTGCACCGTCGGCATAGGAACAGACTTTGTTGAACTCATTGAGCAAGGTCTGCAGGTCCGTGCCTGCACGGTCAATGAGGTGCTGTGCGGTGGCGGCGTCAATGCTCGTACCTCGCTCCTTTGCACCGTTGACCAGCGTTTTTACAATGGCACTCTCCGAACGGTGCGAAAGGTTGACGAGTGTGCCATATTGATTGAAAAGATCAAAGTATTTTGTCCATTTGTCGGGTTTTCTCGGATTGTAATCGAGTTCCGGATCCCCGAAAAAGAAGATAAGGAGTGTGGTTTCGGGCAGATTGGCGATCTCTTTCCGTAAACTTTCAAAATCGTCTTTGTTGAGATCGTACAAGGGATAATCACGCAGAAGAACACACTGGTATTCACTCATCATCGGCAATGCTTCCATGGCTTCAAAAACATCGGTAAGATCCCGTTCATCACGGGTGAAAACACGCAGGTTGAACGCGGCAAGCGACGGATCCACAGCCGCATCCGTCAGTTTTTTCAGATAAAAATCTTTTAAGTAGGTGTCCTCGCCGTATATGCAGAACAAGCCGTGCGGCGGATCGGACTTCAGTTTTTTGCGAAAACCGTCTTCGTTGAGTATTGCCATATAACGTCATCCTATCGTCAGTGTGATGTTGCCTTCATCGGCGGTGCAGATCACTTTTTCCGAAAAACTGTCATCGGTGAAACGGTACGACTCTTTCTCCTTGTCACAGGATAATATGATCTGCTGAAATGAGTCTGTACAAAGGGTTTGGGGTACGGATTGGCGGCAGATCAGAATGTCTCCGCTTTTGAAAACTTCATCGCAATCCGTAAAATCGGAATACGGTGTACAGCAAATGAGGATCTTCGTTCGGGAGGTCGTGATGCTGATTGCGGAAAAGGTTTCGTCACTTTGGTAGTGCAGGGAAACGTCTTCCCACAGCGAAACCGAACTTTCGCTTGCCGTTATGACAGTATCGTCTGTATGTTTGAAGTTTACGGCGGACAGTACCGTCTGCGGTTGCCACAAATTGATGCAATTGATTATCTGCGTATTCGCGTCGGTTTTTATGTGCGGAATCAGCAATAAACACGGTTGTATCACACCTGCAAAATGCAGGTTTCTGTATACGCTTTCCGCAAGATAGGCATTGTTTCCCGTGCCGATCACGGCGGCGTTCCCGTGCGTGTCGTGCAAGGTAATACAAATGTCGTTGCCCGTATCGCAGACGGTCAGCGAAAGGCGTTCGGTGTTTACAAAACTGCTTACGTTCAACCCGAAATACAAGGCACAAAAACAGCACATGGCTGTTATGAAAATTCTTTTGCGATTGCGTTTGTTGAAATAATAAACGCCGAAAAGCACGACGGCACAGGTGGCCGCCCATGCAAAAACAGAGGGGAGATGTGTATGGTAAACTGCAAACGGGAGGTCTGCAATTTTTTGACTGATGAAAATCACAAAACGCAGCAATTGTTCCGTGATCGCAAAGAGACAATCCGAAAAGTATGGGATCGGATTGCTTGCCGCGGCCGCCGAGCCGAAGATCATGGCGAACTGTGCGGCGGGCACGCACAAAAGATTGGAAAGCGGTGCGAGCAGGGAAAAATTGCCGAAAAAGTACGCATTCAGCGGTAAAAGAGCCGTCAGAGTGGTCGCACTCGTAAACAGAATGCCGAGCATCGTGTGAAGTTTGTCATACACCACGTCGTTGCTGACCTTTCTGAGAATCGGTTTGATAAGAAATGTGTCCGTGGAGCTTGCCGTCAGTACGATGGTTGCCGTTGCACCGACGGACAGCAGAAGCGAAGCACTTATTGCGGAAAACGGGTTGAGAGTCAGCAAAACGGCAACCGCAAAACCGAGAGAGTTCAGTGCATCCGTTTCACGGCGGAACAGATTGCCCGTGAGCAATACGATCATCATGAAACCCGATCGGCAGACGGAAACGGAAAATCCCGTCAGTGCCATGAAAAATATAGTAAATCCGATTGCCGCCAGTGTGGGTGTTTTGTGCCGTCTGCGTTTGCCGAAGAACTGCAAAACAAAACTCACCCAGAACGTAAGATGCAGGCCCGATACCGCAAACAGGTGTGCAAGACCGCATAACTGAAAGCCGACTTCCGTTTGTGCGTCCATGGTATCTTTCTGACCGAGGATCAAAGCGGACAGCACACCCGCTTCGGGTTGCGGCAGTCTGTCCTCAAGAATTTTCAGAACGTAGTGTTGCAGGTCTTTGGCGGCATACTGCAACCGCGAGCCGCTGTAATGCTCAATTTCCACCGAATCAGTGAAGGCATACAGCCAAACGCCGTCTGCCAATACGTAAAAAGACTTCCAATCGGGATCGCTCTCATACGCTTGCAGTTGCGTTGCCGTGAATTGCAGTATATCACCGGGTTCACAGACGTATAAATATTTGTCATACAGTGCCACGTTAAGATCCGTTGCTTTGCCGTCTATCTTGCAGTTTTTCAGTACGTATGTGTAACTGTGTTCACCCGTTTTCTGCGGATACTCTGCCACGGTGCCGCACAGCGGTATGTTTTCACCGCAATAAGCGAGGGACGGAATAAAACTTCCGTTATACGTATAAGAAAAGCAAAGCACCGAGGCTAAACAGGAAACAGCAATGAGCAGAACCGTTTTTGCTTGACGGCGGTGCAATAAAGCGGCAACAACGGCCCCCAGCAGTAAAATTGCAACAAAAACCAATGTGTACAATGTGCCGAACTGAAACAGCAGGAACATTGTACACAGCATGGAAAGTCCGGTTGTAAAAAACGGACGCTTCATTTTTTAGCCGGGCGGCCAGGTAAAATCTCTGCCCGAAAGAACGTGGAAATGCAGATGCTTCACGCTCTGTCCCGCCTGATCGCCGCAGTTGTTGACAATGCGGTAATCGGTAAATCCGAGTTCTTTTGCGATCTGCGGAATCACTTCGAAAATGTGTGCAATGTCCGCACTGTTTTCGGGGGTGATGTCGTTTGCCCATGCAATGTGCTGTTTGGGGATCACGAGGATATGAGTGGGAGCCTGCGGTTCGAGATCGTAAAAAGCAAGAACACGATCGTCTTCATAAGCCTTTCTTGAGGGGATCTCACCGGCGGCAATTTTGCAGAAAATGCAACCGTCCATGGTAATTCTCCTTTTTTTTATTTAATCATGCCCTGTGCGATGCCGAGTACGGCAGAAAGGGCTTCGTCTGTTTTTGTAATGTCTTTACCGCCGGCCATTGCACTGTCGGGCTTGCCGCCGCCGGCACCGCCTGCGATCTGTGCGACCGCACGGACGATGTTGCCTGCGTGGGCACCCTTTGCAACGGCGTTCTTACCTGCCGCACAGGCAAAGGAAACGGAGCCTTTTTCACTGTTGATGCCTGCAAGCACCACAACGCTGTCGTCGTTTTTGGCACTGTCAAGCATGGTGCGGATGGCACTGACGTCGGATTCGCCGAGGTTGGCGGTGACGATCTGAATGCCGTTGACTTCACCTGCCACAGAGAAGATGTCGGCGGCTTTGGCCTGTGCAATTTCGGCTTTGAGTTTTTCAATTTCACGTTCCTTGTTTTTCAGATCAGCCGCAAGTGCGGTCACCTTGTTCACGAGGTCGTTTGCATTGCCGAGTTTGAGTGCGGCGGCTGCGGCGTGAACGGTTTCAAGGGTACGGTTGAGGTAATTGCAGGCATTGAAGCCTGTCACACCCGTAATTCTGCGGACACCCGAAGCGACGGAGGACTCGCTCACGATCTTGAACAGACCGATGTTACCCGTGTTCTTCGCATGGGTACCGCCGCAAAGTTCCGTGGAGGCACCGGCTCTTACAACGCGTACAGTGTCGCCGTATTTTTCTCCGAACAGAGCCATGGCACCGATCTTTTTTGCATCCTCAATGCTCATTTCGTCCGTGAGCACGGCACTTGCCATGAGGATCTCAGTGTTGACCAGTGTTTCGACCTTTGCAATTTCTTCTGCGGTCAAAGCCGAGAAATGTGTGAAGTCAAAACGCACTTCTTCGGGGGACACATAAGAGCCTGCCTGTTCAACGTGTGTGCCCAGAACACTGCGCAGTGCATACTGCAACAGGTGTGCAGACGTGTGGTTGCGTTCGGTGGCGGCACGCTTATCTGTATCCACGCAGGTTTTTACCGTTGCGTTTGCGGCAACGGTGCCTTCCTGTACGAATCCCGTATGCAGGAAAATACCCGTGGGTGTTTTGGTGGTATTGGTGACAACGAAGGTAAAACCGTCACCCGCGATCACGCCCGTGTCACCGACCTGACCGCCGCTTTCTGCATAGAATGCGGTCTTGTCAAGCACTATCACGGCTTCGCTGTCGGCATCCGCCGATTCGGCTCTTTCACCGTTTGCAAGCACGGCAAGAATTTTTCCTTCGTCTTCGGTTGCGGTATAGCCCGTGAAAACGGTTGCGGGAATGTCGTTGAGGGCTACGCCTGCGTTTTTCCATGCATCCGCACCGGCATCCTTGCGTGCGGCACGTGCGGTCTCACGCTGTTTTTTGACGAGTGCACGGAAGGCTTCTTCGTCAACGCTGATGTTCTTTTCGGCAAGAATTTCTTTGGTCAGGTCAATGGGGAAGCCGTAGGTGTCGGAAAGGCGGAAGGCATCTTCAACCGAAAGGGTTTTGCCGTCGCCGTTTGCGATCATTTCTTCAAGCATCTTCATGCCCGAATCAATGGTTCTGGAGAAACTTTCTTCTTCGGTAGCGATGATCTTGATGATATAATCGTGTTTTTCACGCAGAACGGGATAGGCACCTTCGTTTTCGGTGATAACGGTCTCGCATACTTCGGTCAGGAACGGACGGTCAATGCCGAGGAGTCTGCCGTGTCTTGCGGCTCTGCGAAGAAGTCTGCGAAGCACGTAGCCTCTGCCTTCGTTGGAGGGCAGAACGCCGTCGCTGATCATCATGGTGGTGGAACGGATATGGTCGGTCACGACACGAAGCGACATATCCTTTTTCGGATCGGTGTGATACTGTACACCCGAGATCTGCATCACGTGTTCCATGATCTTGCGGATGGTATCCACTTCAAAAATATTGTCAACGTCCTGCATCACACAGGCAAGTCTTTCAAGACCCATGCCCGTGTCGATGTTCGGATTGGCAAGTCTCGTATAGTTGCCGTTGCCGTCGTTTTCAAACTGTGTGAAAACAAGGTTCCAGATCTCAACCCAGCGGTCGCATTCGCATTCAACACCGCAATCGGGCTTGCCGCAACCGTATTTTTCACCGCGGTCAAAATGAATTTCCGAGCAAGGTCCGCAGGGGCCTGCACCGTGCTCCCAGAAATTGTCCTTCTTGCCGAGTCTGAGCATATGGTCTTCCGCAATGCCGAGTTCCTTCGTCCAGATATCCCATGCTTCGTCGTCTTCTTCGTAAACGGTGAAATACAGACGGTCGATGGGCATTTCCATCACTTCCGTGAAGAATTCCTTTGCCCATGCGGTGGCTTCGCGTTTGAAGTAATCACCGAACGAGAAGTTGCCGAGCATTTCAAAATAAGTGCCGTGGCGTGCGGTGATACCGACGCTTTCAATATCGGGCGTGCGGATGCACTTCTGGCAGGTGGTTACACGCTTGCTGGGCGGTGTGATCTCACCCGTGAAATACTTTTTCATCGGTGTCATACCTGCGTTGATCAGCAGAATACTCTTGTCACCCTGCGGAATCAGCGGAAAACTGGGCAGACGCAGATGGTCTTTGGTCTCAAAAAAATGCAGATATTTTTCTCTGATCTCATTCAATCCTGTCCATTGCATAGCAGTTGTGTCCTTTCCTCACTTATAAATAAGAATAATATTTAATTACAATCTAACAGTATACACTTTCAGTGCCGTTTTGTCAATCCCGCAGGATTTCATTTTCGGTCTTGTAAAATGAAAAAAAATATGGTAAAATAAATTTTCAGATAAGGTTAAAAAGGAATCATCCTTATTGAAACTATGTTTTTACGGAGGAAAATCTATGAAAACAGCAAAGAAAATGATGTGCATCGTTCTGTCCGTACTGATGGTGCTTGCCTGTGCTCCGTTTGCAATGGCAGCCGAAAACGATCCGTTCAGAATCAGTTGTACGGTCAACGGCAACACGCAGACACAGAGAGGTTTCACGTGGTATACAAACGTTGATACCGATACCGTTCTCGTATATTCGGACGGCACGGATGAACTGACCGTAAACGGCGAAAGTGCCGAATGGGAAGGCAATTTTGTGCATAAAGTGCTGCTGACCGATCTGACACCCGGCACGACTTACACCTACAAAGTCGGCAACGGCACCGTTTGGAGCGAAGAAGGTACGTTCACCACCGATGACGGCGACGATCAGGTTGAATTTATCGTTATTGCCGATATCCAGGCAAGTTCCGTTGAAAATTTTGAAGTCGGTGCAAACGTGCTCAACAGTGCTTTTTCCATGTACCCCGCAGCCGATCTTGTTGTGAATCTGGGTGACTTTACGAATGATTCCACCAACGAAGAATGGGATTATTACGATACCGCATTGGCAGAGATCAACCGTAGCGTTACCTTGGCTCCCGTTTCGGGCAACCATGACGGTCTGGGCGTGTGGAACTGGTTCAACAATATGTTCAACCTTGACACAAGCGAAAGCGTACAGAATCTCAACGGTGTCAACTATTCCTTTGATTACGGCAACGTGCACTGTGCAGTGCTGAACACGAACGATCTGCTGAGCATCAGCGAAGCACAGGTGCAGTGGCTTAAAAACGATATGAATTCCACTGCCTGCGACTGGAAGATCGTTTTCATGCACAAATCCCCCTATACGCTGGGCAAAGACGGCAAATGGCCGGATGCTCTGTATCTGAAAGAAGCTCTCGTTCCCGTGCTGGATGAATGCAACGTGGATATCGTTATGTCCGGTCACGATCATATGTATCTGCGTACGAAATCCCTTTACGGCGATGCGGTTGCCGAAAACGGTGACGGCACGGTTTACGTGCTTGCAGGTACGGCAGGTTCCAAGCGTTACGAGATCCGTGATTTCCTCAAAGAACATTTCATGCCCGTGTCCTACATTGATGCCTGCGTGGTGCAGAAGAACGGCTACGGCAACTATTTCAACGGTACCGATTTTGATTCCGTGGACGAAAACAACATCGGCGGTATTTTCAACAGCCTGACCGTTAACGGCGGTACGTTGGTACTCAATACCTACGTTGTCAAAGACGAAACGGGTGAAGTCAACTGCGTGGATACCATGACGCTCACCAAAGAAGTCGGTCAGAACGTACCCACTTTTGAAGGCGACAACAGCACTTCCGACTTCGATTATGCCATGAATACCCCCATTTCCCTTGCAAAGCTTGCATTCTACGCATTGACCGAGTGGCTGTTCAAGTTCCTCGTGATGGTGCCTGATCTCATCCGCGTTTATTCCGAGACCGGCACGTTCTGATTGTTCCAAACAAAACAAAAGGTGTTTCAGCCCGTGAAGGTTGAAGCACCTTTTTTATCTTAAAGAACGAGATCACAGCGTTCTTTTACGTTCATTTTTTCAAAATAGATCTGTTCAAGGGGGATCCATTCGTTAAAAAACCGCTGTGCCCATGTTTCGCCGTTTCGTTTGAGAATGCGTTGTTTCTGCGTTTGCGGATCAATTTCCAGAAAAAGGGAAAAATCATAGAAATCCGACAGTTGCGGATGCATACAGTAGGCTCCTTCAATGACGGTCAGCGGTGTCGGATTTACGTTTACGGGCGGGAGGATCTGTTGCGTTTTGCAATCAAAACGCCTGTATGCAACGGTTTGGTTTTGCGACAGCGGCAACAGCACTTCCCCTAAAAAACGTTCGCGGTCAACATTGCCGCCGGGCTCTGCAAAGCGTTCGGGCGTGCGTTGGTGCGGCTGTAAAAAGAAATCGTCCATGTGAAAAACCGTGCAACCGTACACGGTGTGCAGAAGATCCGCACAGGTGGTTTTGCCGCTTGCACTGCCTCCCTCAACGGCAATCAGCAGACGGCCGTTTTGTATCTTTTTATCAATGTGCAAAAACAACGGTAACAGATCGGCAAATTCTTTTTTGACGACCCGGTATGCAGGTGCATAAGCCGCATGAAAAGCCGCGGAATGCCTGCGTGCGGAATATCCGTTTGCTTTCCACGTTGCAATTTCTTCAGAAACGGCATCCGTATCAAACGGCAGAATGCGGTCTTTGCAGAGTTGCAGAAGCACCGACAGTTTTTCTTCGAGTGCCTGCACCGCATTTTCCTGCGGCTGTGCCGAAAGGAAGAACATTCTGCCCAGTGTTTCGGCAGTCAAGCCTTGTTGCAAAACCGATAAGGAGATCCTGCAAAAGTCACCGTCCAGAGGTTGTATCAGTATTTTTTCGGCAGGTTTTGCCGTGTCGTATTCGGTTTGTATGTACCGTGTGACCCGTTGCAGGTCGGTGAGCAGATGCTCACAGCCGAAGGCACTCTGATGCAGAAATTTCAGTATATCCGCAATTTCCGCTTGCGGGTATGCATTGAAATGTGTCGTCAGCAAGGCTTTGGTGGTTTCATTTTTATTCAAGACAGTTCTCCGTTTTCAGTTGTTTTGTGAAGATTTTTCGGCTTTTTCGGCAACGAGTACAAGAATCGGAATGAGAATTACTTGCAGAACAATGCCGGGAATTGCATTGGTAAACGCACCTGCAACAAAGGCGGATAAGCCGAACGTACCGCCGCTTTGTCCCATGCATACGAACATGGCGGCACCCCAGACGAGACGGCCTGCCAGCATGGATATAACGAGGGAAAGATAAACAAAGGGTACTTTTTTGGGGAATACTTTGCGGCAGATACCGCTTACCGCACCGTAGGTTGCCAGTTCAAAAGCCATGCATACGGCAGTCGGGAACAGCGGCGGCATACCGAGTGTCAACGATCGCATCAGCGGTGCAATCAGTCCCACCGATAAACCCCATTGCCATCCGCAGATAAAGCCGCACAGCAAAACGGGAATATGCATCGGACACAGCATGGAACCGACCTGCGGGATCTGCCCCGTCAGAAACGGCAATACGAAGGCAAGAGCCAGAAACATGGCGGAAAGGATCATTTTCAGAAGCGGATTGTTGGTTTTCATTTTCGTATTTTCTCCTGTAAAAATAAAAGGTGCTGTTTTCCCGTGCGGGGAAAATAACACCTTCTGCGTGTTGAATTCTGTCAGAAAAAGCAAAAAAAATGAAAGAAACTTCTGTTTCACGCACCGTTCTGCAGAACGGTATTTTCTTTTTTATAACATATTCCGTGCGGTTTTGCAAGAGAAAAATCATTCCGTGTAAGAAAAAACAAAAACTGTTTCAAGCGTCGGATACTGCAATTGCAACAATTGACCGTTTTGTGAAAAAACGCCGATCGCGGTCACGTTTCCGATCAATTGCTGTGAGGTAAACGTTCCGTCTGCCATGCTTGTCAGCGTTTCCGTTCCCGAGAATAAAAAGGTGCGGATGCCCTGTGTGAGCAGGCGGATCGGGGAACTTTGAGCAAATGCGTCGACGTGAAAAACGTCGGTCAGGCCGTTTGCATCCGTCGTGATGCTGTCGGGTGAATCGCTTGCAAAAGAAACTCCGTGCAGATTTTCGGGTTGCAATACGCCGATCTCTATGCTTCGTTCCTGCGTTCTGACGGAAAACGAAAACGTGTTTTCGCCTTGCGTGCAGTCTGCAACGCAGGACATTTGCGTGACGGGTTCACATCGGATCTGTGCAGGTCTCTGATCGAACGAACAGGAACACAGACCGAACAACAACAGAAGCACAGCAGCAATACGCACGAAAATCAACCTTTATCTTTTTGTCAGCCGCGAAAACGCTTGCGGAAGGCAAGAAGTCATTCTTGCAACCGTTGCGGCATACTCCGTATATATATCTGCCGCGATGTCACCGCAAAGACCGTGGACAAACACACCTGCACGTGCCGCCTCAACGGCAGACAGACCTTGTGCGAGCAACGCCGCACAGATGCCCGACAAAAGATCGCCGCTGCCGCCCCTTGCCATTGCGGGGTTGCCTGTGGGATTGATAAAGACGTTGCCGTTTTTGTCTGCAACCACCGTGTTTGCACCTTTGAGAACGAGCGTACAATTGTGTGTAACGGCAAAATCGCGGGCATATTTTTCGCGGTCGGCGTTGATGTGTGTAACGTCGGTACCTGCCAGCCTTGCCATTTCGCCCGGATGCGGTGTGAGAATGATATCCGCTTTCGATCGGCTCAGTTTATCTATATGCCGCGATAAAATATTTATGCCGTCTGCATCAATGAGCAATTTGCCGTTGTAGTTGTTTAAGATGGCAAGCAGGCATTCTTCGGCACCTTTTTCCTGTGTCAGACCGCAACCGACCGCAATACAGGTATAGTTGTTGCAGATCGCGGCAAGATGATGTGCGTTTTCTGCGGAAAGACTGCCCGTTGCATCGCTTTGCAGAGGTTTGAATATGCATTCGGTCAGATGTGCGGTGAGTACGGGATATACGGCATCGGGGAATGCGAGGGTAACGAGGCCTGCACCGCTTGTGAGAGTGCCTTTGCAAGCCATGACCGCCGCGCCGGGCATATTACGGCTGCCCATCAGAAGCAGTGCGTGACCGTTGCTCCCTTTGTGGGCATCGTAAGGTCGTTTTTTGAACATGGCGGCAACGTCCTGCAACTGTGTCTGCTGTGTACGGCACAGGGCGGGATCGATCTCATCGGCGGAAAATCCGATCGGGATGACCGTAATTCTACCGCATAGGGAGGCAAAGGGTTTGTAAGCGTGAACCGGCTTATAGCAGAGCATGGTCAGCGTTTCTTTGGCGTTGAAATATATATATCCGTCTTTATAATCCGTGTTCAGACCGCTGGGTACGTCTATGGCGATACGCACGGCATCGGTATCATTTGCGGCACGGATGACGTCTGCCGCAACTGCGGGCATGGTGCCGTGAAAACCGATTCCGAACACGGCGTCAATGATGATCTTCACTTCCTTGAAATCCGCCCGTTCGTCCTGTTTTATTTCCTGCGGCAGTTTCGATCGCACGGAGGCGGAAAGATCGTCGTTTTTGTTGCCGAAAACGTTGCAGACCGAAACACAAAAACCTGCTTCATGCAGGTGCCTTGCGATCACGTAACCGTCACCGCCGTTTTTACCCTGTCCGCACAGGATAAGGGTTTTGCAGGGAGCGTAATTCATTTTTATGTGTTCGGCACAGCCTTTGCCTGCATTTTCCATCATAACGGCAAACGGCAAACCTTTTTCGTTTGCATTTTGTTCGGCTATACGGATCTGTTCGGGTGATAATATAAGCATAGGCAACCTCCTTTCTTTATGATTATAATGTTTTCGCAAAGATTTTTCAATAAACCTTTATAAAAAAACACTGTACAAAAAAAGAAAAAGATGATATACTGATTTTTAGTTTGTTTGAGGCGGAGGCAAAACGCAATGACGGATTTTGAGAAAGCAAAAAAAAGAGTGCAGGAACTGCACGATACGCTGAATTATCACATTCAGCGGTATTATTCCGACAATGAAAGCGATATTTCCGACTATGAGTACGATATGCTCATGCGTGAGTTGCAGGAATTGGAAACGCAATATCCGGAACTTCTTACCGCCGATTCTCCCACGCACCGTGTCGGCGGCAGTGCAGATACACTGTTTACGCCCGTTGAACACCGTGTGCGTATGGAGAGCCTGCAGGATGCTTTTTCGGAAGAAGAACTCCTTGATTTTGACCGCCGCGTGCATGAATCCGTGCAGGACGTTTTTTATACGGTAGAGCCGAAGATCGACGGCCTTTCCGTGTCACTTGAATATGAAAACGGCGTGCTGGTCAGAGGCTCCACCCGCGGTGACGGGGATGTGGGCGAGGACGTGACCGCCAATCTGCGGACGGTGAAAAGCATTCCGCTGAAACTGAAAAAAGAGATCGGGTTTCTGGAAGTACGCGGCGAAGTGTATATGTCGCGTGCCGTATTTGCATCCCTGTGCGAAGAACAGGAACTGAACGGCGGCAAGCCTTTCAAGAATCCGCGAAACGCCGCCGCAGGCAGTCTGCGACAGAAGAATCCCGCCGTTACCGCACAGCGTAATCTTGATATATTCGTTTTTAACATTCAGCAGATCGAAGGTGAAACACTGCCTTCGCATCAGAAATCGCTTGCATTCCTCGAAGAACTCGGTTTTGCAGTTGTACCGCACCGTGCAAGGGTGGATTCCATGGAAAAAGCCATTGCACACATCCGTCTGATCGGTGAAAAACGCAAGGATCTGCCGTTTGATATTGACGGAGCCGTTATAAAAGTGGATGATTTTTCACAGCGGACACAACTCGGCAGTACCGCTAAATTTCCGAAATGGGCGGTCGCTTTCAAATATCCGCCCGAAGAAAAAGAAACCGTTGTGCGTGATATTGAGATCACGGTCGGAAGAACGGGCGTGCTGACACCGACGGCTGTTTTTGATCCCGTTCTGCTTGCAGGTTCCACCGTATCGCGTGCAAGTCTGCACAATGAGGATTATATCCGTGAAAAGGATGTCCGTATCGGGGACACGATCCTTGTCAGTAAAGCAGGGGATATCATTCCCGAAGTCATCCGTGTGACCGCACGCGGAGAAGATGCAAAACCCTTCTGTATGCCTTGTGCCTGTCCGTCCTGTGCATCGCCCGTTACGAGAGAGGAAGGAGAAGCCGCCGTGCGGTGTGTCAATCCGGACTGTCCTGCACAAAGGCTTCGCAATATCATTCATTTCTGCTCACGCGATGCCATGGATATTGAGGGCTTAGGCGAAGCGAATCTTGAAACGTTCGTCAATCTCGGTATGATCCGCACGGCGGCTGATCTGTACAGGCTCGACGCCGCACAGATCTCATCGCTGGACGGACTGGGGGAGAAATCCGCCGCCAATTTCCTTGCCGCGGCTGAAAAGTCAAAGGAAAACGATCTTTCAAAACTTCTGTTTGCTTTGGGCATCCGTCACATCGGTGCAAAAGCGGCGAAGTTGCTGGCAGGACATTTCGGTACGATGGAAAAGATCATGAATGCCGATGAACAGGCTCTTTGTGCCATTGAAGGTTTCGGTGCCGTGATGGCAAAATCCGTGGTTGATTATTTCTCGTTGGACAGTGCAAAAACACTGATTGCGGAACTGTCAGCCGCAGGGGTCAACATGACGGGTAAAACGGAAGTCACAGACACCCGTTTTGCGGGTATGACCTTTGTTCTGACGGGTACCTTGCCTACGTATACGCGTGATGAAGCCGCCGCGATCATTGAGAATTTCGGCGGAAAAGTATCGTCGTCCGTGTCAAAAAAGACGAGTATTGTGCTTGCGGGAGAAGCCGCAGGCAGTAAGTTGCAGAAAGCCACGCAACTGGGTGTGCGGGTCATTGACGAAGTGCAGTTCAATGAAATGATAAAACCGGAGAACTGAATCTCCGGTTTCGGGTTATTTCATATTCGGTAATAACGTGCCGTCGTAAAAAGCGGTGCGGAACCATACGTCGGGTGCGGTGACGGCTTTGCCGTTGAGATAATTCAGAATGCCTGCATCCGTGGTGAAGGAAAAAACCGTTTTGTAGGAATATAAGCACTGCTTTTTGTAGCCGCCGAACTTTTTGTTCTGTTCGTTCGTGCCGTATTTTCCGTCGCCCAACAGCGGACAGCCGATAGAGGCAAAATGGGCACGGATCTGATGGGTACGCCCCGTAAGCAGATCCACCTCTGTCAAAGAGAGACCGTATTTACTGTCAAGCACTTTGTATTTCGTGCGGATGGATCGTCCGTTGGGTTGCGGGGTGGAATACACGGTTACTTTGTTGTTTTTCTCGTCTTTGACGATGTATCCCGTCATGGTGTCTTCCCGTTTTTTCGGCGTACCGATGAGAATGCAAAGATAGAATTTCCGTATTTCGCGATCGCGGATTTTTTCATTGAGAATACGCAGGGATTCGGCGTTTTTTGCCGCGATCACAATGCCGCCCGTGTTGCGGTCAATGCGGTTTGCAAGGGCAGGTGCAAAGGAGTTTTCCGCTTTCGGATCGTATTCTCCTTTTTCGTACAGATACCGTTGCACACGGGTGATGAGCGTATCGTTGTATTCGCCCTCATCGGGATGTGACAGCAGACCGACTTTTTTATCCAGCAATAAAACGTTTTCATCTTCATATAAAATGTCCAGTTGTTTGCCTGCCGAGAGGAAGGAATATCTTTCCTCAGCGGGTGCGAAAAACTCGTCGTTGATGTACATTTCGACCGTATCACCCGCTTTTAATCGTGTGGAGATCTCCGCTTTTTTGCCGTTGAGTTTGATGCGTTTCGTACGCAGATATTTGTAAAGCAACGATTGCGGCAGACGGGGAACGGTTTTGGTTATAAACTTATCAAATCTCTGATCGGCATCGTTTGCACCGATTGTAAATGTTTTCACTTGAATCACCACTCATTAACATACACCAAATGAAAGAAAAAAGCAAGTAAAATGCGAGGAGCGAGAAGGATGGCTGAAAATCGGAACAAAAAAGCAATACCGCCCGTGGATCACAGCGGACACCGTCAAAGGCTGAAAAGACGGGCTGAGTTGGAAGGGATCGATCATTTTGAGCCGCACAATCTCCTGGAACTTTTGCTCTTTTATACCATTCCAAGAGCCGATACCAACGAGACCGGACACAGATTGCTTGAAGAATTCGGTTCATTTGCAGGCGTGTTGGACGCTTCTCCGCAGGCGTTGATGAAAGTATACGGTGTCGGACGGGAAACTGCGTTTTTTCTGAATATGTTGCCGTCGGTTTTTCGTATGTATACGCAAAGTCAGGTGCTGGACAGCAGGGAACTCAATGACCTGGATGAGGCTGTGGAACTGTTGACCGCCAAGTTTACGGGGGTTGACCGTGAGATGCTCTATATGCTGTGTCTGGACAGCGGCAACAGGATCAAACGCTGTGTGCTGATCGCGGAAGGCGACCAAAGCAACGTACAGCTGGATACACGCCGTATTGTGTCGGAAGCCCTCATATCCGGTGCTTCCAGCGTCATTCTTGCTCACAATCATCCCAGCGGCGAGCTGAAGCCGTCGGCAGGAGATTATAACGCAACGATAAAAATCGGCGAAGTTTTGCAGGGAGTGGACATTCCGTTGGTGGAACACTTTATATTTGCAAAAGATCATTTTCTGCCCTTGTCCACCGACAGCCGTTTTTCTGCCTGCTTCGGTTCTGCCTACCGTTCAACCATGAAAAAGGAAATGGAAGAAGTTTCCTGGACGGGTGAAATCGAGAGGAAAAAACTTACCTACAGAAAGGACAAAAACAAATAACCGTTTTTTACCTGCAAAAAATGTGTTGACAGAATAAAAATGCAGTGCTATAATAACTGTAATTTCATATAAACCGTTGAGGCGGAAGTAAAGGTGATCATGCTTCTACAGAGAGTCCGTGAAGCTGCGAGTCGGGCGAAAAACAAGTCATCAAATGGGCCGCTGAGGGTGCAGTCAAAGGTTCGTTTTGAACTGAGTATTCTGCAACGCGAAGATATGCGTCAGTTATCGGGGATATGTCTGTATCCCGCAAAGTGCACGGCTTGGCCGTGAATCAAGGTGGCACCGCGAATGCAATATTCGTCCTTGACAGAGTTTTCTGTCAGGGATTTTTTTTGGAGTGAACGAAGATGTTTTTGCTTACGAAACGATGGCGAAAGTGATGTATAAATATCAACCAATAATGAATTATTATGCAATACGGAGGATGTAATTATGATATACAGCGGCATTGATTTTGATACCTATTTCAACAACTATCCCGACAAGGACGGTTACTTCGGAAAATACGGCGGCGTTTACATTGACGAAAAGCTGAAAAACGCCATGGCAGAGATCACGGAAGCCTATTTTTCCATTTGTCAGTCACGTAAATTCATTGCGGAACTGCGTCGTATCCGCAAGGAATTCCAGGGACGTCCCACACCCGTCAGCCATCTGGAAAGACTGTCCGATGCACTCGGCGGAAAAGTGCAATTATATGCAAAACGTGAAGACCTGAATCATTCGGGTGCACACAAACTCAATCACTGCATGGGTGAAGCCCTGCTTGCAAAATATATGGGCAAGAAAAAGGTCATTGCCGAAACGGGTGCCGGTCAGCACGGTGTTGCCCTGGCTACTGCGGCGGCTTATTTCGGTCTTGAATGTGACATTTATATGGGTTCCGTGGATATTAAAAAGCAGGCACCCAACGTAGCAAGAATGAAAATTCTGGGTGCAAACGTCGTTGAAGTCACCCACGGCCTTGCCACGCTCAAAGAAGCGGTAGACGCCGCGTTTGACGCCTACAGCAAAGAGTATAAAGATTGCATCTACTGCATCGGTTCCGTGCTCGGCCCGCATCCGTTCCCGATGATGGTGCGTGATTTCCAGAGCGTTGTCGGTATTGAAGCAAGAGAGCAGTTTGTGGATATGAACGGTCATCTGCCCAGTGCCATCGTTGCGTGTGTCGGCGGCGGCTCCAATGCGGCAGGTCTGTTTGCGGGATTTTTGAACGATCCCGTTGACATTTACGGTATTGAACCTCTCGGCAGAGGTCCGAAACTCGGCGACCATGCCGCAAGTCTGAAATACGGCACGGAAGGCATCATGCACGGCTTCAACAGCATCATGCTCAAGGATGAAAACGGTGATCCCGCACCCGTTTACTCGGTTGCAAGCGGTCTTGACTATCCTTCCTCGGGTCCCGAACACGCATTCCTGCAGGAGATCGGCAGAGTCAAATACGACGTGATCGACGATGAAGAAACCTTTGATGCATTCTATAAACTTGCACGTCTTGAAGGCATCATTCCCGCCATTGAAAGCTCTCATGCAGTCGCATTCGGCATGAAACTTGCAAAAACCATGGATCACGGCTCCATTCTCATCAACCTCTCGGGCAGAGGCGACAAGGATATGGACTATGTAATTGAAAACTACGGCATCCGCTGAAAACAATGAATAAACAAGCCGCAAAGGACAGTTTTCGTTCCTTTGCGGCTTGTTCTTTTACAGAAAATCTCTTAACTGTTTTGCAAGGTCTGCCTCAATGTCAATGAGCCGCTTTGTGATGTCTTTGGACTGTTCATCCGCTGCGGCGTATTCGTTGAGGTATTTGCTCAGGGATTTTACGCCCATGTCGCAACCGTCCGTCATCAGTCCCGCGATCGTCTGATCGGTCTCGTTGACGGCAAGTTTGAAACTTGTTTTCATTGCGGACATACTCTGTGCGATCATCGGAGGATCCTTGCCTTCGTAGTCATAACTTTCAAGCAAAGCTTGTACTTCGTGGTGGAGATGTTCGTGTTTTTCTTTGCTTTCGGACAGGTATTTTCTGAGTTTTTCACTTTTTACCTTGTCAAGTACGTCGTCAATGGAGGAAATTCCCATTTTGATGCCCGCATCGCATTCTCTGAGCAAACGGACGGTATCTTGTTCGATCATGTTGTACTACTCCTTTGTTGTTTTTTTATAGTATACCCCGAAAAAGACTCTGCAATCCGCAAAATGCACATAAAAATATAACTAAAAAATACAGATTTATTTAAACACTTACTTTTATTTTTTATAATAATGTGTTATACTGTATAATTGATTGAGTATCGATCGAATATACGGTTGTGAAAAGGAGGCGATCACATGGATCATTTTGAATTGGTATCCGACTATAAACCCATGGGGGACCAGCCGCAGGCAATTGAAGAATTGTGTGACGGTGTACAAAAAGGCTATAAGGAGCAGACACTTCTGGGCGTGACCGGCTCGGGTAAGACGTTCACGATGGCAAACGTGATCGCAAAACTCAACCGACCCACGCTCGTGTTGGCACATAACAAAACGCTGGCGGCACAGTTGTGCAGTGAATTCCGTGAGTTTTTTCCGAACAACGCCGTTGAGTATTTCGTTTCCTATTACGATTACTACCAACCCGAAGCATATATCGCCACCACCGATACCTATATCGAAAAAGATTCCGCCATCAACGATGAAATTGACCGTTTGCGGCATTCCGCCACCTGTGCGTTATCCGAACGCAGGGATGTTATCATCGTTGCCAGTGTATCGTGTATTTATTCTTTGGGAGACCCGATCGACTACCGTGAAATGGTGATCTCTTTACGGTCGGGAATGCAAATGGAAAGAGATGCGTTGCTTGAAAAACTCGTCAGCATTCAGTATGAACGCAACGATATCAATTTTGTACGCAACAAGTTCCGTTGCCGCGGTGACGTCGTGGAGATCTTTCCCGTTTATACCGCCGAAAATGCGATCCGCATTGAGTTTTTCGGGGATGAGATCGACCGCATTTCCGAGATCAATCCGCTGACGGGGGAGACGAAAGCCGTTGTATCGCACGTGGCGGTGTATCCCGCATCGCACTACGTGGTATCGCAGGAAAAACTTGAAAAAGCCATTGCCGAGATCCGTGCCGAAGCCGCAGAACGTGCGGCATGGTTTACCGAACAGGGAAAACTCATTGAAGCACAGCGTATTCAACAGCGTACCGACTACGATATGGAGATGCTTATTGAAACGGGCTTTTGCAAAGGCATAGAAAACTATTCGCGTGTGATGTCGGGAAGAAAACCCGGAGAAGCACCGTTTACACTGCTTGACTATTTTCCCGACGATTTTATTCTGTTCGTGGATGAAAGCCACGTGACGTTGCCGCAGGTACGCGGTATGTACGGCGGCGACCGTTCACGCAAGGATTCTCTGGTGGAATTCGGTTTCCGCCTGCCCTCGGCTTACGATAACCGACCGCTGACTTTTGATGAGTTTTACGGTAAGACGGGACAAAAGATCTTCGTCAGTGCAACGCCGGGCAGTTTCGAAAGAGAACTTTCCGTGCGTGTTGCCGAACAGCTTATTCGTCCGACAGGGCTTTTGGATCCCGAAATCTCCGTGCGTGAAACGGACGGACAGATCGACGATCTTATTTCCGAAATAAACCTTCGCATTGAACGCAAAGAGCGTGTGCTTGTCACAACGCTGACCAAAAAAATGGCGGAAGCACTGACCGATTACCTCACCGATTACGGCATCCGCGTGCGGTATATGCACTACGACGTGGACACCATTGAACGTATGGAGATCATCCGTGATCTGCGTTTGGGGGAATTTGACGTGCTGGTCGGCATCAACCTGTTGCGTGAAGGTCTTGATATTCCCGAGGTGTCACTGGTTGCCATTCTCGATGCCGACAAGGAAGGATTTTTACGCAGTGAGACCTCGCTCATTCAGACCGCAGGCCGTGCGGCAAGAAACGCGGGCGGTCAGGTCATCATGTATGCCGATTGCGTCACGCCGTCCATGGAGCGTGCCATCCGCGAAACATTCCGACGCCGCGAAAAACAGGATGCGTATAACCGCAAACACGGCATCATTCCCACCACTATCAACAAAGGTGTGCGTGAAGTGCTTGAAATTTCATCGCACAAGAACGATAAATCCGACGACAGGAAACTGTCCAACAAAGAGCGTGCCGAACTCATTGAACGTCTGACGAGAGAAATGCGTTCTGCCGCAAAGTTACTCGAATTTGAACACGCCGCATATTTGCGTGACCGTATCGACAAATTGCGTCAGATGCAATCGGGAGCCTTATTGCCCGGTCACGGCCGCAAACGCAAAAACGGAGGAAACTGAAAAACGTGCAACAGAAATATTTAACCGTCAAAGGTGCCAGAGAACACAATCTCAAAAACGTGGATCTGCAGATCCCGCGTGACGAACTCGTGGTATTCACGGGTTTGTCGGGATCGGGTAAGACCACACTGGCATTTGATACCATTTATGCCGAAGGACAGCGCCGTTACGTGGAATCCCTGTCCTCGTATGCAAGGCAGTTTTTAGGGCAGATGGACAAGCCCGATGTCGATTCCATTGAGGGGCTTTCTCCCGCTATCTCCATTGACCAGAAAACAACGAGCAAAAATCCCCGTTCCACCGTGGGTACGGTGACGGAGATCTATGACTATATGCGTTTGCTGTTTGCCCGTGTGGGCGTTGCCCATTGCCCCGTCTGCAACAGGGAGATCAAACAGCAGACCACCGATCAGATCGTGGATAAGATCATGCTCCTGCCGCAGGGGACCAAATATATGATCTTGGCCCCCGTCGTACGCGGTAAAAAGGGTGAGCATACCAAGATCTTCGATGCGGCACGCCGTTCGGGTTACGTGCGTGTGCGAGTGGACGGCAATATGTACGACCTGTCCGAAGAAATCAAACTGAATAAAAACAACAAACACAACATTGAAGTCATCGTTGACCGTCTGATCGCAAAAGAAGGCATCGAATCGCGTGTTGCGGATTCCGTGGAAGCGGCACAGCGGCTTGCGGAAGGACTTGTGCTTTGCAGTGTCGTCGACGGTGAAGAAATGCTGTTTTCGCAGAATTATTCCTGTCCCGATCACGGGTTCAGCATGGAAGAACTCGCTCCGCGTATGTTCTCTTTCAACAATCCCTTCGGTGCGTGTCCGAAATGCACGGGACTCGGATATTTTATGACGGTGGATCCCGATCTCGTCATTCCCGACAAGTCGCTGTCCGTGCACGACGGTGCGATCAAAGCAACGGGATGGTCGAAAGCGGAAAGCAGCACCATTGCCTATATGTATTTTCGCGGTATTGCGGAGAAATACGGTTTTTCTCTGGATACGCCGATCAAGGATATTTCCGAAGAAGGTCTGCACGCACTGCTCTACGGTACGAACGGAGAAAAAATGCTGTTGCACCGTGAAAAGGAATACGGTTCGGGCACGTATATGACCGATTTTGAGGGCGTTGTGAACAACCTTGAACGCCGCTATAAAGAAACGGGAAGCGATTGGTCTCGTTGGGAAATAGAACAGTTCATGCGTTCGACCAAATGTCCCGAATGCGGCGGTGCGAGACTTCGTAAAGAATCGCTGTTCGTAACGGTGGGCGGAGCAAACATCGACACGCTCTGTAATCTTTCCGTTGCAGAGGAGCAGGAGTTTTTTGACGGACTGCACCTGAGCGAGAGAGATGCTTTCATCGCAGACCGAATTATCAAAGAGATCCGTGAACGTCTTGCATTCTTAAGCAGTGTCGGGCTTGAATATCTGACACTCAGCCGTAGTGCAGGAACGCTCTCGGGCGGTGAAGCACAGCGAATCCGCCTTGCAACGCAGATCGGATCTTCTCTGACGGGCGTTCTGTACGTGCTGGACGAGCCGAGTATAGGACTGCATCAGGGTGACAATGAAAAACTGCTTGCAACCTTACGCAGACTTCGCGATATCGGAAACACGCTGATCGTGGTTGAACACGATGAAGATACGATGATGAGTGCGGATTTCGTGGTCGATATCGGTCCCGGTGCAGGTGTGCACGGCGGTGAGATCGTGTGTGCAGGCAAACCTGCGGATATTATCGCGTGTGAGCGTTCGGTCACGGGACAGTATCTGTCGGGCAAAAAGAAAATTCCCGTGCCCGAAACACGCAGAAAGGGCAACGGAAAGGCTCTTGTGATCCGCGGTGCGGCAGAAAACAACCTGCAGAACGTGGACGTGGAATTCCCTCTGGGCACCTTTACCTGTGTCACGGGTGTGTCCGGATCGGGTAAATCCTCGCTCATCAATGAGATTTTATATAAAAAACTTGCAAACGAACTCAACAATGCCAAGAAAATTCCCGGCAAGCACCGTTGTTTTGAAGGCATTGAACATCTTGATAAAGTGATCGACATCGATCAGTCACCCATCGGCAGAACGCCGCGTTCGAATCCCGCAACCTATACGGGCGTATTCAACGATATCCGCAAACTCTATTCCGAAACGCAGGATGCGAAGATCCGCGGTTATACACCCGGCCGTTTTTCGTTCAACGTATCGGGCGGTCGCTGTGAAGCCTGTCAGGGTGACGGCATCGTAAAGATCGAAATGCATTTTCTTGCAGACGTGTACGTACCGTGTGAAGTCTGCAAGGGTGCACGCTACAACCGCGAAACATTGGATGTCAAATACAAAGGCAAAAGCATTGCCGACGTGTTGGATATGACGATCGAAGAAGGCTTGCACTTCTTTGAAAACTTACCGTCCATCCGCAGAAAACTGCAAACGCTGTTTGACGTGGGCATCGGTTACGTCAAGATCGGTCAGCCTGCCACGCAACTTTCGGGCGGTGAGGCACAGCGTGTAAAACTGTCTACGGAACTGCAACGCCGTGCCACGGGAAAGACTATGTATATTCTCGACGAACCCACGACGGGACTTCATACGGCGGACGTGCACAGGCTCATCACCGTCTTGCAAAGATTGGTGGATGAGGGCAATACGGTCGTCGTCATTGAACACAATCTCGACGTTATCAAGAGTGCCGATCATATCATTGATCTCGGTCCCGAAGGCGGCAACCGCGGCGGTCAGGTCGTGGCGGTCGGTACGCCCGAACAAATTGCCCTTTGTGCACAAAGCCATACGGGGCGTTTTCTGAAAAAGGCACTGGAACAAAAGTGAGAGTGCCGAAAACGCCGAAACGAAAGAATGGGGAAATAAATTATGCAAAAAAAAGTATTGGTGATCGTATTGGCGGTCGTAGCCGCGGTGTTGCTTGCGGACGTTGCCTATATCGGCACCTTGCTGTTTTCAAATGAAGAAACCACGGCAAGCGTTACCGAGAACACGCAAGGCATGGTAAGCCTTTACAATCCGTATACCAATGCACAGAATACGACCGATGCCGACGGCAATGCGTTCGGAAGTCCTTACAATCCGAATTCCGTCATTCCGACCTTGCCGACGGTACAGCAGTATCCGACCGAAACACCGGTCACGGATGTAAACGCAACGGGTGAGCAGGCAACGGATCCGCTTGCAAGCGACGTGATGCAGGAGCCGACCTCGCAAAGTACAACACCCTCTGCGTATTCTTTGACACAGACGATCACGCAGATGCAGAATGCCATGGCTTACATCAAAAGCGGCAAGAATTTCACGGCTTACAAAAGCCAGACGGGCGAGGTCGAGATCGTGGATCTGAGCATCCCGGGGCTTCGTACGCCCGGTGAGTTCATTCTCAATGAGATCGTGCAAAGTATGAAGCCGCTGACGTATGAATTTGTCAACGGAGCGGCAACGGATCCCAAAACAAAAGAAACGGTCACGCCGTTTGACGTGATCCCGCCGTCGGGTGAGAGTTTTTATATTGACGTCAACGGTGTTACGAAATACAACGTCACCGAAAATGCGGACGGTTCCGTTACCTATTCCGTGTGGATCCGTGAGGAGACCTGCGATCTGAACGAACATCCGAAGTATCATTCCACCTGCATGGGCTATCTCAAACTCGAACAGTTTGACCTGAAAGGCGTGCAGATCCATTCGGGCACGGTGATCTATCACGAAGGTCGCATTGATATTACGGTTGACAAAAACGGCCTTCCGACCGTGTTGTGCGAATATCTGCCTATGACAGGCCACGGCGAGGGCTCTTTAGGGCTGACCGCTACGGCAAGTCTCACGGGATATCTGGAAGAAACGTGGACGTTCTATTGGTAAAAAACGAAAGGCAGGGAGTTTGATGCTGAACGTTTTGCTGTTAGCCCCTTATCCGCCCCCTTACGGCGGTATTGCGAACTGGACGAAACTTTTGCTTGATTTTGCAAAGACACAACGGGATAAGGTGCAGTTGCATCTTGTGGATATTGCACCCAAAAGCAGAAGCACCGAAGGCAGAAGTCTTTTTGACCGTGTGTTTGAGGGCGGTACGTCCATGTTGCGTATCCGTAAGCAATTCGCCGCGTACATAAAAAAAGAACGCCCCGATTGCATTCATCTTTGCACCAGCGGTTCTCTTGCGGTCATCCGCGATCTGCTGTTGTTACAATTGGCGAAAAAGAAAAACATTCCCGCCGTTTATCATCTGCACTTCGGCAGAATTCCGCAGATCTGTGCGCAGAACACCCGTGAATGGCAACTGATGAAAAAAGCCATGCAGATGTGTGACTGCGTGATCGGCATTGATGCCCCGACGGTTGCGTGCATCCGCAAAGAATTGCCCGATGTGTGCTGTGAACAGTTTCCCAATCCTTTTGATTTTCGTCTGATCGAAGATTGTCCCACACAAAAAACAAAGGCCGATACGGTGGTGTTCGTCGGTTGGGTGATCCCCGAAAAGGGCATCGGAGAACTGGTCGGTGCATGGAAAAAACTGACGGGGGAATATCCGCAGAAAAGGCTGAAGATCATAGGTCCTTACCGTGAGGAATATGCACGGAGTCTGCTTTTGCAGGAATGTGATACGGTACGGTTGACGGGGGAGATGCCCCACGCGGACGTGCTCAGAGAAGTCAGCCAAAGCGGCTTGTTCATTCTGCCCAGTTACACCGAGGGATTTCCCAATGCGGTGCTTGAAGCCATGGCACTTGAAACGCCCGTGCTTGCCACGGACGTCGGTGCGATCGGCGAGATGCTGTCGGGGGATTGCGGTGTGCTTTTTCAACCGCACAGTGAACAGGCAGTGGAAGAAGCCTTGCGGTTCGCATTTGAAAACGAATCGCAGATGAAGCATTTTGCACGCAATGCAAAAACCAAAACACAGGAAAAATACGCACTTGAAAAAGTGTTTGAAAAATACGATCAGTTGTGGTGTGAATTAAAAGATGAATCTGTACGAAAGAATCATTAACAGAGAAGAAAAAATATCCTTGGTGGGGCTCGGCTACGTCGGAATGCCCATTGCGGTCGCTTTTTCCGAATATGCGGACGTGATCGGTTTTGACGTGAATGCAAAAAAGATCGCACTGTATAAGCAGGGCATCGATCCCACGCATGAGATCGGAAACGAGGGCATTGCCGCCTGCAAGGTGGATTTCACGGCAGACGAAACAAGGCTCAGAGAAGCAAAGTTTCACATCGTAGCCGTTCCCACGCCCGTAAGAGCGGATCATACGCCCGATCTTGCACCCGTTGAGGGAGCAAGTGCGATCGTCGGCAGAAATCTGACGAAAGGCAGTATCGTTGTGTACGAGTCCACGGTCTATCCCGGTGTGACGGAAGAAATCTGCGTGCCGATCCTCGAAAAGGAATCGGGATTGGTGTGCGGTGTCGATTTTAAGGTCGGCTATTCTCCCGAACGCATCAATCCGGGTGATAAAGAACACCGTTTGGAAAATATCGTCAAGATCGTTTCGGGTATGGACGAGGAAACTCTGCAGGTCGTTGCGGACGTGTACCGTCTTGTCGTGAAGGCGGGCGTACACCGTGCTCCCTCCATTCAGGTCGCAGAAGCGGCAAAGGTCATTGAAAACAGCCAACGCGACATCAACATTGCCTTTATGAACGAACTGTCCGTGATCTTCAATAAAATGGGCATTGATACCAAAGCCGTGCTGGAAGCGGCGGGTACGAAATGGAATTTTCTGAAGTTTACCCCCGGTCTTGTCGGCGGTCACTGCATCGGCGTGGATCCGTATTATCTTACTTACCGTGCCGAACAGATCGGCTATCACAGTCAGGTCATTTTAGCAGGCAGACGCATCAACGACGGCATGGGTAAATACGTTGCCGAAAACACGGTCAAATGCATTCTGAAAACGGGTGCAGGTGTTAAAAATGCCAAAGTTGCCATTCTCGGTTTTACGTTCAAAGAGAACTGTCCCGATACCCGCAATACAAGGGTGATCGATATTTATAACGAACTGTGCGAATACGGTATTACGCCCGTGGTTGCGGATCCCGTAGCGGATGCTCCGGAAGCAAAGCACGAATACGGTATTGACTTTGTACGTATGGATGCGATCAAAGATTGCGATGCGGTCATTCTTGCCGTTGCACACGAAGAATTCCGCGATCTGACACCCGAAAGCATGAAAGCACTGTTCAACGGCGAACATCAGAGCGTTCTGGTGGACGTGAAAGGACTTCTTGACCGCAAAGCCTGCGAAGATGCAGGGTATATGTACTGGAGGCTGTAACATGGGATATAAAAATCTTACATTCGCACCCGATACCGTTT
The DNA here is from genome assembly GCA_045590895.1 of Acutalibacteraceae bacterium. GTDB lineage: Bacteria > Bacillota > Clostridia > Oscillospirales > Acutalibacteraceae > RUG806. The sequence continues at coordinate 47,183 of JAZNRU010000042.1, forward strand.
TTCTCGTAACGGGCGGTGCGGGTTTCATCGGCTCGAATCTGTGTGAAGCCATCTTGAACATGGGATACCGCGTCCGCTGTCTGGACGATCTTTCTACGGGCTTTCAGAGCAATGTCGATCTGTTTGCGGGAAATGAGAATTACACGTTTATAAAAGGCGATATCAAAGACTTTGATACCTGTCTGCGTGCGTGTGAAGGTGCCCATTACGTTTTGCATCAGGCGGCGTGGGGCAGTGTGCCGAGGAGTCTTGAAATGCCGTTGTTTTACGAAAAAAACAACATTAACGGCACTGTTAATATGATGGAAGCGGCACGGCAGTGCGGGGTTAAAAAGTTCGTATACGCCTCCTCGTCCTCCGTGTACGGTGACGAACCGAATCTTCCGAAAACGGAAGGCCGCGAAGGCAACCTGCTCTCGCCTTATGCACTTACGAAAGCAGTCGCGGAACTCTACGGTGCACTCTACACCCGTTGCTACGGTTTGCCGACGGTGGGACTTCGCTATTTCAACGTATTCGGCCGCCGTCAGACACCCGACGGTGCCTACGCCGCCGTGATTCCTAAGTTTATCAAAATGCTTCTCAACGGGGAAGCCCCCACCATCAACGGTGACGGAAAGCAGAGCCGTGATTTTACGTACATCGAAAACGTAATCGAAGCGAACTTAAAATCCTGCCTGGCTTCAGCGGAAGCGGACGGTGAGGCGTTCAACATCGCCTACGGCGGCAGAGAATACCTTATTGACATTTATTATGCTCTTTGTGAGGCACTTGACGTGCGGATCGAACCGAACTTCGGTCCCGACCGCAAGGGCGATATCAAACACTCCAATGCGGATATTTCAAAAGCAAAAACACTTTTGGGATACGATCCCGAGTACGATTTCAAGACGGGGCTTAAAGAAGCGATCGAATGGTATAAAGCGAATTTGTGAGGAATGGGTATGGGGCTGAAAAAAGCACTCAAACAACGGTTTCCGTATTTGTTTGAGATCTACTGTTTTCTGGTCATGCGGTTGCAGATCATCCGCGGGAAACGGATGCTCAGGCGGTCACCGCAGGCCTTTGTGCAGCGTCTGTATGAAAATGCATTCGGAAAAAAGGCAGATCTGCATGAACCGAAAACGTTCAATGAAAAACTGAATTGGCTGAAAGTGTACTGGTTTGACGAACGCAGCTTTGCGTGTGCAAACAAATACAAGGTGCGTAAATACGTCGAAGAAAAAGGTCTGGGATTTTTGCTCAACGAACTGTATGGATATTGGGAAGATCCGCGTGACATCGATTTTTCTTCTTTACCCGAACGGTACGTGCTCAAATCCACCCATGATTCGGGCCATCTGATGATCGTGACCGATCCCGAAAGCGTAAACGAACGCCTTGCACGCTTCAGAATGAAGTGGTGGACGAGCAACGATTATTGCTTCATTGCAGGGGAATGGCCGTATTTTACAAAAAAGCCCGGTATCGTCTGCGAACGCTTTATGGAAGACCGCAAGCACGGTGAACTGTATGACTACAAGTTTTTCTGCTTCAACGGTGAGCCGCAATACGTGTTTTTCTGCAGTGACCGTAAAAACAAGGTCAAAGCGGATTTTTACGATATGAACTGGACGAAAACGGACTTTCGCTGGCATTATGAAAATGCAGATATGACGGCTGAAAAGCCTGTCTGTTTTGAACAGATGAAAGAATACGCCCGCATTCTGTCGCAGGATTTTCCGTTCGTGCGTGTCGATTTTTACGAAACGGACGGCAAAGTTTATTTCGGTGAACTGACCTTTTTCCACGGCGGCGGCACAGGGGAGTTTCATCCCGATGAAACCGATCGCCTGTTCGGAGATATGATAAAACTGCCGCCGAAAAGCGATCCGTGGAAAGTTGTTTTTGAACGTATGGAGGACAAAAAATGAAAATTTGTTTTCTCATTGACAATTTAGGCTCGGGCGGTGCACAAAGGCAGATCACCAATATTGCCTGCTTGATGAAACAGCAGGGGACGGACGTTTCCTTCGTGGTATACGGGGATGCGGATTTCTTTCTGCCTGCTTTGCAAAAGGAAAATATTCCCGTAAACAGAGTGGATGCCGATCATTATGTTGACCGTGTCCGAAAAGTCAGAAAGGCATTGCGTAACAGCGGAGCAGATGCGGTCGTTTCGTTTATGTCCGTTCCGAATCTGATCGCGTGCATGGCGGCTGTCGGCAGAAAAAAATGGAAACTCATCATCAGTGAACGCAGCTGCACGCCCTCCGTTTTCGGCGGTGTGAAAGGGCTTCTGTACAGAGTGTTTTCCGTGTTTGCCGATTGCGTGGTGTGCAATTCGAAGAAAGCGGCACAGATGTGGAAAGAATACTGTCCGCACATGAAAAATAAAATTGAAGTGATCTACAATGCCGTCAATGCGGCGGCTGTCTATACAGAACCCGAAAAAAAGGAAGATGAAACGTATACGCTGACGGTTGCCGCCAGTTTTCAGACCGTCAAGAATCCGCTCGGCGTTGTGCAGGCGGTGCAGTTACTGGATGAAAACAGCAAGCGAAAACTTCGCCTGCATTGGTTCGGCCGTTTCGTGTCTGCAAACGGTGACGACAGCGTGTACCGTCAGACGAAAGAATACATTGAGCAGAACGGTTTGCAGAACACCGTGTTTCTGTATCCCGAAAACGCCGATATTTTTACCGAAATGGCAAAATCGGATTGCGTGGGGCTTTTCAGTTTGTATGAAGGCTTACCGAATGTCATCTGTGAAGCCATGACCGTCGGCCGCAGTGTGATGATGACACCCGTTTCCGATCATGCAGTGCTTATTGATGCACAAAACGGTTTTTTATGTGCGGATACAAATGCACAAGCCATTGCCGATGCGCTTCGTGTATTTTTGAATACCGATCGGGAGAAACTGTTGCAAATGGGCAAAGCATCCGCAAAAAAAGCAAACGATCTGTTTGCATCCGAAGTTGTGCTGAGGCAATGGATGCAGGTTTGCCGGAAGGAGAAAGCAAAATGATCGCATTGAAAAAAGAAAAAGTGACGGCACAGGCACTTGAAAAAGCTGCTGAGCGTATGTGCATGTGTATGCTGATATACGTGGCAACGTTGCCGCTGTCGCTGGTGCCGCTGGGAGATCTCGGCTCGGTGCAGAAGTACATTGCCGCCGCTGTTTCCCTGTTTGGAATTATTTTCGTGTTGCCTGTTCTGCCGAAGATCAGAATTGCACCGGTCACGTGGGTGTGGTTCGGTTTTACCGCATACATTTTCCTCGGTATGCTGTGGCATCCCGAACCCACAAAAGCCTTCAACGTCGGTTTCGCAATGGTGCTTGTGTTTGCGGTCACGGCGCTGTGTGCAAGCGTCAGTTATGAAGCAAAGCATATTCGTCGGCTTGAAAACGCTTTGGCTGTCAGCGGTATTGTCGTGATCGGATTGTTTTTTGTGTTCGGTGAAAAAGTCGGCGGACAGCGTATGTCTTTGGTTTTTGAATCGGCAAGTGCAAACAGCAATCAGTTGTCCTGTTATCTGCTGATTCCGACGTTGACGCTGTTGTGGTTGGTGTTCTCCGACCGTGCCGCAGGCTACCGTACGGTCTGCTATCTGCTGACCTGCGTTCTTTCTTACTGCGTTTTGCTGACGGGATCGAGAGCCGGTTTGCTGTCTTTGGGCATCGGTGTGTTTTTCGTCTTGCTGTGCCAGGCGTTCAAGTCCGTCAAGAATTTTATTTTCGTTCTGATCATGGGCTCGGTTTTGTTGGGTGTCATGATCGTTTGCTACCGTTATTTTCTTCCCGAATCGGTCACGCAACGTCTGACGATCGAAAGTGCCGTGCAGTCGGGCGGAAGCAACCGTGTTCAGATCTGGAGCAGCGGAATCGAAGTATTCAAACAGGCGGATTGGATCAAAAAGATCTTCGGTCACGGTGCCGAAAGCATCAATATCTCCAAAATGGTCATGCACAATCAGTTTTTGCAGATACTGATCGATATGGGTATTTTCGGCATTGCGGTCTATGTGTCCATGCTGGTGCTGATGGCTGTAACCTTTGTGAAAAAGAACAAAATGATGCTGTGTATTTTTATTGCGTTGCAGGTATACTCTCTGTTCGGCAGTTGCTATGCCTACAACAAGGCTTTCTGGTTGCAGTGGCTGTTTGCCGCCGTGTGTGCCGTGTCTGTCACGCCTGCGGAGGAAAGTTCCCTGCCGCAGTTTTTGCTTGCACGGCGGAAAGAAAAAAAAGAGAATAAGGCAGGTTTGTCGGATGGCACAGCCTGAAATACGTAAAGAAAAGAATCTTGCCGCCATGTTCTGGAGCATTTTTGAAAAAACGGGTGCACAGATATTCAGTGTGGTATTTCAGTTTATTCTTGCACGTATGCTGTCGGCGGATGAGTTCGGCAATCTTGCGGTTTTGATCGTGTTCGTCAATCTCGCAACCACGTTTGCACAAAACGGATTTGCCAGTGCACTGATCCGCAAACAGGATGCGGATGACATAGATTATTCGTCCGTGTTTTACTGCAATATCGCTTTGTCGGCACTCTTTTACGCCGTACTGTTTTTGGCTTCACCCGCTATTTCCCGTTTTTACGATGAAGAACAGTTGCAGACGGCTCTGCGGGTGTTGGCACTGATGCTGTTCGCGGATTCGTTTACATACATTCAGAACGTGATCCTCACCAAACAGTTGCGTTTTCGGGAGATCTTTTTCCGAAGCACCGTTTCTACCGTGGTTGCGGGTTGTGCCGCCATTGCCGCGGCGTACTTCGGATGGGGACTCTGGGCGTTGATCCTGCAATATCTGCTCAAATCCGCACTGTATTGCATCATCACTTGTTTCAGCGTACGCTGGCATCCCGTGCTTTCATTTTCGGTGCAGCGAATACGCGGATTGCTCGGTTTCAGTATGCGTGTGCTGGTGCAATCACTGATCGCAAACCTCTCTGCGGAATTGCGAACACTTCTGATCGGAAAGCGGTATTCAGCCGACAGTCTTGCTTATTATGACCGCGGACAGTCGTTTCCCAAACTGTTCGGACAGGGATTTTCGGGGGCTGTGAGTTCGGTTTTACTGCCGATTCTGTCTGCGGTACAGGAAGACAGAGATGCGTTGCTCGCACAGTTACGCCGCTGGTTCTCTCTGACCGCATTTATCTACTATCCGTTGATGACGGGACTCGCAGGTGTTTCAAACAGTTTTGTGAGCGTATTGTTGGGCGATAAATGGCTGGAGGCGATCCCGTTTTTGACCGTGTTTTGCTTTGCACAGCTCAATCAGCCTCTGAGCATGGTTTTGCAGACTGCTTTTTATGCCGTAAATCGCAGTGACGTGACGCTGAAACTGACGACGTTCCGCTTCGTTGCGGATATGCTGCTGTTGCTGTTTACTTTGCGTTTCGGTCCCGTCGGAATTGCCGTCGGTTGCCTTGCGGGTAACGTGCTGTTCTTCGTTGCGTACTGTATTGCGGCGACAAAATACCTCGGTTATCAGATGAAAATGTACGTGAAAGACACGTGGAAGACCTGTATCGGGGCGGCGGTCTGTTTTGTCTGTGCGTGGGGTGCAGGATTTCTGCCGTTGCCGTCCGTCTTGTCGTTGGCGGTGCAGATCGTCTGCGGCGGCATCGCTTACTTACTTTGTGAAATGTGCCTTCGTCATGAAGTGCTCATGCAGTTTGTTTGTTCCGTTAAGAATAAAATCAAAAAATAAAGAGATTTTTTACGAAAAGAGGAAGATCGTATGTCTATATTTGAGGGTAAAACACTTCTCATCACCGGCGGTACGGGTTCATTCGGCAATGCCGTTCTGAATCGCTTTTTGCAGACGGATATTGCACAGATCCGTGTTTTTTCGCGTGATGAGAAAAAACAGGACGATATGCGTCATGCATTCCAGAGCCAGTATCCCGAACATTACAACAAAATCAGATTTTATATCGGTGACGTCAGGGATCTTGCAAGCCTGCGCGGTTGCATGAACGGTGTGGATTTCGTTTTCCATGCCGCGGCACTCAAACAGGTTCCGTCCTGCGAATTTTTCCCGTTGGAAGCGGTGAAAACCAACGTGCTGGGTACGGATAATGTGCTGACCGCCGCCATCGATGCAGGTGTCAAGCGTGTGATCTGCCTGTCTACGGACAAGGCGGCGTATCCCGTCAACGCCATGGGTACCAGCAAAGCCATGATGGAAAAGGTAGTGGTTGCAAAAAGCCGCACCGTTACTGCAGATCAGACCGTTATTTGCTGTACGCGTTACGGAAACGTCCTTTGCAGTCGCGGTTCCGTCGTGCCGCTGTTTATCGATCAGATCAAAAACGGCAAGCCCATGACCGTTACAGAGCCGAATATGACACGCTTCATTATGACTTTGGAAGAAGCCGTGGATCTCGTGCTGTTCGCATTTGAACACGGTGAAAACGGCGATATCTTCGTGCAGAAAGCACCCGCAAGCACGGTCGGAAATCTTGCACACGCAGTCCGCAATCTGTTTAAATCCGACGTGCCCATCAAGAAGATCGGTATCCGTCACGGTGAAAAAATGAGCGAAGCACTGCTGACAAGCGAAGAATGCATGAGTGCGATCGATATGGGTAATTTTTACCGTGTTCCCTGTGACCGCAGAGATCTCAATTACGATAAATTCTTTATTGAAGGGGATACGGAACGCGATCCTCTTGAGATATTCGACAGCGACAATACCGATCTGCTTTCCGTGGAACAGATCATGGAAAAACTGCTGACACTGCCCTATATACAGGATGAACTTGCCGCATGGGAGGCAAAGAGATGAAAATTCTCGTGACGGGTGCAAAGGGATTCATCGGAAAGAATCTGATCTGCTCGCTTGAAAATATCCGTGACGGGAAAGATAAGACCACCGCCTTGCAGGCTCCCGTTGAAATTCTTGCCTTTGATACGGATACGCCGTCGGAATTGCTGGATACATATTGCTTGCAGGCGGATGCAGTGGTGCATCTTGCAGGGGTGAACCGTCCGCAACGGGAAGAAGAATTCATGCAGGGCAACTTTGATTTTACGCAGTGTTTGCTCGATACCTTGCAAAAACACGGTAACACCTGTCCCGTGATCGTATCGTCGTCCACGCAGGCGGCACTGGACAATCCCTACGGCAGAAGCAAAAAAGCAGGGGAGGATCTTCTGCGTGCATACGCAGACAAAACGGGTGCAAAGGTTTATATTTACCGTTTTACAAACGTGTTCGGCAAGTGGTGCAGACCGAATTACAATTCCGTGATAGCCACTTTCTGTCACAACATCGCCAACGGACTTCCCATTCAGATCCACGATCCTTTGACCGTTTTACGGCTCATTTACATTGACGACGTTGTCAGCGAACTGATCCGTGCCCTGTGCGGACAGGCATCCGTGAACGGAGAGTTTGCCGAGGTTTCCCCCGTACACGAGGTCACGCTCGGAAAAGTGGCTGAACTGCTGCAGTCCTTTCGTGACAGCAGAAACGATCTTTCCGTTCCCGAACTCAAGGATCCGTTCGTCAAAAAACTGTATTCGACCTATCTTTCTTATCTGCCGCGGGATGCGTTTTCCTATCCTCTAAAAATGAACTGTGATGCACGCGGCAGTTTCACCGAGATCATCCGCACGGCTGACAGAGGTCAGTTTTCGGTGAATATATCCAAACCCGGTATTACCAAAGGCAACCACTGGCATCACACGAAGAATGAAAAATTCCTGGTTGTCAGCGGAAAAGGCGTGATCCGTTTCCGCCGTCCCGATGAAGACGAGATCATTTCTTACTACGTGTCGGGTGAAAAACTCGAAGTCGTGGACATTCCGACAGGTTATACGCACAATATTGAAAATTTAGGGGATACCGACATGGTGACATTCATGTGGTGCAATGAATGTTTTGATCCTCTGCACCCCGATACCTATTTTCTGGAGGTTTAAGATGGCAGAAAGAATCAAACTCATGACGGTGCTCGGCACAAGGCCCGAAATCATCCGTCTGTCCGAAGTCATCAAAAAATGCGACGTCTATTTCGATCACGTTCTCGTGCATACGGGACAGAACTATGATTATACGCTCAATCAGGTCTTCTTTGAGGATCTCGGACTTCGCAATCCCGATTATTATCTGAATGCCGTCGGTGCACACCTCGGAGAGACCATCGGCAATATCATTGCCAAAAGTTACGCACTGATGTGTGAAGTGAAACCCGATGCGTTGCTCATTCTGGGGGACACCAATTCATGCCTTGCGGCGATCTCCGCAAAAAGACTGAAGATCCCCGTGTTTCACATGGAAGCAGGCAACCGCTGTTTTGACGAAAACCTGCCCGAGGAAACCAACCGCCGCATCGTCGACCATATTTCGGACGTCAATCTTTGCTATTCCGAACACGCAAGGCGTTACCTCAACCGTGAGGGCACGGCACCCGAACGTACCTATGTGACGGGCTCTCCCATGGCGGAAGTACTTACGGCAAATTATGACAAGATCCGTGCAAGCAATGCTTTGGAACAGTTGGGCGTTGAAAAAGGAAAATACATTCTGCTTTCTGCACACCGCGAAGAAAATATTGATATTGAAAATAATTTCTTCTCTTTGATGAACGCGGTCAATGCCATGGCGGAACGCTACGGTATGCCCGTTATTTATTCCACCCATCCGCGTTCGGCAAAGTTTATCGAAAGCAGGGGCTTTGTTTTTCACAAAAACGTACGCAGCATGAAGCCGTTTTCGTTCAGTGATTACAACTGCCTGCAACTCAATGCCTTCTGCGTGGTGTCCGACAGCGGAACCCTGCCCGAAGAATCCGCCTATTTCGCGGCACACGGACACGCGTTTCCTGCCGTTTGCATCCGCACTTCCACAGAACGTCCCGAAGCCATGGACAAGGGCAATTTCATCATTGCGGGTATCACCGCGGATGAAGTGTTGGGGGCTGTGGATACGGCAGTGAAAATGAACGCCAACGGCGATATCGGTCTGCCCGTACCCAATTACGAAGATGAAAACGTGTCCGTCAAGGTCGTCAAATTCATCCGCAGTTACACGGGCATCGTCAACCGTATGGTCTGGCGGAAATACTGAAACGCTGTACCGCTTTTTTCCTGCCTTTCAGTAAGATTAAAGATTGCAAAAAGATAATGGAATTGAAAATGAATGCGGTATATTATAATGGTTATAAATAATTATAGTACGCGTGTTGTTTTCAGATATTCATTCGCCGTTTTTTCGGCAGAACGGAGGAAGTATGCAGATTCTTGTTATTGAAGATGAGCCCCGTCTGGCAGAAGCCATTGCGCAGATCCTGCGTGAAAAAAAATATATGGTCGATATTGCAAATGACGGCAGAGACGGTTACGATCTTGCTGTCAGCGGTGTATACGATTGCATCATTTTAGACGTCATGCTCCCGGGTAAGGATGGCTATCAGGTTGCAGGCGATCTCCGCAAAGAACGCATTGCAACGCCTATTCTGATGCTGACCGCCAAGGATTCCGTTGCGGACAAGGTCAAAGGGCTTGATTCGGGTGCGGATGACTATATGACGAAACCCTTTTCCCCCGAAGAACTCCTTGCACGTATCCGTGCCATGACACGCAGACAGGGGGAAGTGGTGCTGGATGAACTGGTGTTTGAAGATCTCGTTCTGAATCTGTCCGCCTATAACATTGCCTGCAACGGCAAAAGCGTGCATCTGAATTTCAAGGAATTTGAGATCATCCGCATTCTCATGTCCAATCCTACGGCGGTGGTCACCAAAGAAGATCTTATCGTAAAAGTGTGGGGCTATGACTCCAACGCCGTGGATAACAACGTGGAAGTATACATTTCCTTTTTGCGTAAAAAACTGGAGTTTATCGGTTCCTGCGTTGAAATTACGGCGTTGCGTAAGATCGGATACCGACTTGAGGTGAAAAAGAGTGCTGAATAAACTCCGAAACCGGTTTATTTTTATCAACATGACGTTGGTCGGTGTCATTCTGATCGCGTTGTTCATGCTGATATTTGCAATCAGCGTGGTCGGCAACTACAACGATCTGACCGAAGCCATGGAAGATGCGTTGCAGAATGAGATCGATATTCCGAATGCATTTTTCATCGGTGAATACGGACAGGGCAGGCCGTATGATGACCGCACCCGTGACGTGTACGTTGTCAGCGTTTCACAGGTCGGTCCGTACGAGGACGGCGGTTACGTCGTCGTGAAGTCCGTGAACAATACGGTGACGATGGATGAAGAACTGCTTACGACCGCCATCGGCCGTGTCATGCAAGCGGAACAGTCGGAAGATTGGCTGTATGATATGCGACTGATCTACAGCAAGGCACAGTTTTTCGGTGCCACCCGTATTGCATTTGCGGATCTGACTCCGTTTCTCGAATCTGCACAGAACGGGTTTATCGCTCTGGGCAGTATCATTGTGATCGTTTTCGTAGCCTTTTACTTTATTTCCAATTTTCTCGCATCCATTGCATTCAAGCCTGCCGAAAAGGCATGGGAACAGCAGCATCATTTTCTTGCCGATGCCTCGCATGAACTGAAAACACCGCTGACGGTGATTCTTGCAAACAATAATATTTTGCTCTCACACGGCGAAAAGACGATCGAGGATATGTATAAATGGGTGGAAAGCACCCAGACGGAAGCAGAACATATGAAACGCCTTGTGGATGAGTTGCTGTTCCTGGCAAGATCGGATGCCGCAAAGAGCGAAATTCCCCGTGAGCCTGTGGATATGAGTGAACTTGCATGGAGCAATATGCTCCAGTTTGAGCCGCTTGCATTTGAAAAGGGTATTTTGTTTGATGCTCAGATCCAACAGGGGATTACCGTGACAGGGGATCGCACGCAACTCAATCAGTTGTTGCATATTCTTCTGGACAATGCGATCAAGTATACCGGTGCAGACGGTTCGGTTACATGGTCATTGGAAAAATATACAGTCGGAAAGAAAAAACTGCAAAATTATGCACGTTTGTGTGTGCATAATACAGGCAAACCCATTCCGCCCGAAGACCTGCCGCATATTTACGAACGCTTCTACCGTTCCGACCGTGCACGCAGTGCGGGAAGCGGTTACGGGCTCGGACTTGCGATCGCAAAGACGATTTGCGAAGAACATGAAGCCGATATTTCGGTAGAAAGCACACAGGAAAAGGGAACCACTTTTACAGTACGCTTTAAATTGTAAAAAAAATAATTGCAATTCCTTGTTGTTTTGTGTTGACAAATACGGAAAAGTATGTATAATTATACTGAAATATGAAAACCTAAGGAGATATATGGCAATGGCAAAAGAAATCAAAAAAATCGTGCTTGCATATTCCGGTGGTCTTGACACCTCCATTATTATTCCGTGGCTGAAAGAGAACTATCCCGGCTGCTCCGTCATCGCAGTTTCCGGTGACGTCGGACAGGGTACCGAACTCGACGGCCTTGAAGAAAAAGCCAAGAAGACCGGTGCGGACAAACTGTACGTTCTCGATCTTAAAAAAGAATTTGTGGAAGATTACGTTTTTCCGACCCTCAAAGCAGGTGCCGTTTATGAAGGCGACTATCTGCTCGGTACTTCCTTTGCTCGTCCCGTTATCGCAAAGGGCATTGCGGAGATCGCAATGAAGGAAGGTGCAGACGCGATATGCCACGGTTGTACCGGTAAGGGCAACGACCAGGTTCGTTTTGAACTCACCATCAAGGCTTTCTGCCCCGATATGGCGATCATCGCTCCCTGGCGTGTATGGGATATCAAGTCCCGTGACGAGGAGATCGACTATGCGGAAGCACACAACGTTCCGCTGAAGATCAGCCGTGAAACCAATTATTCCAAGGATAAGAACATCTGGCATCTTTCCCATGAAGGTCTTGACCTTGAAGATCCCGCAAATGAGCCGCAGTACAACAAGGAAGGCTTCCTTGAAATGGGCGTTTCCCCCGAACAGGCTCCCGACGTTCCCACCTACGTTACCATTTCTTTTGAAAAGGGTATTCCCGTTGCCATCGACGGCAAGAAGATGGGCGGCGTTGAGATCGTTGAAACCCTCAACAAACTCGGCGGTGAAAACGGCATCGGTCTTGCAGACCTTGTTGAAAACCGTCTTGTCGGCATGAAGAGCCGCGGTGTTTATGAAACTCCCGGCGGCACCATTCTTTACAGAGCCCATCAGGGTCTTGGAACCATCACCCTTGACCGTGACACCCAGCACTACAAAGAGATCGTTGCAAACCGTTTTGCAGAACTCGTTTACTTCGGTCAGTGGTTCACTCCGCTTCGCGAAGCACTCTCCGCTTTCGTTGACAAAACCCAGGAAACCGTTACCGGTGACGTAAAACTCAAACTTTACAAGGGCAACATCATCAATGCGGGCGTAACCTCTCCCTACACCCTGTACGATCCGGAAGTTGCTACCTTCGATGCTGACGAAGTTTACAATCAGGCTGACTCCGCAGGCTTCATCAATCTGTTCGGACTTCCCATTTCCGTTCGTGCAAAGCTCGAAGCAAAGCGTAACAACAAATAAACTACATAAAACCAAACAGACGGCGATTTGCTTCGCCGTCTTTTTTGAGAAAAGGTGATTTTTATGGATAAACTCTGGGCAGGCCGTTTTGCAAAAGAATTAGACAGCCGTGCAAACGATTTCAATTCTTCCATCCGTGTGGACAGCCGTATGGTACGTCAGGATATCAAAGGATCGATTGCACACGCCACCATGCTCGGTGCTACGGGCATTCTGCCGCAAACGGAAGTTGATATGATCGTCGAAGGCCTGCAAGGCATTCTTGCCGATATCGACAGCGGCAAATTGCCGATCGATATGACCGCGGAGGACGTGCATATGTTTGTGGAAAACGAACTGACACGCCGCCTCGGTGATACGGGAAAAAGATTGCACACCGCAAGAAGCCGCAACGATCAAGTGGCTGTGGACGTGCGTCTGTATCTGCGTGACGAAGCGGAGGAGATCAAGGAATTGCTCAAAAATCTGATTCTCGTGCTTGCCGATCTTGCAGAAGAAAACAAGGCAGTTATTGCACCCGGTTATACGCATCTGCAAAGAGCCCAGCCCATCGCGTTCGGTCATCATCTTGCCGCGTATGCGATGATGTTCGTGCGTGACTACGAACGTGTGATCGATGCGGTTCGCCGTATGAATTATTCTCCTCTGGGCAGTTGTGCACTGGCAGGTACGGGTTATCCCACCGACCGCCGTATGGAAGCAAGCCTTCTCGGTTTTGACGGCATTACTTTGAACAGCATGGACGGTGTTTCCGACCGTGACTTCTGCGTGGAACTCGCCAATACCTGTGCTCTTATTATGACGCATCTGTCCCGTTTTTCGGAAGAAGTCATCCTCTGGGCATCGTGGGAATTCAAATTCATTGAACTTGACGATGCGTTCTCCACGGGTTCGAGCATCATGCCGCAGAAAAAGAATCCCGATATTGCCGAACTCGTCCCCGGAAAATCGGGCAGAGTATACGGCAATCTCATGGCACTTCTTACCATGCTCAAAGGTCTGCCGCTTGCATACAACAAGGATATGCAGGAGGACAAGGAACTCATTTTTGACAGCATCGATACTGTCAAGGATTGCCTTGCCGTGTTTGCACCCATGCTCGCTACCATGCGTGTGCTTCCCGACAATATGCGTAAGGCCGCCGCAAACGGTTTCATCAACGCCACCGAATGTGCGGATTATCTCACCCGCAAGGGCTTGCCGTTCCGCACGTCCTATAAGATCACGGGACAGATCGTGGCTTACTGCATTGCCAATGCAAAGACGCTTGAAACACTTTCCATTGACGAGTACAAGGAATTCTGCGATCAGTTTGAAGATGATATTTATGCAAGTGTGGATATGCAGCACTGCATCGATGTCCGTGTGTCCGAGGGCTGTGCAGGTACACAGTCGGTCGAGCAACAGGTTGCTTACTTGAAAAACTATTTTTCGGAATAAACCAAACATCATTACAGCCGCACCTTTTTTCGGGTGCGGCTGATTCTATATTATTTTGCCTTATAATCATCTATAATTTGAACTATATGAGAAATAAATTCGGTTGGTAATCCGTCAACATTTATTGAATTAGTCGGAACTAAGCCTAATAAATAATCAGTTGAAACATTAAATACTTTTGATATTTTAATCAGCATGTCTATTGAAGGTTGAATATTATCATTTTCCCAATATGAAACAGTCTGTTTAGTTATATTTAGTTTTTGAGCTAATTGCACCTGTGTCCATCCAAAAGACATTCTTAACTCATATATTCTTTTGCTTAACATAATAAACCTCCAAGACAAATATTACAATACAATTATCTCAAAAGTCTTGACAGGACAAAAATACTATGGTATTTTAATATTGGACTTGTTCCAGTATTCAAAACAGGAGGAAAAAAGTATGGCTTTAATTAAGTGTCCAGAATGTCAACAAACAGTATCAGATTCTGCAAAAACATGCCCCCATTGTGGTTTTTCTATTAGTGCGGCAACAAATGATATTATACGCATAAAAGTGGATAATGACCCACAATGTCCGGGTTATACAGTTTCAATAAAAGAAGTAGGAACTAATCGACTGTTGGCGAGTGTAAAATCAGGAGCTGTGGCTGAAATTAAATCTAAAACAGACCTTAAAATTTATTTTTGTGGAATGACAGGAACACCGATGTTAACTACGACCGTATCTCCAAAAAACGGTGGTAAATATCGTGCGGCATGGGGACCTGGATTTTTTTCTTCAAAAATAGTTTCTTGCTCCAAAGTCGATGTGATTGATTCGTAATAAAAAAACAAGAGAATTAAATAACTTTTGCAAAACAAGGGACGGCATCGTGATTGACTACGTAATTATAGGTTAGAGTCAATCAAAACCGTCCCCTGTTTTATCTGTATTCCTTTTTTTTCTAGGCTAAAGCATTGTTCCGCTATTTTTATAAATATTATTCCGATGGTTGCTATTATTCCGCTGCGGTGTTATACTATGGCTGTTCAACAGAGAAAACGGGAGAAAACTGAAAATGAAAAAAATCTTGTTTATTTGCCACGGCAATATCTGCCGTTCACCCATGGCAGAGTTTATTTTCAAAAAGATGCTCAGGGAGAATGGTCTGTCTGAGAGTGTGTTCGTGTCCTCGTGTGCGACGAGCACGGAAACGATATGGCACGGACAGGGGGAGCCCGTGTATCCGCCTGCGGCAAGGGAACTTACATCCCACGGTATTGATTGCAGTGAGAAACGCAGTGTGCAACTGAAAAAAGCGGATTATGAAAATTATGATCTGCTCATCTGCATGGACTCAAACAATATCCGCAATGCGATGCATATTCTCGGCGGTGATCCGAAGAAAAAGGTTTGCAAACTGATGGACTTTACCGACCGCCCAAGGGATGTTGCCGATCCGTGGTTTACGGGGGATTTTAAAACCTGCTACCGCGATATTGAACAGGGCTGTGCGGCATTGCTTGAGAAACTGAAAAAAGAAATATAAACCGTGAAAAGTGTTTTTGTTTTTATACAAAGACACTTTTTTATTGCACTGTAAAAATGAATATGTTATAGTGAAAATATAAGTTAAGTCCGGAGGTTTTTGCATGACCAACAGAGAACGTGCCATGAACATTCTGCACTATAAAGACGTTGACCGCTTGCCGGCCGTACATTTCGGTTATTGGGGGGAACTTCTCACCGAATGGGCACAGCAGGGGAAGATTCCCGCTCACCTTGCAGAATGCAACTATGACGGCAATGAAAAGGACAGGGAACTGGATAAGTTGATCGGCTGGGATTTCAACTGGTCGTATACGGTTGGTGCCCACATGGGACTCAAACCTTCTTTTGAACACAAAGAACTGGAAGTTTTACCCGACGGCAGCCGCCGCGTGCAGAACGGGGACGGGCTTATTGAACGCATCAAACCGGGTGCTGCGTCCATTCCGTCGGAGGATGATTATCTGCTCAAGGACCGCGAGGCGTTTGAAACGCTTTACCGACCGAAGATGCAGTATTCTCCCGACCGCGTGAATACGGAATATTTCCGCACGTTCAACGAAACGAGAGAGCAGGACAGACCGATCGGACTCAATCTCGGCAGTGTGCTGGGGAGTATCCGCAATATGACGAGTGTTGTGGGTATGAGTTATCTTATGTATGACGAGGACGAAGACCTGTTTGCCGACATTATTGACACCTTTGCCGAAATGCAGTACAAGTGCGTGGAAGCGGTGCTTGCAACGGGGGCAAAATTCGATTTTGCCCATTATTGGGAGGATATCTGCTTCAAAAACGGCCCTTTGCTTTCACCGACCGTGTTTGACGAACTGTGTGCAAAGCATTATAAAAAACGCAACGATCTGTGCCACCGTTACGGCATTGACGTTATCTCTCTTGACTGTGACGGCGTGACCGATAAACTGTTGCCCACATGGTTCAACAACGGTGTCAATACCATGTTTCCGATTGAGATCGGCGTGTGGGGCGATCAGTTTGAACCTGCCCGACAGAAATACGGCAAGGGGATGCTCGGTGTCGGCGGTATGGACAAGACCGCGTTGCGAAAAGACAAAGCGGCGGTCGATAGGGAAATTGAACGCATAAAAAGGCTTGTCTGCATGGGCGGCTTCATTCCGTGTCCCGATCACCGTCTGATGCCCGGCACGAAATTTGAACTCGTGCAGTATTATGCCGAAGAAATCAAGAAAATCCGTATATAAGGAGAATATAACCATGAGTATATTGCTTGAAATTTCCGAAAACGTACAAAAAGGTGCAATGAAAGCCGTCAAGGAACTTGTTAACAAGGCCGTTGCCGACGGAGTTTCTCCCAATGAAATCCTGAATGACGGGCTGATCGCAGGTATGAATATCATCGGAGAAAAGTTCAAGACCAATGAGGTGTATGTGCCCGAAGTTTTGGTGGCGGCACGTGCCATGAACGCAGGCGTGCAGATCATCAAGCCCTTGCTTGCCGATGAAAACGCGCAGGCAAAAGGCAAGGTCTGTATCGGTACGGTACAGGGCGATATGCACGACATCGGTAAGAATCTTGTGAAGATGATGATGGAAGGCAAAGGATTGGAAGTGGTGGATCTGGGTACGGACGTAGCCCCCGAAACGTTCGTACAGACCGCCGTTGAACAGAATTGCCGTGTCATTTGCTGTTCGGCATTGCTGACGACCACCATGGACGTCATGGCAGACGTTGTGAAAGCCGCAGAACAGGCGGGTGTGCGTGATCGGGTGAAGATCATGGTCGGCGGTGCCCCCGTTACGGAAGAATACCGTCTTGCCATCGGTGCGGATTGCTATGCCGCCGATGCCGCTTCTGCCGCGGATTGTGCCGTGGCTTTGTGTGAGGGCGAATGAATATAGAGAAATATCTGACCGATCCCGACATTTTTCAGCAAAAGGTGATCCCGACTTCCGAGATCGTGTTCCGTGAGGACGTGGTTGCCGCCTGTGAAGCCAATCTGTGCGGACAGTACGGCACGTGCTGGACCTGCCCTCCGGGTGTCGGCAAATTTGAGGAATTAAAAAAACGTGCCCTTTCATTTGAAAATGCCCTTGTGTTTACCTGCAAATACGATCTTGAAGACTGTTTTGACTATGACGCCATGTATGCCGCAGGCAAAAAGGCACGCAGGACCTTGTTCTCGATAGCCGATGCCATGCGTACAGACGGGCTTCATTTTCAGGCCATGGGATGCGGCAGTTGCGATCTGTGCGAAAAATGCACCTATCCCGATGCTCCCTGCCGTTTTCCCGACAGAGCACTGACAAGCGTGGAAGCAAACGGTATTCAGGTCATTGAACTTGCAAAAAAAATCGGCATCAACTACAACAACGGTTCCGATACCGTAACCTATTTCAGTATAGTCCTTTTTTAACGGTGGTATCAGTATGAAAAAGAAAGCCATGCAGTTTTTGCAAAACAAAGAAAAAACGGTGCCCGTTCTCTCTTTTCCGTGCGTGCAGTTGCTCGGCATCAGCGTGCGAGAACTGCTGTCTTCTGCCCGAACGCAGGCAAGAGGAATGAATGCCGTTTATGAGAAATGTCCCGTCGGTGCGGTGATGAGCATGATGGATCTGTCCGTAGAGGCGGAAGCCTTCGGTGCAAAGGTGCTGTTCGGGGATATGGATGTACCCGTTGTTACGAAAGGTATCATTGACGATATTGAACAGGTGTCGGGTATTGCGGTGCCGTCTGTGGACGGCGGCAGAACGGCAATCTGTGCAGATGCGATCCGTCTTGCCAAACAAAGCATCACGGACGTGCCCGTGTTTTGCGGTTGCATCGGCCCCTATTCGCTGGCAGGCAGGCTGTTCGACATGACAGAACTGATGTATGCCTGCTTTGACGATGAAGAAAACACGCTGTTGTTGCTTGAAAAAGCAACGCAGTTTATCATTGAATATATAAAATTGCTCAAAGAGGCAGGTGCCGACGGCGTGATGCTTGCTGAGCCTGCCGCAGGGCTTTTGTCTCCGTCTTTGGCGGCACGGTTTTCGCATCCGTTTGTCAAGCGTATTTTCGAAGCGGTTAACGGTGAAGATTTTATTCTTTGTTATCACAACTGCGGCAATGCCGTCGGCGATATGGCAGAAGATATTGCCGCATTGCCTGCGGACGTGTTCCATTTCGGCAATGCCGTGCAACTGCATAAATTGCTTCCCGTGTTCGGACAGGACAGGATCGTGATGGGCAATCTCGATCCCATGTTGCTTGTGAACGGTACACCTGCGGATATTGAAAATGAAGTGCAACGCATTTATGATGCGTGTTGCTCTTTCCCCAATTTCATGCTGTCCTCGGGTTGCGACATCCCCGCAGGTGCAAAATGGGAAAATATAAACGCTTATTTTAACAAAGTTCGGGAATTGTATGTATAAAGTAAAGATCGGTAATGAAATATTCTGTGCATCGGACGGTGAAAAACTGTCGGATGTGCTTTTGCGTGTCGGAAAGGCTGTTTCGCACCCTTGCGGCGGCCGCGGAACGTGCAGAAAATGCCGTGTTTTGGTGAACGGAAAAGAGGAACTGTCCTGCCTTTACCGCATTTATGCAGATATTGAAGTCACGCTTGTCGAACAAGGGGAAATTGCATCCGACGTCAACGGCGTTTTTGCGGAGCATGAAACCGACAATGTCTGTTTCGTGCTGGATATCGGTACGACCACGCTCGCTCTGGCTTCGGTCTCCCTCGATGAAAACAAAGTGATACGCGTTGAAACACGTACCAATCCCCAACGTGTGTTCGGTGCGGACGTCATTTCACGTATTGCATACTGTCAGAAGCATTCTCCGCAGGCTTTGCATGACGTTCTGATTGCCGAAATCAACGCAATGCTTTCAGTTTTTGAATGTAAATCACAGCCGACACTGTATGTTGCAGGCAATACCGTCATGTTGCATCTGTTTCTGAATGCGGATTGTTCGGGGATGGGGGTTGCACCCTATACGCCCGTTTTTCTCGAACGGCAGATACGCTTTGCCGAAGAACTCGGTCTGCACGGTATCGGTACGGTTGAAACGTTACCGAATATCGCATCCTTTGTCGGTGCTGACCTTGTGGCAGGGCTCAATTTTGTCCCGATGCCCGAAAAGGGAAAATACAGCCTGCTTGTTGACCTTGGCACCAATGCGGAAGTGCTTTTGTTTTCCGAAGATGATATTTTATGCACCGCCGCCGCGGCAGGGCCGTGTTTTGAAGGTGCGAATATTGCACAGGGAATGCCTGCCGAAAAGGGGGCGATCTGTTCGTTTTCGTTTGAAGGCGGCGTGCCGAGGGCAAAAACGGTCGGGGATGCACCCGCAAAAGGGATCTGCGGAACGGGACTTTTTGACATCGTTGCCGCACTTTTGCAACGCGGTATCATCGATGAAAACGGCTATATGGAAGATGAAAGTTTTGAAGTCGCACCCGACGTTTTCCTTGAACAAGCGGACGTGCGGCAGTTCCAGCTTGCAAAATCCGCCGTTTATTCCGCCGTCGTGACTTTGCTGAAAATGAAAAACGTCTCTTTTGACCGTGTGGAAAAACTTTATATTGCAGGCGGTTTTTCCGCGAAGATCAATATCGGAAATGCCTGTACGGTCGGACTGCTTCCCCCTCAACTCAAAGACCGCTGTGTGCCTGTTTCCAACAGCAGTCTGCTTGGTACACTACGCTATGCGTGCGAACGCAACGACCTGTCCGCGTTTATAAAAAAAGCAAGGTATGTTGACCTTGCACTGAATCCCGATTTTTCCCGGTTATTTATTGATAATATGATGTTTTACGAGGTGTGATTATGACGGAAAGGGAACGCTTTATCAAAGCACTCAGACGTGAGCCGATCGAAGGACATTGCCCGACGTTTGAACTTGTTTTTTATCTGACGCTTGAAGCCGTCGGGAAGATTCATCCCTCACAGCAACGCTTCGATCAATGGTCGCAGATGAGCAGAGCCGAACAAAAACTGCACATGGAGTACATGGCGGACAGTTATATAGAGGTTGCGGAAAAGTATCATCACAGTGCCGTTTTCGTGCATCCCAATCCCGGCGATTTTGAAAATACCCTGTGGCTTCTCAACTGCATCCGTGAAAAAAGCGGTGACAAGTATTTTCTGATGATGCACGGAGATTGCACGTTTGAAATTCCCAACGGCGAGAATATGCTTGCATTCAGCGAACGGCTGTATGAGGATGAGGAAGGTCTTAAAAAAGAAGCACAAAAACGTTTGGATAATAAACTCCGTTATGCGGAAAAAATGGCGGCATATCCCGATCTGTTGGACGGTTTTGCCCTGTGTTCGGATTATTGCTTCAATGTCAATCCCTTCTTTTCTCCCGCTATGTTTGAAACATTCATAACCCCCTATCTTTCCGCACTGTGCAAAGGTTACCGCGATACGGGATTTTACACGATCAAGCACACCGACGGCAATATCATGCCCATTCTCGATCAGATGGTGCAATGCAGACCCGATGCACTGCATTCGCTCGATCCGCAGGGCGGTGTCGATCTTGCTGCGGTCAAAAAGATGTACGGCGACAGGGTAGCCCTTTGCGGCAACGTCAACTGCGGTCTTTTGCAGACGGGCACAAGGGAAGAAGTGATTGCCGACGTACGCCGCTGTCTTCGTGACGGCATGGACGGCTGGGGCTTTGTGTTCTGCACCTCCAACTGTGCCTATACGGGCTTACCGTTGGAACGCTATGAACTGATGAACAAAATCTGGTGGGATGAGGGCTTCTACCGATAATTGGTTTTCCGTATACACAATCCATGGTTTGCAAAAGTGACAAAATGAAGACAGGAAAAGCAAGGTATGCCGAACTTGCCAGCGATTCCGCTTTCGTTGAAACCATTCATGGAAAATATACTTTTTGAATATGAATATAAACAAAAGAACACCTGAACACCTGTAAGCAGGTGTTTACAGAATGAAAAATGATTGCTATAATATAAGTGAACAAGGCAGACCGATAGACGGTTAGCCTTCCGATTTAATCAAGAAATAATCGCCCTGATTGTGGAAGGTTGAGGGCGGTTATTTCCTTTTTGATTCAAAAATATGTTTGCACACAATGAATACAAATTCTGCAACTGTAACAAGAAGCCCCATTAATAAAAAAGGCCGGATGTGAGAAAAATGCTCATATCCGGTCTTGTGTTTTATAAAATGCTGTTAATATAGAATTGCAACGTGTCTTGTGTCATCATGCCGTTGACGGCTTTGACGAGATTGCCGTCCTTGTCCACGAACAGGCTCATGGGAATGGAGTAGATCCCGTAGGCGGTCGATGCTTCTTGCCGTTCATCGTAATAAACGGGGAAGGTGTAATCGGTGCTTGCTAAAAATTCGTCCGCATCTTTGCGTTTGTCCCAGCCGTCACCGATGAGGTTGACCATCAAAAATTCCACGTCATTGCCGTATTGCTCGTACATTTGCTGGAAATGCGGCATTTCCTTGATGCAGTAGCCGCACCACGTGGTCCAAAAGTTGACCACCACGGGCTTGCCTTTGAAATCGGAGAGTTTGTGTGCGTTGCCGTCTTTGTCGAACACCGTAAAATCGGGTGCGGCATTGCTCGGTTGGTTTGAGTCTTGTGACGTGCCGTTTTGCAGGTCACCCAAAGCACGGTCGGCAAGGGAGTTGTACAGCCCGAATGCGGCAACCAGTAAAACAACGGCACATATCGCGATCACGAGAGTCATATTTTTGTTTTTCATGTGCATCCTCCTTTAATTCAATACCGCAACCAATCGGCTCATCATGCCTGTTGCAAGCAGAATGCCGATGAGTATGAGCAAAATACCGCTGATGGTATTGATGATCTTATAATGTTTTTTGATGAAATCGAAAGTGGATTTGAAACGGTCGATGAGCACTGCGCTGAGAATGAACGGAACGCCCAGACCGAGTGAGTACAGCAGAAGCATTACGATGCCCGCCAGCGTGTGTCCCTGTTGGGATGCCATCATCAGTGCCGAGCCGAGGAAGGTGCCCACGCAGGGCGTCCAGCCGATCGAGAAAACAACACCGAATGCAAGGGAAGAAAAGAAGCCGAGATTGTCGGTTTTGGCCGTGCGTGTCATGCCCTTGAAGATGTTAAATTTGAACCCCCCGAGGTATTGCAGACCGAAGAAAATAACGATCAGCCCCGATACGATGTTCACGACGGTCTGATACTTGCTTAAAAACGCACCCAAAGTACCTGCAAGGGCACCCATGGCACTGAATACGAGGGTAAATCCCAATACGAATCCGAGTGCATTCTTGAGGGTGGTTTTTGTGTTGCGTTCACCGCCGCCTGCAAAGTAGGAGATGTAAACGGGCAACATCGGCAACAGGCAAGGGGATATAAATGTGATAATGCCCTCTAAAAACGAAACGATGTATTGCATAAAGTCACCGACCTTTACAGCATCTGCAAAATGCGTTCTTTGGAAATGAGCCCGACGTTGCGTTTTTGTTCTTTTCCGTCCTTGAAAACGATCAGCGTCGGAATGCTCATCACCTGAAAACGCACGGCCAATTCGGGATCGTCGTCCACGTCGATCTTGCCGACTTTAATATCGGTGCGCTCGTTTGCAATTTCTTCCACGATCGGAGCGACCATTTTGCACGGGCCGCACCAGGGTGCCCAGAAATCAAGAAGAACGGGTTTGTCGCTGTGTAACACTTCACTTTCAAAATTGTCTTTGGTAATATGCAAAACTGCCATTTCGGTAGCCTCCTTTTTGTTTGTTGGTCTTATTATGCACAATTGAAAATGTTTTTTCCGTGACAAAGTCACAATCTGCGGTCAGTATACCACAGAATTACGTTTTTGTCATCCGTTTTTTGCCGAAAAAGCAAGGTGCAACCGTCGGTTGCGAAACAGTAAAGCGGAATGTATAGACATTTGTCCGTGTTTTTGGTATGATAAAAGCAGAAAAAACAAAGGAGTGTGATCGCATGAACTTCGGTGAACGCATTTATGAGTTGCGTACGAAAATGAATCTTTCGCAAGACGAACTTGCACAAAAACTGAACGTGTCGCGGCAATCCGTTTCCAAATGGGAAAACAACAGTGCCGTGCCCGAACTCGATAAAATTATCCGCTTGAGTGAGATTTTCGGTATCACGGTGGATGAACTCGTCAAAGGGGAAAGCGGTGTAAAAGAACAGAGAACGGAAGAACCGCAACAAACACAACAAACACAACAAACACCGCCGTCCGCACCAAGCGTGCAGACCGTGCAATCCCCTATGGAGAAAAGAGTGCTTGCAGGTATCATTCTGCTGTGTCTGGGCGGATTTGCGGCTTTGATTCTCTTGTTGCTGACGGGCTGGGGATGCATATATGCATTGCCCCTTCTGGGTTGCGGTGTGATCTGTATGTGTGCAAAAAAGGATACGGGATTTTACTGTGCATGGTTTTTATATACACTTGCGGCGTTGTTTTTTCCGATGACAACAGGCATTCCGACATGGAAACAGATCCGCTATACTCTGAAATGGACGGCGAGCATGAATTACGTGAGCCTCATCATTGCATGGGTGTGGTTTTTGTTGCTGATCGCATTGCTGTTGACGGGTGTTTTTAAGTTTGCAAAACGCCCCGTAAACCGCAAAAAGACAACGGTCGCAATTGTTGTGAGTGCGGTGTATCTGCTTTTCGATATTATCGGCGGAAAAATGCTGAGTAATTATATGTATGAAATGCTGCAAAGCGAACAGTACGCAATTGAGGTTTCGGGTGTGTTTCATTTCGTTTTTGCCGTTATGAATCTTCTGGAAACCGTTGCGGCGGCAGTGCTCACGGCACAGGCGGCAAAACTCATATACCGCCGTTTTCGAAGGGGAAGTGCCGATTCTTGCTAAAATGAATAACAAACACGGTTATTTTATTTGCAAAAACGGAAGATTTTACAAAAGTTGAAAAAAATAAAAAAAACACTGTACAAACGGGTAAAAAGGTGGTAAAAAAGAAGAGTAAAACTGAAAAAGGAGTGCAGAATAAAATGACAAAGATCTACGAAGGCAAAACAAAAGATGTTTACGCTCTGGAAAACGGCAATGTTTTACTGAAATTCAAGGACGATTGCACGGGCAAAGACGGCGTTTTTGATCCCGGTGAAAACACGGTCGGTCTGACCATTGAAGGCATCGGTAAAGCCAACCTGCAGACCTCCATCCACTATTTTGAACTGCTCAAAGCCGCAGGCATCAAAACCCACTACGTCAGTGCAAATATTGACGATGCTACCATGGAAGTACTTCCCGGTAAAGTATTCGGTCACGGTCTGGAAGTCATCTGCCGTCTGGTTGCAACCGGCAGTTTCATCCGCAGATACGGTGAATACATTGCAGACGGTACCGTTCTTGAAGGCGGTTACGTCGAATGCACGTTCAAGAATGACGAAAAAGGCGATCCGCTGGTAACGGGCGAAGGTCTTGCCGCACTCGGCGTTATGAGCCTTGAAATGTTTGAATCCATGAAAGAGCAGACGCTCAAGATCACAAAGATCGTTGCTGACGATCTCAAGAGCATCGGCCTTGACCTGTGGGATATCAAGTTTGAATTCGGTTACAACAACGGCGAAGTCATCCTCATTGACGAAATTGCTTCCGGCAATATGCGTGTTTACAAGGACGGCACCATCGTCGATCCCGTTGAACTGACCAAGCTCATTCTCAACAGATAATTCAATATCGGCAAAATAATGCACCGTCACCCCCAAAAGGGAAGTGACGGTGTTTTTGCTGTTGTCAGTTCTGTTCTTTGTATTTATCTGCCTGCAGGTTGAACATATAGGCATATTTGCCGTTTTGTTGCATGAGTGCTTCGTGTGAGCCTTTTTCCACGATCTCGCCGTTTTCGAGCATATAAATGCAGTCAGCCATAACGGTGGTGGAAAGGCGGTGCGAAATGAAAATAACCGTTTTGTTCTCTGCCGCTTTCGTCATTGCGTGGTTGAGTGCGTATTCCGCAACGGGGTCAAGGTTTGCACTCGGCTCATCAAGAATGGCAAACGGACAATCCTTGTAAAACGCTCTTGCAATGGCAACCTTTTGTGCTTCGCCGCCCGAAAGGGAAACGCCGTTTTCGTCAAATTCACGCAGAAGAATGGTGTCGGTGCCGTCGGGCAGATTTTTTTCAAAACTGCCGTTTCGCAACGCCTGTTTTACTTTTTTTGCATCGGGGTGATCGTTCATGGCGACATTTTCACCCAAGGTTGCACCGAACAGGGAAAAGTCCTGAAATACCGCGGCAAACTGTTGGTGGTAAGAGGGAATATCCCATTCGCGGATATCTGTGCCGTCAACGGTAATGCGTCCTTCCGTGACGTCGTAGAGACGCAACAGCAGGTTTGTAAGCGTGGTCTTACCGGCACCGTTGTAGCCGACGAGGGCTATTTTCTGATAGGGTTTGATTTCGAGATTGATGTTTTTGAGTGTCGGTTCCGAGTTGCCGGGATAGGTGAAGGACACGTTCTCAAAACGGATGGTCACGGGTTTTTTGTGTACCGTTTTTACCTCACCGCTGAGAATTTTTTCCTTTGCATTCATAAACCGCTTGAATTTTTCCACGTACAGACCGTTTTCACGGAAACTGATGGCAAACCAGCTTGTAACGGCAAAAACGCTGTTGCTGATGGCGGTGGCACCGTTGAACGTGGCGGCAAAATCACCCATGGAGATCTCTTTTGTGACGATGGCTTTGTAACCCATGAGCAGGGTAATGCCTAAATAAATAAGCAAGGTCAGCGGCAGGGATTCCTGGCAGAAATACAGTTTCCACTGCTTTGCAAGGTAGGGGGAAATGGTGGAAAGCCTGTCATAAATATTCTTTTGGTATCTGCGTTCGATCATTTCACCCGCACGGCTCAGACGCAGTTCTTTTGCATAGTCCTGTAAATAGAAAACGCGGCTGAAATATAAGTTTTTTCTGTCCAGCGGTGTCATGGCTTCGGTGCGTTGCACGTTGACCTTTGCAATCAGTCTGCCGACGGGTACCATGAAGCCGACGCAGAGGAACACGAACACAAGGCACATCGGGTCAATGGTTACGATCACCGTGCCGATGGTCAGTACGGATACGATGTTCGTCAGAATGTCCTGCGTGTTGGATATGACCATCTGTGCTCGCTCGCTCATGGACGTCATTGCAAGCACGAGGTCGTTGTAGTAAGCGGGGTTGTCGTAGGCTTCAAAGTCCATTTTTGCCGCTTTTTCATAAATGACGGAATAGAGTCTGAAGTTGAGTTTTTCGCGTGCTTTCGGCACGTAGATCTCATAAAAGAGGGTATTTGCGAGATTGCTGAGAATGACGAATACGGCAAAACCGCCCACGGCTACGGCGGCTCTGTACAGTTGTTCGCCCGAGGTGACAACGTCAATGATGTATTTGAGCAACACCACGTTGGAAAGGATCCACGGCAGATTGGAGATCATGTCAAAAAACAGATAGCCGAACAGATAAAAAGGAGTGTGCTTGGCGACGAATCGCAGCATGAACAGGTAGTTTTTCAGGCTGTTGGATTTCTCTTTTTCTTTCGTTTTCTTATTCATCGTCCGCTTCCTCCTCTCTGTAACCCGATGCCTGCAAGGTGAACATTTCGCAGTAAGTACCGTTTTTCTGCATCAGTTCTTCATGACTGCCGCTTTCAATGAGTTGTCCGTCGGAGAAAACGAGGATCTTGTCGGATCTTGTTGCACTGGATAAGCGGTGTGAAATGTAAAATACGGTCTTGCCCTTCGTGCCTTCCATGAGGCTGTCATACATTTTGCTTTCCGCAACGGGATCGAGTGCAGAGGATGGCTCATCCAGCACCGCAATGTCAAAATCTCTTGCAAACAGACGGGAAATGGTCAGTTTCTGTGCCTGTCCGCCCGAAAGCAAGGCACCTTCGCTGTCAAACTCTCTTGTGAGGATCGTGTCTTCTTTTTCGGGAAGTGAATCCACCTTTTCGGCTACGCCGCCCATTTGCAGGGCTTTGCTGACAAGGACTCTGTTTTCATCGGTCACTTCCTCAATGAGCACGTTTTCAGCCACCGTCATGGCAAAAATGCGGTAATCCTGGAACACGCTTGCGAATTTTTCACGGTACTGCCGTACGTTATAGTCTTTTATATTTCTGCCGTTATACAGAATTTCGCCTTCGGTCACGTCATATAGACGCATGAGCAGTTTGGACAGGGTGGTTTTGCCTGCACCGTTGTGACCGACCACGGCAACGGTATCGCCTTTTTGAACCGTAAAGGAGACGTTTTTGAGAATGTTTCTGTCTGTTTTGGGATAACGGAAGGTGACGTTTCTGAATTCCAGACTTTCAAAATCGGCGGGTTCAATACCGCCGTCGGTGATCTGCGGCTCGTATTCCAGAAATTCACGCAGATTCTGTACCCACAGGCAGTGTTTTTGCTGCATGGCAAAATAATGGGCAAGGTGGTTGAGTTTGTTTCTTGCCGTGGTGATGGCGGAAACCAGAACGGAAAACTCGGAAACGGGCAGGTTCTGCAATACGATCATGCGGTAGCAACCGTAACCCAGACCGCCTGCAACGGGGATGATCTCACCGAACAGGTCGGAAATGACCTCAAGAACGGCTACACGCCAGCCGTACTCTTTGATGACGCGGATATTGCCGTCGATGGCGGATTGAAATCTTGCTTTGACGACGGTGAAGATGTCTGTCGTTTTGATCTCTTTTGCGAAGTCTTTGAGCAGAATGGTGCGACGGATATATTCTTTCTGCCGTTCATAGGGCACCATTTCCTTGTCTTTCTGCAGTTCCACTTCGTTCTTTTTGACACGCAGGGCTATGACGATCACGGGGCAGAGAATGAACACAAGCAGAAACGGATCCACACTCATGAGATAACTGACGAGGAACACGAAGCTGATCAGAGAGCCGATCGTCCATGCGGAGCCCTCAATGATGCGTTTGAAGCCGCCTTTGTCCACCACCCACGTGGCACGGTTGTATTTGTCAAAGAATTCGGGATCTTCATAACAGCCCAACTCCACCTGCTGTGCTTTTTTGAAAATGAGATTGTTGATATAACTCTCGCATTTGATCTCGAATTTGACACGCACGGTGTAAACGTCGATGTAGGCAAGCAGGTCAATGAGCAATTTGCCCAAAACGATCAGACACATTCTGATCGCAAACTCCCTGAACGTACCGTTGCCTTCAATGATGGAAAGGGCGGTTTCAAGGAACATGACGTTGATGACCACCGAATAGTATACGTTTTCCGAAATATATGCAAGATAAATAATCAGCAGGGACAGCGGGGCACACTTGAACGCACAGCCGAGCATAAAGGCGGTGTTTTTTAGAATATGTGCCTTTTGTTTCGTCTTTTTTA
This sequence comes from Acutalibacteraceae bacterium, assembly GCA_045590895.1. GTDB lineage: Bacteria > Bacillota > Clostridia > Oscillospirales > Acutalibacteraceae > RUG806. The sequence continues at coordinate 76,023 of JAZNRU010000042.1, forward strand.
TTTTTTCTTTCATTTTTTTACTCCGTAATATAATTCCGAGACAAAATTATACAGCAAAAAAACAGTTCTTGCAAGAGTCGATTTGGTATTCTTTTGATTCAAAAGTGCAGTTTCTGTTGTGAAAAGCAACAAGCAAGCGGTTTTGTTTGTGTTGCTTTTGCACATTGTTTTTTTTCTGTGCGGTATGGTATAATACAAAAAACGGAAAAGGAGCATTTTGGTTATGTCTTTCATTTCAAAACTTATCAGCTTTTTTCTTTTGATTCCCGCCCTGTTCGGTCTTTATAAGACCGATGATAAAGATACGCAAGAGTTGTATCTTGAAAACATTGCGGCAGTCGGTTATGAAAACGATGTGGAAACGGCCATTCCGCAGACCGATCTGTACGGTATGATCAAAGACCACTTTGAATCGGAACTGCCCGAGGGCAAGACCGAAAAGAAAGCCATTATCATCGGTTATGACGGCGGGCGTGCAGATGCTCTCATCCTTGCAGACGGACCGTTCAGCGGCATCAAAAAGCTTCGCGATGCAGGCGGCTCCTGCGTTCTGGCATATTGCGGCGGTGTGAATTATCCGGCAGAAAACACACAGGCAACTTCCACCGCTCCCGGTTGGTGCTCGATCCTGACGGGTGTGTGGGCAGAAGAAAACGGTGTGTACGGAAACGGACAGATCAAAGATCTGACGCACAAGACACTGCTGACTTCGCTGACTGAAGACGGAATCATTGACAGTGCAACCTTCATTACGATCTGGGACGGACATTTCGTGGATGAAAACAGCACCTACAAGGATGAAAAGGCTTACTGTGAAGAAAATAACCTGCCGGTTTCTTTCAATTACTGTGCAACCAATACCGTTGCCGCCGCAAAAGCCATTGAGGATATTACGCAGGACGATTGCTCCGATTTTATCTTTGCCATCTATGAAGGTCCCGACGGTGCGGGACACGGTTTCGGTTTTTCCGTGAACAATCCCTGTTATCAGGTAGGCTTCAAACTCAATGACCAGGAAGCACATACGACCATTACTGCCATTGAAAACAGACCTACCTATGAAACGGAAGACTGGCTGATTATCCTGACCTCCGACCACGGCGGCTTCGGAACCGGTCACGGCGGCCCCACCATTCAGGAAAGAATGACGTTTGTTGTTACCAATAAGTAAGCACGTACAGCCCCGTTTGCTGTTATTGCGTATTGTGATGCAATGATGCAAAACTGTAAAAAGGTGAAAAATATGCCCAACAAAGCATTTCTTGAAATAACCAACGTCTGCAATCTGCGGTGCACGTTCTGCCACGGCACGAAACGCAAGGCACGGTTTATGACGGTACGGGAATTTACCCTTGCGGCACAAAGACTGCGTTCCTTTGCGGACTATCTGTATTTTCATCTTTTGGGGGAGCCGCTTCTGCATCCCGATCTTGAAACTTTTTTTGCAATTTCCGCCGACCTCGGCTTTCAGAATATCATCACCACCAACGGAACGCTTCTCAAAGAAAAAGAAGAAGTGCTGTTGAATGCAAAGCCCCTGCGGAAAGTGAGCATTTCCCTGCACTGCTACGAAGTCAACGCCATGGGGATCTCATTGGACGAATATCTTGCAAACTGTTTTTCGTTCTGCAAAGCATTTGCCGCACAGGGGAGAATTGCCGTGATGCGGTTGTGGAACAGCGGCGGTGCGGACAAACGCAATGATGAGATTCTTGCAAAAATGCATGAGGCTTTCCCCGCAGAGTGGAAAAAACTGCATTCTGGTTTTCAGTTGCAGGAAAAGGTATTTCTTGAATGGGGCGAACTGTTTGCATGGCCCGATATGAATGCCGATGATTTCGGGGGGAATCATTCCTGCTACGGTCTGCGTGACCAGGTGGGGGTGCTTTGTGACGGGACCGTCGTGCCCTGCTGTCTGGATGCAGAGGGGGATATTGCACTGGGTAATATCTTTGAAACGGACATTCAGACGATCCTGCAATCGCCGCGTGTGAAAGCGATGAAACGTGCCTTTGAAATGCGGAACGTGACCGAGCCGCTTTGCAGACGGTGCGGGTATGCAAGTGCCAAACGCAGGTAAAATAAAAAAATAAATCATAATTTACATACTTACATTTCACCTGATCTCCATAAAAAAGCACGCAGTGACAGCAAGATCACTGCGTGCTTTTGAATTTGTTTTATCCGTCCGTTCTGCCTATTTTATCAAGCGGCAGATCTGCAAAATCGGGTGCCGTTTTGTGCAATTCGTCAAGGTCGGCGATCGTATAGATTCCGTTTGCGGCATCGGTGAAAATGCTTTCTGCCGTACGCAACGCAAAGACGGCGTTGTTCTCAACGGTGCTGAAATTCTGTGCCGCTTCGCAAATGTTGCCGACGGATTTGTTTTTGTCAAAGATCAGATTGTTCGTCAGCGTACTTGCGGGATTGGGGATGAATGCGGCGCTTTCTGCATCCGCAATGTCTGCGGAAACGGATTTGTATTGCGGATAGGCTTCCTGCCAGATCTCACTCTGCCACGGAGAATTGTAAAGATTCTTCCACATATCGCCGTCGGGCAGGTATGCATGGGTGAACCATCCCTGATTCAGAACGCCGTCACGGGCTCTGTCGTCAAAGGACACGGCATATTTGCCTGCATTGATGATAATATTGTTGGTGACGATATTATCTCTGCCGCCGCCGAGGTGAATGCCGAATTTCGGTATGTTGATGAGGAGATTTCCGTACACCTGCTGTCCCGAAAGGGCATCGTCAAGGTAAATGCCGTCAGGTGTGTGACCGTCCGAGCCGAGGTTGTAGATGCAGTTGTAGCGGATGATATTGCCGTACCAGAACCAGCTTCTGCCCGAATAGATCGCACCTGCATCGTCGGAGAGCAGACAGACGTCGTGAATGAGGTTGTATTCAATGATGTGGTTGTTGCCGCTGTACGTGATCGCTTCGTGAGGGGAGTTCACCATTTCGTTGTGCGAACAGATGTTGCCCACGCCGTTGAGCGTGACGGCAGGCTGATAGGTCAGGTAAATTTCCGACCAGTCGTGAATGTAGTTGTTGTCGGCTTTGTTGTTGCCGGGGGTGAGCGTCTGCGTGTCGCCGCCCGTCAGAATGATGCCGCCTTTGCCCGTACGGGTGATCTCGTTTTTGTAAGCAAGGTTATCGTATCCCGTCATGATGAGTGCGTTGCCTGCCACGTTTTTAATAAGGCAGTTCTGCACGGTGTTGCCGTTGCCGGTGATCTGTATGCCGTCGCCGCGTGTACCCTTGACGGTCAGACCGTCAAACGTAAGATAGTCTGCTTCTGCCTGAATAATGGGTGACAGCGAAAGGGAAAGATCGATCTGTGCGTTTTCCCTGTCTTCGGGTGCCCACAGGCACAAAAGTCCGTTCTCGCGGTCAAGATACCATTCGCCCGAAGTCGTGAGTTCTTCCAATACGTTGAAGAAATAATAGGGTGCATCCGTTTTTGTGCCGTAAAGACTTACGAATGCGGGGGAGAGAATGCCCGTTTCTTTTTCGAAGGTTCCGATGGGGGTGGAGGCATCCGCCCAATCGTATTTCCAGTACCCGAACATCCACACGTCGTCGAACGTTTTCCAGCCTGCGATGCGTTGGGCAAGTTCGGAATTGATTTTATATACATCGGGTTCTGGATTGCGGATGTCATACCAATTCGCAACAACTGTCAGCGAACCGCCCGATTCAAGTCCGAGACCTGTTGAAACCACTTCTTCGGTCATCAGAAAACCGCTGTCGGGATAGCGTGCAAGGGTCTGTCTTTTATCATTGACGAACAGTTCGCAGTACAGCGGTCCCGTCCAGTCCCCGTCGTAACTTGAAGCGGTGTTGTAGGAGCCGATGGCGTAGATCTTGCCCCAATCGTCTGCGGTCAGATCGTAAGGTGCTTTTGTAAGATCGGCAACGATCACGTTGTTTTTGGCTTCTTCCGTAAGGCGTTCGGCAAGGGCGGGATACTCCGTCACACTGCTGAAATCTTCCGTTGCAAGGGTGACACCGCCGTTTAAGATCACTTCGCCCTCACCGTACGCACGGTAGGTGATCGGACATTCGGCTGTACCCGAATCCTCTTTTGTAAAAACGAGGGAAGAAACCCTGTATTCGCCTGCTTCAATGCAAACGGTGATGCCGTCTTTGCCTGTTTTGTCCATATTGCGAACGGCGGTAACGGCTTTTTCAATGGTCAGAAACGGCGCATCCTTTGTGCCGTCATTGCTGTCGCTTCCTCTTGTGCTGACGTAGAGATCTCCGCTGACTGTCATAACTTTTTCTCCTGTGTTCGTAATTTTTGCCGTTACGGGAACGGCGGCCTCATATTTGCCGTAAATTAAATCCTTTGCGTAGGATTCAACGTAAGTAAATCCACCGATGCAGAAGCAGACCATGCACAAGGCGGCAACAACGGATTGCACAGTTTTTTTATCGGTCAGCTTCATGAATGCGATCGAACACAGCACGCCTGCATAGACCAACAGAACGGCACTCGCCACGTTTACCGCCAACAGATTGAGCTGTTCTTTGCCGATGATGACGTTGATGAAAAAAGTGATTCCCCATTGCAACGCTTCAAATCCGAGTGCCGCCCCGAGAGCCGCAAGCACGGTTTTCTTTTTGCTTTGCTTTTCGGCAGAATCGGCAGCAACCGCCGCCAATACCGCACAGCCGAGCATGGACACTGCCGACAGGAAGAACAGCAAAGGCAGATTGCTGAACGACAGATATTCCCCGTGGAAAAAAGCCAAGCCCACCGCAAACAGTGCCACACCGAGCAGAATGAGCCCCGCTTTTGCAAATGCAGTCTTCTTTTTCACCTGTTCCATAAACCGTTCCTCGCTTTCAAAATTTTGATTCAGCAGATCATGCGACCAGCCATTTGTATTTTTCTACGCTGTACAGGGGGATAAAGGGCACCATGATGGGCACGGTTTTAACGTATTTCTGATATTCGGGGTCGTTGCCGTAGTTTTTGTTCTGCCGGATCTCCAGTCTGCGGGCACCGCTGAACATAACGAAGATAATGCCGATATAACCGATCGCCACGATCAGCCACTGCCAGCCCTTGACCGCACCGATACCCGAAACGAGCACACCCGTCCAGAAGATCATTTCACCTAAATAATTGGGGCAACGGACGAATTTGTAAAGCCCGGTATCCACAAAGCGTTTGGGGTTGATCTTTTTGGCTTTGTTTTTCTGAATGTCCGCAACGGATTCCAGCACAAGACCGAGCACCATAATTGCCGCACCTATGAAAACGAACGCATTGTCCTCGCTGTGGTTGTGCAGGCGGTAGAAAACGCCCGAAACCTGCGTAACGTAAAGCAGGGCACAGGTTACCCAGATCGCAATTTTGACACCGAAGGGAACGCTTTTTCCGTCTTTGATCTCGCCCTTCATGTTCTTTTTGTAGGAACTGCTGCCGAATTCACGCACGGCAAGGTAGCCGCCCAATCGGCAACCGTAAAGAACGAACAGGATGCAGCAAATGAGCGTACCGACGTGCAGTTCTTTGCCGTACAGGAGCATCATCAGGATTCCTTCACCTGCAATGGAAAAACCGTAGCCGAGGGAAATGAACCATACGTAGTTTTTGAAACCGATGGCACTGATGAGCATGGCGGCCAGAAACAGCCACAAAAGTTGAAGTGTGAAAACCATAATAAAAAACCTCTCTCTTTTTTGATATGTCCGTATTGTACTATATGTTCAACCGATAAGCAACCTCTTTTTTTTGATCGTAAAAAAAGACCGCGTACCGTCACGCAAGGGGTGAAGTACGCAGTCTTGCAAAATACAGTTTTTTATTTTCGGGAATCGATGAATGCCGCCATCTGACCGACGGTTTTGTTTCTGACAAAGTCGGAAGCGGTCAGGCTTACGCCGAATTCATTTTTTATATCAGCCATCACGCAGGTGAGATCAAACGAACTCATGCCCAGATCAGACTTAAAATGGTTTTCAGCCTTGATTTCGTCAATTTCCACGTAGTTTTCAAGGATTCCGATAAGCTTTTCGATTGTGTGCATTGCACTTTTCCGTCCCTTTCTTCTTTTGTGATTGCGACCTCTCTCAATATTTCACCGACCGTTACGTCGGGATTTTCTGTTGCAAGTTCAAAGATCTTTTCCATTTTGGAATAAAATACCTGCAGGTCATATTCCGCCTGCTGTTCACGTCTGTATTCAAAATTAAACTCAAGTCTGGCATCGTTTGCACGGTGGCTGACGGTCAGATACAGCGGAATCATAGTAGCCCCGTTGTTGTACCATACCGTTTGCAGTGTTTCCTGCATTTCTTTGTCAATACACACGGGCGGCACGTAGGGCTGATAGGAAAGACCGAAACTGTCGTAGGTGGAATCGAATTTTGCATCTTCGGACATGGATTTGTGTCTTTCTTTGAGCGTTTCAAGGAAAGAGAGCCTTGCGTGCAGGTACATCTCACTCTGGATCTGCGTGATCTTCTGCGTTGCACCGCAGAACGTTTCTGCGGGGGAAACGATGCTTCGCATAGGCAGGAAGTTGATGCGAAGACCGCCCGATTTCTTTTCTTCGATCGTTCCCCGGCGGTTGATGATCATTTTGAACGAAACGTCCGGCTGGTTGTCATTGAAGCAGGAGAGAGCCGTGCGTACGGCCATGGAAATGACCGCGAACACCGAAAGATCTTTTTCGGCACACAGTGCGGTGAGTTTATCACTTTGTTCTTTGCTCATACTGAAACGGATCGAATCCGCATCGGGAAGTCCCGAGTGAATATCGGCAAAACGCCTGTCGGGATATTTCACCTGCTGTTTTTTCAGACGGTTGTCGAGCATGAAATCGGTGAAGATCGGTTCGGATTCCTTGGCAAGGGAATCGTACCAGTATTTTTTGTCAACTTCGTGCTGTGTGCTCGTTTCGTATGCCAGTTCCTTTTCCAACGCGGGAACGTAAGCACGCATCGGCTTGGGGTAGGGAGTACCCTGCGTTCTGTGTTTGTATATGGCAATGATGTCGTTGATAAATACCTTGAGGGAATACGCATCCATGGCAAGGTGGTGCAACCGCATGAACAGCCCCTGATAACCGTCCTTGAACCGTACGAGGAAGATCCTGTGCACTTCGCAGTTGAACATCGGTATGTTCTGTCTTGAAAAGGCAAGCAACTGTTCCCGTGCTTCTTCCATTGTGTAATCGCTCAGGTTCCATTCCTGCACCGAAAGATCACTGTATTCGGTCACGTACTGATGCAGTTGCATTCTTTTGCCCATTATAAAACGCAATCGCATGGTGTCGCAACGACGGACGGCTTCGTAGATCGCGGCTTTCATTTCGCCCTTGTCGATCTCACCCTTCCAGTAAACACCGCAGCCGATGTTGTTGACAGGGTAGCCCGAGCCGTATTTCAGCGACATGAGATACATCATCTTCTGTGAACTTGTGATCGGATACGCCTGCACGGTTTCTCCGTTCGGAAGTTTGAATACAGCCACCTTTGAATCCTCCTTATACGCCGTTGTCACTTATTATACGGGTTTATGTGTTTCTGAATTGTAACATTTGTGAATATTTTGTAAACAATGCAACATGATATTGCATTTAAGACTTGATGTTTCATTTTTTGAAACACATTCAAAAACAAGTGTTGCAATGAAAACACAAACCGATTGTTTTGCTGTAGAGAAAAAAACGTATTGTGATTTTCCTTTTTTACACTACGGAGACGATCATACAATACACAAAACCGTGATTTTATTTACAGATTGCTAACATTTGCAGGTAAAAGTATGGTATTATACAAGATATAAGCAGATAAGGAGTGTTTGTTGTGAAAAAACTACTTTGCTTGATTCTCACGGTTGTAATTGCACTGGGTTGTATGGCTGTTCCTGCAAATGCCGCCCAAACCGAAAACGGCGTGCAGGTGGAGATCGCACCCTTTCTTTACAAATCAACGCTGTATCCGATGGAGTTTCCGAGCCGTCAGTCTTATGACGTGAAAGAAAAGAGCGATGCGGGGGATTGTGCTGTTTCCCGTGAACTCAATGATCTTGCCTATACCTTCGTGTTCCCGGCAGGAACGACCGCATTTGCCTGCAACGTGTCTTTGGACGGTGAAGTGTGGCACGGATTTTCTTTGAACGATGAGAAAAACCCGAATTATTGGGAAAAGAATGCCGACGGCACGATCGACTATACACAGCCGCTGACGTTCAGACGCATTGCATCCGTTGCGGAACAGGATGAATACGGTATTTTGTACAGGGAGCATCTTTGGGGAACGGATGCACAGGGCTTCAAAGATTTCGATAAGATTTACTGGCGGCTCGTGTATACCTGCAACGATACCGAATACACGCAATATTTTGATATAAAACTTTACGATTACGATGCAAGCGAAAAATATGCGGTCAAAACGGTGAATTTCAACGTTTACGGTTTGCCCTTTGCCGCCCTGAACAGAGCCGATCTGAACGCAAACCACGCCGTTGCGGCTGACTATTTCAACAAAAACGATTTTGATATCGTTGCCGTGCAGGAAGATTTCGGGTATCACGATACGCTTGTTGCAAACCTGAACGGCTACAATTATATGACCAACCATACCGGTTCCGTTCCCGGCGGTGACGGTCTGAATATCTTTACTGCCGATATGGCAGTGTACAATGAGACCCGCGTTACGTGGGACGATGCCTGCGGTATTCTTTCGGACGGTTCGGATGAACTCACGCCCAAAGGCTTCGTCTATACAGTCATTGACATCGGCAACGGCATTTACGTTGATTTTTACAATCTGCACGCCGATGCTTACGGCGGAGAAGGATCTGTTGCCGCAAGAACGAGCCAGTACAAACAGCTTGCCGCATTCATACAGGCACGCAGTGCAGAGCATGACAGACCCGTTATCGTGACGGGTGACTTCAATAACCACCTGCATTACAGAGAGGACAACGCCGCACTTTACAACATCCTGACCGTGGAACTGGGGCTGAAAGATGCCTTCGTGGAAGTGAAAAACAACGGCGACTATTTTGATTTCAGCCAATGGCACGCCACGGGACTTCCCGCATGGGGAAACTGGGATTCGATTGAGAGATTTATGTACAGAGCCGGCGGCGGCGTTGACGTGATCGCAACCGATCTGCGTTATACGGAAGTTGTAAACGAAAACGGGGAAGTGATCTCCGACCACAATGCCGCAGAGTGTGACTTTACGTTTGTCAAGACCGCGGACTTCGTTGAAAATACGCAGGAACTGCAGGTTACTCAACCTGTCGCAAACAGTTTCATGAACCGTATCCTCTGGCTTTTCAAGGCACTGTTTATGATCCTTTCCGACCTCGGAAACCTTCCTGCTCTGTTGGAAGAAATTGCATAAGGAGAAAAAAATGAAAACAGTCAAAAAAGTGTTTGCCGCGGTGGGGATTACCGTACTTGCAGGTGTGCTCGTTTTTGCAGGCGTGTTCTTTGCACCGTACAAAAACTATAAAGAAGAAAAACGCACCGTTCTGACCGAAACGCCTGCCGACACCGAGGAGATCCGCGTCATGAGTGCAAACGTGCGTTGCATTTCGCCGACCGATCTCAACGAAAAAAGCTGGTTCAACCGTGCCGCCATGCTGATAAGCACCATCGAAAAGCAAGCCCCCACCATCATCGGTTTTCAGGAAGTGACCAAATACCACTACGCATATCTGTGTGAAAGCCTGCCGTCTTATGATTCAAGCATTACCTACCGTGACAACGGGATACTTTCCGAGGGTTGTCCGATCTTTTACCGCACCGACCTTTACACGCTCGTTGAAAAGGGTACGTTCTGGCTGAGTGAAACGCCCGACGTGATGAGTAAATCCTGGGGTGCGATGTACAACCGTGTCTGCGGTTACGTCATTCTTGAAACGAAATCCGACAACAGCCGTTTCGTGGTGTTCAATACGCATCTTGACCACGTCAGCGAGGAAGCACGCATCAACGGCATCGGCGTGGTGCTGGATAAGATCAAGGAATTCGGCGATATTCCCGCCGTTCTCATGGGCGATATGAATTCCGGCGAAGATTCGCAGACCTATCGCAAAGCAACCGAAACCTTTATTGATACGCGACATGATACCGAGAATACGTCCGATGCCGACACGTACCAGAATTGGGGTACGGTCGAAAAACGTCTTGATTATTGCTTCGTATCTCCCGGTGATTTTACGGTTTCTTCCTTTTCCGTCGTGACTGATACCTATGACGGAGCCCATCCGAGCGATCACAATCCGCTGTCGGTCAGTCTGACACTCAATAAATAAGCGTTGTGTTGTTAAAGAGGAAATTTGTATGATTGAAATTACAGTGCTTGCCGCTTTTGCGGCGGCACTTTTCGTGTGTGTGGCACTGGATTGGTCCGTGCTTGCGGCACTTGTATTCGGTTTTTGTCTGTTTTTCGGCTACGGTCTGTTCAAAAAGAAAACCGTCCGTGAAATGGCAGGCTTTGCCCTCTCGGGTGTCAGAACGGTGAAAAATATCCTGCTGACGTTTTTACTCATCGGCATCATAACCGCCTTCTGGCGTGCCTGCGGCACCATTCCGTATATCGTTTATTATGCAACCCGCCTGTGTGCACCGCAGGTGATGGTGCTCGTTACTTTTTTAATGTGCAGTCTGATCTCGTTTCTCACGGGCACGTCCTTCGGTACGGCATCCACCATGGGTGTCATTTGCGTAACCATGGCAAACAGCATGGGCATTCCGATCCTCTATTCGGGCGGTGCGGTGCTTGCAGGTGCCCTGTTCGGGGATCGCTGTTCACCCATGTCCACGAGTGCTTTGCTTGTAAGCACCCTTACGAAGACCGATCTCTACCGCAATATAAAAAATATGTTCGCAACGGCTGTCGTTCCGTTTCTGCTGACCTGCATCATCTACGGACTTGTCGGGCTTTTCATCGATCCGCAGGCACAGCAAAGCAATGTGAATGAGATATTCGCAACGCATTTTAATCTGCATCCCGTGATGCTCTTGCCGGCGGCGGTGATCGTTGTACTGTCCCTTTTTAAGATCAACGTCCGCATCACCATGGCGGTCAGCATCGTCCTCAGCGGGATCGTGGCTTTCACGGTACAAAAAATACCGCTTGCGGAACTGTTGCAAACGGCAGTTTTCGGTTTTTCTCCGCAGGACGCTGAACTTGCACAACTGCTTTCGGGCGGCGGCTTGCTGTCTATGGTCAACGTGTCGCTCATCGTGTGCATTTCCGCCTCGTTTTCGGGAATGTTTGAGGGAACGGGCCTGCTCAATGCCATGCAGGAACTGCTTGTCAAATGCAGTCGGAAAACGACTTCCTTTTGTGCGGTCTGCCTGACCTCGGTGCTGACGGCGATCATTGCCTGCAACCAGACGCTTGCCATCATGCTGACGCATCAGCTTTGCACGCAGGTGGAAAAGGACAACGAAAAACTCGCCCTTGATCTTGAGAATACGTCCGTGGTGATCGCACCGCTTGTGCCCTGGTCGATCGCAGGTGCCGTGCCGCTGACCTCGGTGGGTGCACCGCTGATCTGTATGCTTACGGCGGTATACCTGTACATCCTGCCGCTGTGGAATCTTCTGCTGTCATTCGTTGAAAAGAAAAAGAAGGTCGCACGCGGAATGTCGGAGATTGCAAAGTAAGATAAATCATAATTTACATCCATAAGAATTTGAATAAAAAAAGAGCCGCCGTTTGCAGTTTTTTTCCTGTAAGCGGCGGTGTGTTTTTGTTGTACGTGCGGTTTTGCGATCATTTCTGATTCGCAGTGCGATAATTGTTGACAAGGACGGCAAGTTCCAGACGGCTGTGCACGTCCAGCGTATAATAAATGTCCTTTACGTAATCCTTTACGGTATGCTCGGAGAGAAAAAGCGTTTTTGCAATGTCCTTGTTGGTGTAGCCCATACAGATGAGTTCCGCCACCTCCCGCTTTTTTGGGCTGAGTTTGCCGAGCGGATCATCCCGGGAAAGTGCATTTTCAGCGGCAACCGCAGGTTCGGGTTCTGTTTCGGCAACAGGAACGGCGGCAACGGTTTCTTCTTCGGTTGCGGTTGCGGATTCGATCTCGTCATCTGTGATCCTTCTGCGGAGTGCGAACAGGAAAAACGGCTCCACCTGCGTGTATACGAACACAAGAACGCCCATGATGACCGCGTAAACGACGTACAGCACGGCAGGTGCACCGAGGAATATTTCTCCGATAACGGCGTGTGTAAGAACCGCAAAGATAACGACCCCGATGATAGCGGGAGCCAGATACCGTGACGGGTAGGATTTCATGATCGGAACACCGTAAAGCGGGCCGAACATACACGCTGCCATGCCAAATCCGATGAGAATGCAGGCAACGTAGGAAAGTGCAGGCACGTAAGGCGTTGCGATCATCAGAAGAAAACCGAGACCGCCCAGCCCCACCAATACGGGCATTAATCGGAAGGGATGAATATTTGCTTTTTTGTGAAGCCAATACATGGTAAAGCAGGAAAAAGCCACGACCAGATACATAACGGAAACGCCGTGCTTAACCTTACCGACAATCGCAGGGCCGGCAGTTCCCATCAGTGCAACAATGAACACAAGAAGATAAGTACCGAGGATCAGTTTTTTCGGCGGCGTGATCCCGTCGCTCTTTTTCACGAACCGCGGCAGTTGCTCCTTTCCGGCAGGGATGCGGAAAAAGAAGATTAACAAAAGCACGAGAGCCGCTGTCATTGCGAAACGGAAGGCGGAGAACGCAACGGTTACCACCTCGTTCTGTACCAGTGCGATCAGAAATACCGCTATGCCGTAGCCGAAGGTCAGATACTTCACACTGCTTTTCTCGGAAAAGAAAGTAACCACAAGGAAGGTCTCAAAACCGATCATCAGGCAACAGCAGAAGATCTGCAGGTAAATATTGAAACGCAGAGCGTCTTCGGGCAGAGGAAGAAAGAAACCGATTGCCGAAAGAAGTGCAACGCCCGTGGCGATCCTCTGCACGTACACGATAATTTTCGGCAGGAAGATCATGGTCAGGATGCTCAGTACGTAGCAGGCTGCCGTCAGCAGGGTGCCGTAATCGATGTTGATCGGGAGAGGGATCTTCCCGTCGAGAGCCGAGGAAGGCTCAAGGAAATAATAGATAAATCCCATCTGCCAAAAACTGAACATGGAGAAGCAGACGAGCATCCGCAGGGGAATGTCACGCCTTTTTTTCTGATTTTCTATAAGAATGGTATGATTCATAAAACGCACCTTCCTCCTGCAAATACAATCAAAAAAGCAAAATTGCCGCCAAAATACCGTTTTTTGTTCAAAAACCCCCGTTCGGGGGGTACAAAAACTCCCTCAAAAGATAGTATAATCACATTGTAACAATTCAGTATTTGTTTTTTATTATATAGTATTTCTTGAAAATTTTCAACAAGGTGTGAGAATTACTACCCAAACGGGTAGTATGTGCGAGGAATCCCCCCATGTCGGGTAGGTTACAATTCCGACGCAATGGAATATAATTATATCCGACACGCTGAACGAAGTATCGACACAAATCCGCCGGTAAAAAAACGAATTCGGATTCAATCCGTCCCCCTGAGGAGGCTGCGCATGGAAAAACTCAATTATTTCGAATATATGGCTTTGGCGGAAAACGAATATAAACGATTGATTGAAATCTACCCCGAGTTGAAAACCCTGTCGAAGCGTGAGTTTGAGGTTTTCGCTCAGCTTCTTACCGACAAAACGCAGGCTCAGATCGCAGAATCGTTGTTCATTGCCCATTCTTCCGTTCATTTCCATTGCAAAAACATATACAAGAAACTCAAGATCAACAGCAGAAAACAATTGCTCATCAAATACAAGGGCATATAAGCGTTTTGGTTGTCCGAAAATGAAAACACAGTTAAAAAACCGCCGTTTGCGGGAGGCAATGTCATTAAGTTAATAACAACCCAAGAAAAGTAAAATTAGTTAGAGCATCTGAAAGCAGTAAAGGAAACTGTTTTTGGATGCTTTTTTTGACAAAAAGGCAAGAAAAAGCAGCGGATTGAGAAAATCCGCAAAAAAAA
>JAZNRU010000043.1:0-39607 GCA_045590895.1 Acutalibacteraceae bacterium
CTCCCGACTCCGCAAGCTTTTGCAAAAGCTTGACCAAAAATCTTTAAATGCTGACGAAGCAATTTACACTGTGCAAATAAGCCGCTAAATCATAATTTATCTGTTTTCTCTTGACAAGTTATTAAAAATATATTAGAATCATCCTTCGGTTCGGCATTTTGCCCATAAATACAGGGTAGAAACTGTGCGATATTGCCAACCGAAGGAGTTTTTTATGGCACAGACAAAGGTAAAAGAACAGCCGCAACTGTCGGTAGGCGGCGTAAAAGCAGGTATGCCTGCAAAGAACGTTGCAATTCCCAAGTTGCCCGAAAAAAGCATCTCCGCACCCAAACGCAACCGCCTGACGGTCAAATTGCCGCTGAAAAAAGCACTGGCTCTTCTCAAAAAGAATATCGTAACGGTCATTGCCTTTTTGGCGGCGGCGGTCACAAGTATCATCATCCCGCCCGATGCACAGTATCTTTCTTATTTTGACGTCAAGACGCTGACCTGTTTGTTCTGCGTGCTTGCCGTTGTATGTGCATTGAAAAACATCCGTTTTTTCTATATTCTTGCACAAAGAATCGTCCGTCTGTGTAAAAATGCAAGACTGAGCGTGCTGGCACTGGTTTACATCACCTTTATCGGCTCCATGCTCATCGCCAACGACATGGCTCTGCTCACCTTCCTGCCGCTTGGTTACTTCGTTCTGCACACCACGCACAAGGAAAAATACATGGCGTTCTGTTTTATCATGCAGAACATTGCCGCCAACTTAGGCGGTATGCTCACGCCGTTCGGAAATCCGCAGAACCTGTATCTGTATTCGCATTTTGAGATCCCCACGGGTGAATTTATGGGTATCATGGCTCTGCCCTTTGCCCTTTCCATCGCACTCATTACGGTGCTTTGCCTGCTGTTCGTCAAAGCGGAGCCCATGCAGATCGAAAACAGCACCGACACCCTGCCCAAAGGCAGAACGGCTTTGTATCTCGTGCTGTTTGCACTGAGCATTGCCATCGTGTTCCGCAGCATTCCGTATTGGATCGGCCTTGCGGTGATCCCCGCGGTATTGCTGTTTGCTGACCGCGATGCACTCAAAAAAGTGGACTATCCCTTGCTTCTGACCTTTGTGTTCTTCTTCATTTTCGCAGGCAATATGGCAAGGATCGACCTTGTCCGCAACCTGTTTTCCGCTTTATTGGAAAAAAGCACCCTGCTGTTCAGCGTGCTGTCGTGCCAAATCATCAGCAACGTACCGAGTGCCATTCTGCTTTCGCAGTTCACGGAAAACTATCCGCAACTTCTGGTGGGCGTGAACATCGGCGGTGCAGGCACACTGATCGCTTCTCTTGCAAGTCTCATCACATTCCGCGAATACACGAAGCACAATCCCGGCAAGACCAAAAAATACATCGGTCTGTTTTCCGCTTTTAATTTCGGATTCCTTGCGGTGCTGACCGCTGTGATGGCTGTGTATTTCAATATGACCTGATAAAAAACCGATCTTCAGACGAAGGTCGGTTTTTTGATTTCACGGAAAGGCGGGGGTTGCAAAATAAGATCAATGATGATTTATCTCCCCCCCTTTCCTCGCATTTCTTTTTGTGTGTTATAACTTGTTTTGAAAATCGATCTTAAAAAGAAAGGAAGGATCATTGTTATGAACAAAGATTTTTACTCATCCGGTGATATGCTTTCCGAGCAGTATTTACTGCAAAAAAAGCAGATCTACATTTTCGGTGCCATTGACACCGCAACGGCTGCACGTGTGATTCCGCAGATGCATTACATTGAACAGAAGATGATCGAAGAAGATCTGCCTTTGCACGACAGAGTTCTGACGGTGCTTATCAACAGTCCCGGCGGCAGTGTTTCGGACGGTTTGGCGATCTATGATACCATGAATTCCCTTGCGTGCGAAGTCCGTACGGTCTGTGTGGGCATGGCGGCATCCATGGGTGCTTTCCTTCTTTCTTCGGGTTCAAAGGGTAAACGCCTTGCTCTGCCGCACAGTGAGATCCTCATCCATCAGCCTCTGGGCGGTGCACAGGGACAGGCTTCGGATATCATCATTGCCGCCCGTCACATTGAAAACACACGCAGTATCCTCAATTCGATTCTTTCGATGAATACGGGAAAAAGCATTGAGCAGATCGCATTCGACACCGACCGCGACTACGTAATGAGTGCCGCACAGGCGGTTGAGTACGGTTTGATCGATGCGGTGCTGTATCCCGGAAAAGTAAAAGCAACAGGAGGTTAAGAGAATGAATTATTATCTGATGCAATCGTTTCTCACGTCTTTTTTCACGCTTGAGGCCGTATGCGGAGCGTTCATGAATGACGTTGAAAAACAGAAAATGTACATAGCCCTTTCCAAACTCTACGGCTTAAAGGACCGTACGCTTCTCAAGCAGTGCTACACCCTTTCACAGGAAACCGAACTTTCATCCATCCGCACCGCTGCGGACTACGAACGCTTTTGCAGAGTGCTGTCCTTTGCACGCAGTGTCGGTCAGGATCCGCAGATCACCGCCCTTGACCGCATGATGCTTTCCTGCAAGGGCGACGCCATGGCGGCGGTCAAGACCTTTGACGGCGGCAGTGAAATGTTGACCGAAACGGGGGTTACGGTGCGTTTACAGAACAAAGCCGCAGGCGGAAACGTGCGTGCCGCCGAAGTACTTGCATTCATGGAATACAACGGCATCTGCACCGCCCGCAAACAGAAAAAAGCCATTTCCGCCGTTGCAAAACTCTCCTGCTGGAACAGCCTGTTCTGCAATCTGATGGGACTTGCCTGGGATGCGGACAGCAGGGATACGTATATCGGAAACCTTTATACTTTCCTGCATCATCATGCACTTGACGCAGAATTTGACCACATCTGCACCGCTTTTGACTGCGAAAAACCGTCGGAAATCAGCACACAGGTGCTGTTGGTCGAAGAAGGTTTTGCACGCGAGATCATCGAACGCAACCGCTTCGACAGCATTTTTGCAGAGGTTGCGGTCAGCGAACTGCTCAGTATGCAGGATAAAGAAAAACTGCTTCTGACGGGAAAAAACTATGCTTCTTCCCTGCCCAAACTCCCGTACGGCGTGCACCGCGACGGTACGCTTTCGGTCAACACCGACAAAGCGGCAGACCTGCCTGCAAGCCGTGCACAGGAACGCGAGAGCATTCTTCGTAATCTTCGCATCACGCAGTTGTGTCCGCCGTCGGCACGAAAACCCCTTTTGCTTGTTTCTTCGGATGCTTTCGTGTCCGAACGGTACGCACGGTGGCTGAAAACCTGCATTGACGGCGTGCCCGTCGTGGAACTCGATGCCGCAAAACTTGAAAACTACGATTTTGCAGGCAACGAAAACAACGTCTTTCTCCGTTCTCTTGCAAAAACACAGACCACACGCACCGTGTTTTTCATTTATAACTGCGAATCGCTCTCTGCCCAGAGTGCGGACGAACTGATGAAGATGCTTGCGTTTGAATACCGCAAACAGTGCCCCTTTGCACAGTTGCAGGTGGCACCCGATCTTTCGGAAATGATGTTCGTGCTGTTCACGCATCCCGAACAGGTCGGTCTGCATCTGTTTTCGCGTGAGTGTGAGACCGTACGCCTGCAACGCATCAGCGAATCGGAGAAGCGTTGGATGGTCGAAACCGTTTTCAACACCTGCAAAGAAGAATTTGCCGTGCCGCATCTGACGGCGGATGCGGAAGTCATTGACTATCTGTGTGCATACAATGCAGGTACAGCTCAACAACTGCTGTACGCCGTCATCAAGGATACCGTCGTGGACGGAAAAACGAACGTCACCGTGCAGGCACTTATGAAAGTCGGAGCCGAGAACAAAACCAACTCCGTCACACGGACATTCGGATTTACGGGAGGTAGTGAAAATGCGTAAACCTGATCTTTTTGCCGCTTATGAAAATGCAAAAATATGCGAAGTGAAAGAATACAAACTGCATCACCCGGGAAGAACGGTCCTCTATGAAAAACTTCCCGAAACGCAGATCGACGGCGTACCCGTGTGTCTGAGCCGCAACGCCGACGGTAAGC
Organism: Acutalibacteraceae bacterium; assembly: GCA_045590895.1. Classification (GTDB taxonomy): domain Bacteria; phylum Bacillota; class Clostridia; order Oscillospirales; family Acutalibacteraceae; genus RUG806. The sequence continues at coordinate 4,052 of JAZNRU010000043.1, forward strand.
TGGAAGTAACGTTTACGGATAACTCCCACGTGCTTGCCATCGGCTCCACGCGAAGCGGTAAAACGACAGGGTTCGTCATCCCGACACTGCACGTGATGATGAACCGCAAAAACAAACCCGACCTCGTGGTCAGCGATCCGAAACTCGAACTGTACACGAATACGGCGGCGGCGTTCAGAGAAAACGGCTACAAAGTGGTGCTTCTGGACTTTACAAAGTACGAACGCAGTGATTGCTGGAATCCGCTTCTGCCGATCTACCGTAAATATCAACAGTACAAAGTCATAAAACAGGAATGCATCGACAATCCTCCGCAGTCCCTGTTTTTCATGGATAAGAGTTACAAAAATCATACGGAATACAGACGTGCCGTACTCGGATATCTGGATATTCTGCTGGGTGAAGTGGACAGCATGATCCTCTCCATTGCACAGATGGTCGTACCCTACACCGAGGTCAAGGATCCGTTCTGGGACGACTGTTCGCGTGATCTTCTGCGTGCCTTCCTGTACGGTCTGCTTGAATACTCGGACAAAGGGGACGTCAATGCCGATACGTTTTCATTCGACAGCATCATCCGCATTTTTGACACCTTTTCGGACGCAAGCCGTCAGTATGACAAAGGCTTTTTCACCAATCTTGATATCCATGAATCCAGAGCCCATCAACTTGCGGCAAAATGCATCATTGAACAGGCGAGCAGTACGCGGCGTTGCATTGCATCCGCTTTTGCAACCAAGATCAGCAAATTCCGTGACTCGTGTGCGAGAAAGATCATGTGTGCCGATTCTTTCAGTTTTGATGAGATGGACTCCGAGCGTCCCGTCGTCATATTCCTTGCATTCAAGGACGAGGAAGGACTCCATTACGATCTCGTCAGTATGTTCCTGAGCAATCTTTATACACGGCTGATCGATATGGCACGCAATCGCGGCGGCTCTTTGCACCGTCCCTGCTATTTCCTGCTGGATGAATTCGGCAATCTTCCGAAATTCAACGATTTTGACAAGGTTATTTCCGCCTGCGGCAGCCGTAATCTGTGGTTTTTGCTGGTGCTGCAGTCCTATGCACAGTTGTACCGCGTATACGGAAAAGAAACGGCTGAGATCATCAAAGACAATCTCAACGTTCATATGTTTTTCGGCACCAACAACGCAGAAACAAAGCGGGAATTTTCCAATGAATGCGGAAAGCGGACCGTTGTTTCACCCGTTTCGGCACTCAACGGCGAGGGAGAAACCATCGACCATTACCAGATCGACACCGTTCCTCTCGTGCCCGTCAGTTCTCTGACGGTTCTGCCGACGTGTACGTGTATCGTTACGCAAATGCGTGAAAACGTCCTGCAATCGCACCTTGAACGCAGTTATATGTGCCCTGAATTCAACGTGGAAACGGAAAATCCCGATGCACGTCCTCCGGTCGTGGATTTCAACGATCCGAAATATATTTACAAGGAATTCAGGAAATAAAACGGTTTGGTTAATTTGCTGTTTTTTTACCCGATCGCTTGTGAGTTCCGCTGAATGTGGTACGGCATAACCGTTCTTTATTGACATTGATTCCTGACTTATGTAAAATAAAAAACATGATTTATGTCAAAAAAGGAGAAATTTAAGAATGGCAGATGAAAAAAGAAACACGGATCTGTTGAATCAATTATTCAGCCGTGCCCGTATGATTGCCGCAGGCAAAAGGCCGCTTCTGACCGCAGAACGTTTCGTGATTGCCGTTATTGATGCCGTTTCCGGCGGAATGACAGGCACCAACGAACCGATCAATCCGCTGGTCGGCTTGCTGCGTGAAAATAATATTGATCCTGCCAATGCAAAAGGAATGCTGATGTCCTATCTGGAATCGGATACCGATACCGCATTGATGGATATTCTTTATATGGAGAAAAAACTCGAAGAAGCAAACAAGGTTGCCATGCGCAATAATACCGCACTGACAGCCTATGCGGTTCTGAAGTGCATTTTCGACGATCCCACCTACGTTATCAAAAAATGTATGCAACGCACCGCAAGTGCACCTGCAAATGCATCTGCTTCGAACGATATTTTCGGAGATCTTGCAAAAGCGATCGACGGATTGTTTGCAGGCGGTTCTTCCGCGACTGCAGAGCCGTCCGGTGAACCCGGTCGCGGTACGGATGCAAAGAGCCGTGTGCCCGAGATCACGAAAGAGGTCAGAAGGGTGCATGATGAACTCTCTGCAAAGGTGTTCGGACAGGAAAACGCCGTCAGCACCTTCACTGCAGGGTATTTCCGTTCTCTGCTGACGGATATGACCGACAAGAACCGCAAAAGACCGAGTGCCACCTTCCTCTTTGCAGGCCCTCCCGGTGTGGGTAAGACTTTCCTTGCCGAAACGGCGGCGGAAGTTCTCAAACTGCCGTTTATGCGTTTTGATATGAGCGAATACTGCGACAAGGAAGCCGTCATTGAATTTATCGGCAGTGACGGCGTTTACAAAAACAGCAAAGGCGGTAATTTCACCTCCTATGTTGCCGAAAATCCGCGCAGTATCATTCTGTTCGATGAGATCGAAAAAGCACACATCAGCATCATCCATCTGTTTTTGCAGATCCTTGATGCCGGCCGCATCCGTGACAGCAATACGGACAAGGAGATCTCTCTGAAAGATACCATTATGATCTTCACCACCAACGCGGGCAGACAGTTGTATGAAAACACTGATCAGACCGATTTTTCCGGTGTTTCCCGCAAGGTCATCCTCTCCGCGTTGCAGAAAGACATCAATCCCACCACCGGTCAGCCCTATTTCCCCGGTGCGATCTGTTCGCGTTTTGCTTCGGGCAACGTGGTCATGTTCAATCATCTGGGTGCTCACAATCTGTGTGAGATCGGAAAAAATGAAATTCTCCGCCATGCAGAGAACTACCGCAACGCAACGGGTGTTGAGATCACGTTCGATGAAAGAGTGTTCGCTTCCGTCATGTTTGCCGAAGGCGGTCATGCTGACGGACGTACCATCCGTTCCCGTGCGGAAAGTTTCTTCGACGATGAACTTTTTGAACTGTTCCGTCTCGTCGGTGCGGATTCTTCGCAGGGCAGTATTTCCGCCATTGAAAAGATATTCGTGACGGTGGATGCTCCTGCCGACGGCAGTGACGTTGCAAAACTGTTTGCACGTGAAAACAAGTCCGAAATGCTTGTCTTTGCAGATGAATCTCTGGTTTCTGCCTGCGAAAGCAAAACCGACGGTCTGCAGTTTTACGGTGCAACGGACATTGAAAAAGCAAAAAAGATCCTGTCCGAAAGTGAGATCGAGTGCATTCTGCTGGACATCTGTCTCGGACAGGTGCAAAGTGACAGGAAGTATCTGAATATTGAGGACGTCGACTCCACCGCACGTGATTTCCTGCACTTCGTCCGTGAATATTATCCCGACGTACCCGTTTATCTGTTGCAATCCGACAATCACGTGATCGACGATGAAGAACGCGTTTCTTTCATGCGTATGGGTGTCCGCGGTGTCGTGGACGTGACGAGTCCTGCAGAACAGTTCAATGAAGAACTGAATTTGATCTGCAAGAATCTTTATTTCCACCGCAGCATGGAAAGTCTTGCTAAATCCAACCGCGCGGTTACGTTTGAAACCTCGCAGCGTCTGTTGGACGAGGGTAAAGTGGCTGAGATCCGTCTGTTTGACTTTGATCTCGTTCTTTCCATGGATGCACAGGACAGCAAAAACGTATTGAGCAATCTTTCCAAACCCAACGTTCATTTTGACGATATTATCGGCTGTGATGAAGCCAAGGAAGAACTGAAGTATTTCATCAACTATCTCAGAAATCCCAAGAAGTTTGTCGGCACGGGTGTCAAGCCGCCCAAGGGCATTCTGCTCTACGGCCCTCCCGGAACGGGTAAGACCATGCTCGCAAAGGCTCTTGCCTGCGAAGCCGACGTTACCTATATCTGTGCCGAAGGCAATCAGTTCCTCAAAAAGTTTGTAGGCGAAGGTCCCGAAGCGGTACACGAACTGTTTGCAACGGCACGCAAATATGCACCCGCCATTCTGTTTATCGATGAAATTGATGCCATTGCCAAGGAAAGAACCGGCGGTGACAACGAGCACCACGCCGAGATCCTGACCGCTTTCCTTGCGGAAATGGACGGTTTCAAGAACGACGTTTCCAAGCCCGTTTTCGTTCTTGCCGCAACCAACTACAACGTCGAACCCGGAACTGCCAAGAGTCTGGACGGTGCCATTCTCCGCCGTTTCGACAGACGTCTGTATATCGACCGTCCCAAACGCGAAGACCGTCTGCGTTTCATGCAGATGAAGCGTACAAAGAATCCCGCTTTTGCGATTTCGGACGAAAAACTGAACAATCTTGCCATGCGTTCCACAGGCATGAGCCTTGCAGAACTCGAATCCGTGTTTGAACTGGCTTTACGCAGTGCCATCCGCGTGGGTGAAGTCAAAGTCACCGATGCCGTGCTTGACGAAGCCTTTGAAGTGTTTACCTACGGCGAAAAGACCGATTGGGATGCTTCCCAGCTTGAACGCGTTGCCCGTCACGAAGCAGGTCACGCACTGCTTTGCGTGTGTGCAGGTGAGAAGCCTGCTTATGTCACCATCGTATCCAGAGGTGACCACGGCGGCTACGTACAGCACGCCGACAACGAAGGCAAAGCGATCTATACAAAAGAAGAACTGCTTGCAAGGATCCGCACTTCGCTTGCGGGCAGAGCCGCAGAACTGGTGTATTACGGCGAAAAGGACGGTGTTTCCACGGGGGCTTCGGGTGATCTGCAGAATGCAACCCGCGTGGCTACCCACCTGCTGTGCACCTACGGTATGGACGATACCTTCGGTCTTGCCGTCGTGGATCCTGCCAACAGCGGCATGAGTAAATTCGTACACGATGCCGTTCGTGATCTGCTGGATGCACAGATGCAGGAAACCATGCGTATCATCCTCGAAAAGAAAGCGGTCATTGACCGTATCGTTGAACTGCTGTTGCAGGAAAATCAGGTATCGGGTGAACGCATCAAAGCCATTTTTGACGGTCGGGAATAATATTATTTCTCGAAAGAGGCGATTTTTGTGTTAGGTGCCATTATCGGCGATATGATCGGCTCTCCCTATGAATTCGGAGCCGAAAAAACGAAAGACTTTTATCTGCTCTCACCGTCGTGCTGTCCGACCGATGACAGCATGATGACCATTGCCGTCGGCTGTGCCTGCGTGGAAGCCGATCTGTATGACGAGGATTCGTTCAAGACCGTTCTGTGCGAAAAAATGCGTGAGATCGGTCGGCTGTATCCCGATGCAGGCTACGGTGAACGTTTTTATCGCTGGCTCACGGATGACTATGATACCTCTTACGGAGGAAACACAAACGGCTGTGCCATGCGTGTTTCTCCCGTTGCGTGGGCGGCTCGTTCCCTGCGTGAAGCGGAAAAACTTGCCGCGTGGAGTGCGGAAGTCACCCACGACGATCCGGAAGGCATACGCGGTGCACAGGCGGTTGCCGCCGCCGTTTTCCTTGCCCGCGACGGTGCGGATAAAAGTGAGATCAGGGAGTATTTGCAGGACAAATACTACGATCTTGATTTTACGCTGGATGAGATCCGTCCGACCTACCGTTACACGCTGACCTGTGCCGACAGTGTTCCGCAGGCGATCGTGGCTTTTCTGGAAGCGGAGGACTATGAGGATGCCGTCCGCAACGCGATCTCCCTCGGCGGAGACGGTGACACACAGGCGTGTATTGCAGGTGCGATCGCCGAAGCCTTTTTCGGCATTCCCGACGAACTCCGAGAATGGGGCATTGACAATCTGGACGAAACATTGCAGGAATACTATTTCAGTTATGCCGATACTCTCTGTGAATAAAGGAGAAAAAGATCATGAGTTTATTTGATGATTTGATCAATCCCGAAAACTGCGAAAATATCTCTTTGTGGGGGCCGGACGGCGAGGACGTTGAATTTGAACAGGTCGCCGTGATCCCTCTTGACGGTACGGTGTATTTCATCCTGTGTCCGGTGGTGCCCATAGGCAATATGAAAAAGGATCAGGCGTTGGTGTTTTTCTTCGATGACGATCCCGACCGCATGATTCTCTGCGAGGAAGAACAAACCATCCGCAGTGTTTTTGAGGTCTATTATCAGATGATCGAAGAGTCAAAACAGTCGGATGAATAAAAAAAGACAAAACAAAAAAAGGTATGCACCGATTTTTACGGTGTATACCTTTTTTGCGGCTCTTCACGGCGAGTCGGAAGATTAAATAAGGTAAATGATTTACATGAAAACAACCGCGCTTTTTCGTTTGCTCACACAAGCGAGTATCGGCGGCAGTAATCAAGCACTACGTTCTTGAAATGCCCGTGGCGGAAACCGTTGCGGATGTCGGAAACGTCAACGTACATTCCTGCCATGAGATTCTGTATGACCGCTTCCGCCAGAAAGGCTTCAAATACGTAATCATCCGAGAACGCCTGTTCAATATCCGTTTTCAACTGCATATTGATGCCGTTGACAGCGGCACGGTACAGCAGATTGTCCGTACCCATGCACTCTCCCATGTTTTTCAGACACAGTAAGCCTTTCCGAAGATCGGCAACCGTGGTCCTTCCTTTGTATTCCACCTGTTTTTCGCCGCCGAGCAGAATAAAATCCACACTGCATTCAAGCACTTTTGCAAGATCGGGTAAGACCGACACTTCGGGCAGTGTTTCTCCGCGTTCCCATTTGCTGACCGCCTGAAAGGACACGCCCACACGCTCCCCGAGTTCGCTTTGTGTAATTCCCTTGGCTTTACGCAGGGATGCGATCTGTGCACCGACTTTTTCGTTGCATATCATAAAAATATACCCCCGTTTCGTTTGATTGCTTACAGTTTAGCACGAAACAGAGGTTTTTCCAATAACCGCTCCGTTGAATTGCAGACGGAAGAATTCAACGGTGCAGGATGTTTGCGTAATGTAAATTATGATTTATCTTCTCCCCTGTTGCGACAGACGAAATACCGCCGTGGCGTGTTTGGGCAGGTGCAGGGTAAGCGTATCGGTTTCACTCTGCATCATCTGCGTACCGAACAGCGGTGTGACCGTATATTTTTGCGGCAGACGGAGAACGGTCCTGCCGTCGGATACGGTATGCACGGCAAGAAAACCGTTGTCGCAATACACTACGCACCCTTCCGCATTGTAGCAATGCACGCCTGCCTGCACGAGAAGATCACGCAGTTCGGCGGTGGAAAAGACAAATTTCTGTGCATCGGGACAAACAAAGGGGATGTTGTTCTGACGGCAAAAATGCATGGCATCAAACCCCGCCTGTGAGGGTACGGGTGCACAAAACACGGCGGCACGGTAACGGTGCAGAACACGCGGTGCATCCTCGACCATATACAGATCGAACGGTATACCCGTATTGCCCAGTGCAACGCGGATTCCCGAGACGGTGTGTGCAAAGGCGTGACCGCGTTGGAAGTTGGCGTAGGCTTTTTCATCCGCAAAAAAGGCAACCTCTGCCGCAGGCAGACCGTCGGGAGATGCTTCTGCAGAGCGCGCATACACGTCTTTCATGCGTTGCAGTTCTTCCATGATGCGTGCATCCCGGTACCAACCGCCCCACATATCAAACCACCACAGACCCGAAGCCTTCGTGATCTGACGGGCAAAGGCTTTGCGAATGGCGGAAAGCGAAAGGTCAACCGTGTCGGGGCCGCACCAGACGGTTTTTGAGCCGTCGGGGTTCAAAGTATTATAATACTCGTCGCCGTATTCCCCCGGGCGGGCACACTGCATTCTTTGCGTGAGATGCGTGCGGATATCGCACTCGGTAAAGCAGAGTTTTTTGTGCAGTTTCAGTGAATCCGTCGGCAGCATATCACCCCAGTCCGCACCGAGATTGCGGTTCGCGTCATACGCACAGGGGGAAGAAAAGAAATCCACGGCGGGATCATCAATGAGCGTACCCAGTGCGTGCAGACCGTACAGCGGATCGTTGACGAAATTCATGTAGCCGTAAAACACGCCCACGATCTGTTCACAGTGTATCATTTTTTTAAGTTGCTGTGCAAAAAATGCGACCGTGCGAGCGTTCATTTCATTGCAGAACAGATAGTATTTCTGCACGTCGGGCAGAAGCGGCTCTGCCGTAAAATCCTTTTTTTCGGGGATGACGGCAGTCTCTTTTCCGTATTTTTCCAATGCCCATACTCTGAATTTTTCCATTCCCAAAGCGGAAAAAGAGCCGCACAGATCGTGATGCATCCACTCCTGCGTGGTGCCGCCGCAAAGCTGATAGCCTGCAATGCGGTGTGCGTAAGGAGCGTTGCGGATATGGGAAACAAGCTGAGAAAGCAGTTGCACGGCATCGTGTCGGAAGCGGTCGCTGTACATGGATTCCCTGTTTCCGCCGTTTGCGGTCTTAACCGTTTCCCGTTCGTTTGCAAGCACCCACGCACGGGGCATGGAAACGTGAATACGCGGAAAAATGAACGCATCGGGGCATTTTTCGACAATACTTTGCACCATTGCATCAAAAGCGGAATAATCGGGCACATCGGTTTCAAACACACCGACTCTGAACGGCGTGAAACCCGTAACGTTATTGATGGGAAGATCATTGAACGATACGTTGACGAAAAACATCCTGTACCCGTTTTCGATGAATGCCGACCAGTCACCGCACTCGTCAAAATACGTCGTGTACGCCACGGGCGGATACAGGTTTCCGTCAATGCGGATAAACGGCCTGCCGCCCGAAAAAGCAACTTCACTTTTAAGCATACGTTCCCTCCTGCCGTGTTGATATAAAAAATTATAACATGAATGAAAAAACAATGCAAAGGCTTTGTTTTGTTTTTCGCGAAAATGGGAAAGGAGTAAGATAAATTATGATTTATCTAATTTTCAACCCCCGACTTTCGGTGAAAAACCAAATTTTTCACAATATTCTCTTTACTTTTGTCGGCAAAAAGAATATAATTTTTAGTCGGAAAAAAAAGAGGAGATGGGATATTTTGAAACACTTTTATCTGAAACCGAAATTCTTTTCGGTCATCAAAAACTACTCCGCACAGCAGTTCACAAAAGACCTCGTGGCGGGTGTGATCGTTGCGATCATCGCTTTGCCTTTGTCCATTGCTCTGGCACTCGCTTCGGGCGTTGAGCCTGCCTGCGGTATCTACACCGCCATTGCGGCAGGTTTCTGCGTTTCCCTGTTCGGCGGCAGCCGCATTCAGATCGCAGGCCCCACCGCGGCGTTTGCATCCATCGTGGCAGGCATCGTGGCAACGCAGGGCATGGACGGATTGTTCATTGCCACCATCATTGCAGGCGTGCTTCTGATCCTCATGGGTGTGTTCCGCTTCGGCTCACTCATCAAATTCATTCCGCACACCATTACCACGGGCTTTACTTCGGGCATCGCCCTGACCATTCTCATCGGTCAGATCAAGGATTTCCTCGGTCTTTCCTATGCAGAAGGTGTCAAACCCATTGAAACGATTGAAAAGATCGAAGCAAACATTGAATTTATCGGTACTTTTTCGTGGCAGGCACTCGTGGTAGGTGCGGTCAGCCTTGCCATTCTCATCGTGTGGCCCAAGATCGAAAAAAGAATTCCGCCCTCACTCATCGCCGTGCTCGTCGGTGCAGTCATGGTTGCATTCCTGCCGGGATTTGAGGAAGGCGTTTACACCATCCGCGATCTTTACACCATTCCGTCGGGACTTCCCAAACCCGATTTCAGCGGCATGGATCTCAGTTTTGAAAAAATTTCGGCAGTTCTGCCCGATGCACTCACCATTGCGGTGCTTGCCGCCATTGAGTCGCTTCTTTCCTGCGTGGTCGCGGACGGCATGGTAAACTCCCGCCACAATTCCAATGCGGAACTCGTCGGTCAGGGTATCGGCAATATCGCCTCCGTTCTGTTCGGCGGCATTCCCGCCACGGGTGCCATTGCAAGAACGGCCGCCAACGCCAAGAACGGCGGCAGAACGCCCGTTGCAGGTATGGTACACGCCGTGGTTCTGTTGTTGGTTCTTCTGTTCCTCATGCCCTATGCAGGGCTCATTCCCATGCCCACGATTGCCGCCATTCTGTTTATGGTGGCGTACAACATGAGCGAATGGAAAAAATTCGTGCGTATCGTGAAAACCGCACCCAAGAGCGATATTCTCATTCTGATCGTCACCTTTGTACTGACGGTGATCTTCGACCTTGTGGTTGCCATTGCCGTGGGCATGGTGCTTGCCGCCATGCTGTTCATGAAACGCATGAGCGACGAGACCGCCGTCAACGGCTGGAAATACATTGATCCCGATACCGATGCCGACAGCGTGGATCTGCGTGCCGTTCCCAAAGACGTGCGTGTATACGAGATCAGCGGACCGCTGTTCTTCGGTGCCGCCGACAAGATCCCCACCATCCTCCTCAAGGATTATACACGCTGTCTGATCCTGCGTATGCGTGCCGTTCCCTCGCTGGATTCCACCGCACTCAACGCCCTTGAAGATCTGCACAAGATGTGCAAAAAGCAGAACGTGACGCTTATTCTCTCCCACGTCAACGAACAGCCCCTGCAGGCCATGAAAAAAGCAGGCTTCTACGATACCGTGGGTGAAGAAAACTTCTGTGCACACATCGACGAAGCCCTGCAGAAAGCCCAAAGCATTTCGGCAAAATAAATGTGCTGATTTTTTTCCGTTCGGGAATCAAAAAAGGAGCTTTTTTATGAAATTTTTGCATGACGCACGTCTGAAACTCACGGTTTCCATGGTCATATTCGGCACGATCGGTCTGTTTGTACGCAACGTCGGATTGCCGTCGGGTGAGATCGCCCTGTACAGAGCCGTCATGGCAACGGTACTGGTGGGACTTGTGCTGTTGGTGACCAATCAACGCATTGATTTTTCAAAGATCAAAAAGGAACTGCCGCTGTTGTTGCTTTCGGGTGTTGCAATGGGATTCAACTGGATCTTACTCTTTGAAGCCTACAACTACACCACCGTGTCGGCGGCAACGCTGAGTTATTATTTCGCACCCGTGATCGTAACGCTTGCGTGCCCGTTGCTGTTCAAAGAAAAAATGGGCGTAAAGCAATGGCTGTGCTTTGGATTTTCAACGCTGGGCATCGTGCTCATTACGGGCATCGGCGATCTCAGCGGCGGAAACGATCACATCAAGGGCATTGCCTTCGGTCTGGGTGCGGCGTGCCTGTATGCAACGGTCATTCTGCTCAACAAATTCATAAAAGGCGTGCAGGGATTACACCGCACCTTCTTGCAGTTTATTTCCGCCATTGCCGTGCTCGTGCCTTACGTGGCTCTGACGGACGGTTGCAACCTCGGTACGCTGGACACAAAGGGTTGGGTGTATCTGCTTGTGATCGGTCTGGTGCACACGGGTATTACCTATTGTCTGTATTTTTCTTCACTCAAAGAATTGCCCGGACAGAAAGCCGCCATCCTCAGTTATGCCGATCCGTTGGTCGCAGTGCTGTGTTCGGTGCTGGTCCTGCATGAAAGCATGAGCGTTTGGCAGTTGCTGGGCGGTGCTTTGATTCTCGGCTTTACGCTTTGGAATGAAATGCCGCAGAAAATGAAAGTAAAAAAGGATTAAAAAAATTTAAGAAAAAATACAGGAAAAAGGCGAAAAAAATATTGACAGCCGCAAAAGCGTGTTGTATAATAGCGAAGTGTCAAATGACAAGAATGTTAATACCCACGCGGTAAGCGGAGGGAGGGAATAGAGAATGAGTACGATCAAAGTTAAAGAGAACGAATCTCTCGACAGTGCACTGAGACGCTTCAAGCGCCAGACCTCTCGTGACGGCGTTATCCAGGAAGTCCGCAAGAGAGAGCATTACGAGAAGCCTTCTGTTAAGAGAAAGAAGAAATCGGAAGCAGCTCGTAAACGCAAGTATAAGTAAAAAAGCAAAAACGGGCCTTCTTGTAAGGCTCGTTTATCTTTTTGTAAAAAATTGCGTGTCTTTTTGTAAAGATATTGCATGATTTCTTGCAATTTATACCAATAATATGGTATTATATATATTAGTGTCCCGGCGAAAGAAGGAATAGCCCCATGCATGATGCATATCCCGATTATGAATACAAACGCATCACCGACATCACGGTGGAAGACCTGCACAACATGGGTGCAAAAGCCGTGGCGGTGGATCTTGACAATACCACCGTGCTTGACAGTACCCTGCACGCTCCGGGCGGTGTCAAGGAATGGCTGCATACCGTACGCGGTGCAGGCTTTCCCGTTATCATCATTTCCAACACCTATCCCATCCGTGCATGGTTATTGAGCAGAGAGTTCGGCAGATTGCCGTGGATCTCCTTTGCGGACAAGCCGCACACGGGCGCTTTCTTCAAAGCGGCAAAAATACTGCATGTTGACGTATCGGAACTTGCCATGATCGGCGACAGACTGTTTACCGACGTCATGGGTGCCAACAAAGCGGGTGCGATCTCCATTAAAGTTGATCCCTTTGAACCCGAAAAACTCTTTGCAAAAAAATTCCGCAGAGAACGCAAAAAAGAACACGATTACCTGGAAAAAAGAAGGAAAGAAAGAAATGCAGAAAATCGCAGTTTTATCCGAAAACCTGAAAGGCGTAAGTGATGCCGCCCTCATTTTCAGCGAGATCAACCGCCTTTACTACACCTCTTTCCCCAGTTCCGACGGTTGCCTGCTGGTCTGTGCAGACGGTTTTGCCCGTTTCTGGACCGACAGCCGCTACACCGAAGCCGCAGGCAAGTGCATCACCGCCTGTGACGTGTGCGACAGCACGAACCTGTCCGAACAACTCAAGGAAATTTTCGCAGAAAGAAATATAAAGACCGTCAGCATCGAAGCAGACCGTATGACCGTCAGTGAATTCAAAAAACTGGCCGCCGACCTGCCCGACGTGGTACTCGACGATTCATCGGCTCTGACAAAATGCATTGAAAGCCAGCGTCTTGTAAAGACCGAAGAAGAACTGCAATACATTCTTGCCGCACAGAAAATTGCGGAAGAAGCATTCGATTATATTTTAGGTGAGATCAAAGTCGGTAAGACCGAAAAAGAAATTCAGCTCGCACTTGATTACTATATGCTTTCCCACGGTGCGGATGCACTTTCGTTTGAAACCATCTGCGTCAGCGGTGCAAACTCCTCCATGCCCCACGGCGTGCCGACGGACAAAAAAATTGAGGACGGCGACTTCCTGACGATGGACTACGGTGCCGTGGTCAACGGTTACCATTCCGACATGACACGTACCGTTTTCGTGGGTACGCCCACCGAAGAACAGAAAAAAGTGTACGAGACCGTACTTGCGGCACAGTCGGCATCGCTGGATGCTCTCAAAGACGGCGTATCGGGTTTTGATGCCGACAAGGCAGGTCGCGACATCATCGTTGCGGCAGGCTACGGCAAGAATTTCGGTCACGGAACCGGTCACGGTGTCGGCGTGGAGATCCACGAAGAACCCAGACTCAGCCCGAAATCCGAACACATCCTGCACACGGGTCACGTGGTGACGGTGGAACCGGGCATTTATCTGCCGGGCAAATTCGGCGTACGCATCGAAGACATGGCGGTTATCACGGCAGACGGATACAGAAATCTGACAAACTGCCCCAAAGAACTCCTTTGTCTGTAAAAAATCGGTTAAAATTTAAGTTTAAGAATAGAGGTTATCACAATGAGAACAACAGGCGTTACTTCCAGAGGTATCATATGCCCCATTTTCCAGCAGGGTGACGATCTGGCAGGCGAAATCGTAAAGAGCCTTCTTGCGGCAAGCGAGAACGACGGTTTCAGCTTCAACGACGGCGACATCGTCGGCGTAACCGAAGCCGTTGTCGGCAGAACGCAGGGCAACTACGCAACCACCGATCAGATCGCGGCTGACGTTAAGAACAAACTCGGCGGAGAAGATATGGGCATCGTGTTCCCCATTCTCAGCCGCAACCGTTTTTCCGTTCTTCTCAAGGGTTTTGCGAAGGCCTGCAAAAAACTGTACGTTCAGCTTTCTTACCCCGGTGACGAAGTCGGCAATCAGCTTGTAAGCATTGACGAAGTGGATGCCAAGGGTGTCAACCCCTACTCCGATTCATTTGACGAAGCAGGTTTCCGTGCCGTGTTCGGCAACAACACCGTTCACCGCTTCACGGGCGTTGACTACATCGAATTCTACAAGAGTTTCGGTGACAACATAGAGATCATCTTCTCCAACGATCCCCGTTATATCCTCAACTACACCAAAAACGTCATCTGCTGTGACATCCACAGCCGTTTCCGCACGGAAAGACGTCTGAAAGCCGCCGATGCAACTGCAAACGTATGGAGAATCGATCAGATCCTCAATGAAAGCGTAAACGGCAGCGGTTGGTCGGAATACGGCCTGCTCGGCTCCAACAAAGCCACCGAAGACAAGGTAAAACTTTTTCCCAGAGATACAGTGGCTTTCGTTGCCGATCTGCACGCAAGACTCAAAGAAGTCACCGGTAAGAACATTGAATGCATGGTATACGGTGACGGTTGTTTCAAGGATCCCGTCGGCGGTATCTGGGAACTGGCAGACCCCGTGGTCTCCCCTGCACACACACCGCGTCTGGTGGGAACCCCCAACGAACTGAAAATGAAATACTTTGCAGACAATGAATTTTCCGATCTTTCGGGCGAAGAACTTGCAAAAGCCATGCGTGAAAAGATCCGTGCAAAGGATGCAGACCTCGTGGGCAATATGCAGAGCGAAGGCACAACACCCAGACAGCTGACTGACCTTCTCGGCTCGCTGTGTGACCTGACCAGCGGCAGCGGCGACAGAGGTACTCCCGTGGTGCTTGTACAGGGCTACTTCACCAACTACGCAAGCGAATAAATTATACTTGCAATTTATGGTATAATATATTATAATGTTTCCGAATAATAAACTTTACGGGTGAATTCCCGCACAAGAAAGGAATTGATTTACTATGGTAACAGCCGGTGATTTCAGAAACGGCGTAACTTTTGAAATGGACGGTGCCGTATGGCAGATCGTCGAATTCCAGCACGTTAAACCCGGTAAGGGTGCCGCATTCGTGCGTACCAAGATCAAGAACGTCATTGCCGGCGGCGTTGTCGAAAAGACCTTCAGCCCCACCGACAAGTATCCCACCGCTTACATTGAAAGAAAAGAAATGGAATACTCCTACAATGACGGCGATCTGTATTACTTCATGGATCCCGAAACCTACGATATGGTTCCCGTCGGCAAGGACGACCTCGACGACAATTTCAAGTTCGTCAAGGAAAACATGGTCTGCCGCATCCTTTCCTACAAAGGCAAGGTCTTCGGTGTTGAACCCCCCACATTCGTAACCCTGCAGGTTACCGAAACCGAACCCGGCTTCAAGGGTGACACCGCTACCAACACCCTCAAGCCCGCAACGCTTGAGACCGGTGCCGTTGTCAGAGTTCCGCTGTTCATTGACGAAGGTGAAATGATCAACATTGACACCCGTACGGGCGAATATATGTCCCGCGCATAAAAATTATCTCCAAAAAGGAGGCTTTCCCCATGGAAAACATTGCAAAGAAAGTTGCTTATCTCAAAGGTCTGTTTGACGGCATGAATTTTGACGCCGCTTCCAACGAAGGCAAACTGTTCTCCGCCATCATTGACGTTCTGGATGACATTGCCATCGAGATGGAAGATATGGTCGATCAGCTTGACACCGTTGACCAGGATCTCGGCGATCTCGAAGAATACGTCTACGAAGAAGACGACGATTTCTGTGACGGCGATTGCGAAGGCTGTGACGGCTGTGATTTCGAAGAAGACGATCTCTATGAAATCGAATGCCCCGCCTGCCACAAGGTCGTTCCCTTTGATCCCGAATTGCTTGACGAAGACGATTCTTTTGAATGCCCCGTCTGCGGCACCGTCATTGATCTCGACATCATCGTTGAGGACGAAGACGACGAAGACTGATTTTTGTACTGCCATCTGCACCCCGACCATTTGGTCGGGGTGTTTTTTTGGCTTTCATGCAAAGCGTGTAAATTATGATTTATGTGCATAAATCATAATATAAGTGCTAAGTTCTAAGTGCTAAACGCTAAACGACTGAAACAGTAAGTTTTACTGTCATTTGTAGTGAAATTGACAAAAAGAACGATAAAACGCAGAGTAAAAACGAAAAAACAAACAAATTGTTTTTGCCCGTTTAGCGTTTAGCGTTTTGCGTTTAGAACTTGTAAATCATAATTTACCGCTCAATCCAGTCATAAACCGAAAAAACAGCAAGCCTGCAAAGAACAGACTTGCTGTTATAAATTTTACTGTTTTTACGCTGAAAGTGCTGTTTCAGCCGTTCAGCGTTTTGCGTTCAGAGCGCTGTACTTAAAAACCGATCAATCCAGACCGACGGATTTACGCAGAACAAGTCTTGCATCGGAAGTTTCCACTTTACCGTCACTGTTGAAGTCAGCAGCCATTTTCTGCACGCCCTCATACTTTTCAAGATTGACTGCTGCACGCAGTGTCAATCTCGCATCGGAAGTTTCTATCTTACCGTCACCGTTCACGTCGCCTTTTACAAGCACCGTATAGGTCGAAAGGACCTTGCCTTTGCTGTCTTTGACGTCGACGGTGATACCCGTACCGACAAAGGGAGCGTCCGTCTTTGCGTTGACGGTGAAATATTCATTCGCGATCTGTGCATTGATCTGTTCCGCAGACTGTTTTGCTGAAACCGTGGCAACTTTTTCAGTATGATCGGCGGTAAAACCGCTGTCTGCTTTGAATTTCAGTTTATCATCGGGAGTCACGACAGCATTCGTCAGTTTATCGAACGTATAAGCAACATCCGCTTTGGTCCATGAATATGAACTGTAAACGTGCGCTTGCTTTCCGTTGAGGGTTGCGGTAACTGCCTGAATGTTGCTGTCTTCGGGATCGCAGAAGAATTTGTAAGGTGAAATTGCCGACACTACGACCGAAACGCGATACTGCTTGCCTTCCTCAAAAACGTACTCCGCATTCAACGCAGGAAGCATTGCAACACCGTTTTCATCCAGTTCATACCACAAAACAGAGGAAACCTCGCATCTTTCATCTGCCGTTTCAGCGGTCATATCGGGTTTTGCACCGATCGCAGGTGCCGTGATGCCGGTAATGTCAACATGGTCAAGTTTCGTCAGTTTATCGAACGTATAAGCAACATCCGCTTTGGTCCATGAATATGAACTGTAAACGTGTGCTTGCTTTCCGTTGAGGGTTGCGGTAACCGCCTGAATGTTGCTGTCTTCGGGATCGCAGAAGAATTTGTAAGGTGAAATTGCCGACACTACGACCGAAACGCGATACTGCTTGCCTTCCTCAAAAACGGACTCCGCATTCAACGCAGGAAGCATTGCAACACCGTTTTCATCCAGTTCATACCACAAAACAGAGGAAACCTCGCATCCTTCATCTGCCGTTTCGGCGGTCATGTCGGGCTTTGCACCGACTACGGGTGCATCGATACCGGTAACAGCCACTTTTTCAATGGGTGTGTAATAATCACCGCCGACGATGGCCGTCACAGCAGACTGACCGCTGTATGCGGTAGCGGATTTGCCGTTGATTGTTGCGGTGATGTTCAGATAACCCTCGTTGTCCAACTTGAACATATTATTGCCGACCGTTTCAAGATGTACGTTCAGCTGATATTTGCGGCCGGATTCAAAGGTATAGACCAATGCAGGCGGTGTTTGCGTCATATCGTACCACTGAATGGCACGAATGGAATAACCGGGGTTATTGCCGTTCACAAGTGCGGACAGATCCACAGCATTGCCGGCTTTGGGGATTTCGATATTGGAAAGAGCAACAGTCGTAATGGGCGGCTGTACATAGAAATCGCAAGTAATGGAAAAGACATTGATATAGTCTTCATCCATAATGACATTACTTTCGGCAGGCTTTCCGTTTATGGTTGCAGGTCCCCAGAAATTATAGTTGGATGCATTGAAATGATAACCGGTCTCCGCACGAAGATAAATTTCAACACGGTAGGTTTTACCGCTCTCAAACATATCGTTTGAATACATGATTTTCGTATTGCCGTTGCTGTCTACATTGCTCCAGTTGATGTCGCCACTGATGGAATAATGCTCATTGGCATCGATTTTTGCGTTTGTAGAGGAAAGCAGTTCGGCTTTCGTCTGTCCTGCCACCGGCATATTTATACCGTTGACGGCAACACTGTCAATACGTTCGGATGCACAGGTGAAGGTATAGCGAACGCCCATGTTTTTACGCTTATCGATTCCGGTAAATGCATAGGTCTTCGCAGTGAGTCCGTTTATTCTGGCCGTAACGGTCCAATCAAAATTCTTGTCTGTGGCAAACTCATAGCCTTCTGCGGCTTCCAGCACGATGCTGATTTCATATTTATGACCTGCTTCAAACTTATCGGTCGGCTTGAGTATTTTGCGATCGTTGGAATTGGTTACGTCGCTCCATGATACGCCGTTTTTCAAAGAGCTTTCAAACTCAAGGGACGGATAATAAACACCGGCACCGATGGCAGTATAGTCGGGTGTCTGTCCGGGTCTGGGCACATCGATTCCCGATATACTGACTGCGGTGATCTGCGTTACCGCACTGACCGTAAGCATCGCCCCGACAAAGATATTCATGACCAGCACCAAACACAAAAGCATGCTGCACATTTTTTTCATTTGCCTTTTGTTCTTCATTTTTCTGAACTCCTTTGCTGTTTTTGCATTCGTTTGCCGCTTTTTTATACTTGACCTGTGCATTAAAATTTGATAAACTGAACGTATTGTTCACATCAAATTAAAATTTAAAAATACACGGTCAAAAAATAACTGCAACAAACATATTTTTTTGCAATTCTATTATACAAAGAAAAAAAATAAAAATCCCCACACTTTTACCCTGTTTTTTCTTTATTTTCCGCAAAAAAAGGGTGGGAAAAAGGGTGGGAAGTTACCTTTTTGCATACAAAGGAGTCCGAAAATGAAACGATCCCTGTTTTTTATATTTCTGCTTTCAGCGTTGCCGCTTTCGCTCGGCGGCTGTTCCGCTTACGGCAGTCACACGGCAGATATAACGGTGCTGTATATCGTCTGTGCCTTGCTTTCCCTTGCACTGCTCGGAGCCTATTGCCGCTGTGTACGCAAAAAAGACGGTTGGATGATCCTGCTGTTTTCGGCGGTCATGGTTGTGAACGCAGGCTATCTTGCCCTTGCCGTATCGTCCACACTCGAAGAAGCGTTGCTTGCCAACCGCATATCCTATTTAGGCTCTGTCTGTCTGCCGCTGTCGATGTTCATGAGCATTCTCGATGTGTGCAGGATCCGATATAAAAAAGCCTTGCCCGGCATTCTCATTGCCCTCGCACTGGTGATATTTTTAATTGCCGCAAGCCCCGGATATCTTGATATTTATTACAAACAAGTGCAGTTGATCACCGAAAACGGCGTTTCTTCCCTGCAAAAGATCTACGGACCGTTGCACATCCTGTATCTGTTTTATCTGGTCGGTTATTTCTCTGCCATGCTCGTCACCATTGCATATTCCGTCATCCGCAAAAAGATCGATTCCCCCATTCATGCGATCATCCTCACCGCGGCGGTGGGCATCAACATCTGCGTATGGCTCACCGAACAGTTTATTCATCTGTCCGTGGAACTGCTGTCCGTGTCTTACGTTGTCAGCGAACTGTTTTTGCTGTTCCTGTTTTTACTCCTGCAGGAAAAGGAAAAATTACTGCTCTCGCAACAGCCGCCGCAGACCGCTGAAACCGAACCGTGCGAAGCGGAAAATACGACGGCTCCGACGGAAAACATACCAACGGAACAAATGGTTGCTGAATTTTCAGACGAACAAATTGCCGCTTTCCGTGACGGGCTTTGCCGCCTGACACCGACCGAACGCACCGTTTACGATCTGTATGTGGAAGGCAACAGCACGAAAGAGATCCTCGAAAAACTCAACATCAAAGAGAATACGCTGAAATACCACAACAAAAACATTTACGGTAAACTCGGCGTTGCATCACGCAAACAAATGCTGGCATTCGCAAGAATACAGAATCAGAAATAAAAGGAGATTTATTATGGTCGACCGTTTCAACCGATTCAGATACCAGCCCTGCCTGCCTCTGGGACCCGACGGCAGACGGGTAACGGCATCCGACACACACATTGCCCTTTCCAAAAAAGCCGCCACCGAAGGCATCGTTCTGCTCAAAAACGAGGATCACGCACTCCCTCTGCAACAGGGAGAACGCATTGCCCTGTTCGGAAAAGCCACCATTGAATACATCAAAGGCGGCGGCGGAAGCGGTGACGTACACTGCCCGTATATCCGCAATATTTACGACGGTTTCTCGCAGAAAGAACAGCAGGATAAGGTCTATATCTACAAACCCCTCGTTGAATTTTACAAGGATTACGTGAAAGCCGAAAGCGTGAACGTGCTCACGCCCGAGCAGATCAACGCCCGTTGGGACATTGTGAACAACATGGAATTCTGCACCGAACGCGACGATATGACCTACGATACCTTTGCCGCCATGCACGTCAAAGAAGCGGAAGTGCCCGATGAACTCATCGTCGGTGCTTCGCAAAATGCCGACACGGCGATCATCACCCTCAGCCGTTTTTCGGCGGAAGGCGTGGACAGACGTCCCATCGCAGGTGACTATTACCTGTCCGACCTCGAAAAGAATCTTATCGACCGTTGCTGTACACTGTTCAAAAAGGTCATCATCGTCATCAACTCGGGAGCCGCAATTGACTGCGAATACTTTGCCGAAAACGGTAAGATCGGAGCCGTTCTCTTTGCATGGCAGGGCGGCATGGAAGGCGGCAGTGCCCTCGCGGACGTGATGTGCGGCGACGTAACACCTTCGGGTAAACTTGCCGACACGATCGCAAGATCCTACGATGCCTTCCCCACCAAAAACGATTTTTGGGAATGCTTCGATCATCTGGATTATTCCGACGATATTTACGTCGGCTACCGCTATTTTGAAACGATCCCCGGAGCCAAAGAACAGGTACGCTATCCCTTCGGTTTCGGTCTGTCCTACACCACCTTTGCACTTTCCGATCTGCTTGTGTTTGCCCACAACGGCAAGCTCGTCGTCACCGTCAACGTGACCAACACGGGAACGGTTGCAGGAAAAGAAGTCGTACAGGTGTATTACACCGCACCGCAGGGACTTCTGGGAAAACCCGCCAAACAGTTGGCGGCATTCAGAAAGACGAAACGGCTGCAACCGAACGAAACGCAAACGCTCTTGCTGACGTTTGACATTGCCGCCATGGCAAGTTTTGACGATCTTGGCAAGGTGCAAAAGAGTGCGTACGTGCTTGAAAAGGGAGAATATACGTTCCATGTCGGCACGTCCGTACGCGACACGCAAGAGGCAGATTTTGTATACACCGTACAGGAGAATACCGTTACCGCACAGTACAACAATTGGTGCAGACCGTTCAGACTCAAACAGAGAATGTGTGCCGACGGCAGTTTTGAAGCCTTGCCGCAGGGAGAGCCCGTCTATTTTTACGGTGAAGTAAAGCCGAGCGGTGCCGTTGCTCCCGAAAACGAAACAAAATTCGACGATGTTCTCGACGGTCTTTCCATGGACGAATTCGTGTCCCAACTGACGATCGACGAACTTGCGTTCCTCGTCGGCGGACAACCGCCCACAGGCGTCGCAAATACGGGCTGTTTCGGCGGTTTGAAACGCTTGAGTATTCCTGCCATACCCACGGCAGACGGCCCCGCAGGGCTGCGTTTAGAGCCCGAAACGGGCATTCCCACAACCGCATGGCCGTGTGCCACCTTGCTCGCCTGTACGTGGAACACGGAACTCATTGAACAGGTGGGTGCAGGCGGCGGTGCGGAACTGCGTGAAAACAACATCGGCGTGTGGCTTGCCCCTGCCCTCAACATCCACCGTGATCCGCTTTGCGGCAGGAATTTTGAATACTATTCCGAAGATCCGCTTCTTGCAGGCAAGTGTGCCGCCGCAGCCGTTCGCGGCATCCAGTCGCAGAAAGCGGCGGTGTCGATCAAGCAGTTTGCCTGCAACAACAAGGAAGCCAACCGCTTTGCCTGCGATTCACGCCTGAGCGAACGTGCTTTGCGTGAAATTTATCTCAAAGCGTTTGAGATCTGTGTCAAAGAGGGCGATCCGTGGACACTGATGTCCTCTTATAACCTCATCAACGGCCTGCACACCAGCGAAAGTTACGAACTGCTCACGGAAATTCTCCGCAACGAATGGGGCTTCAGGGGCATGGTCGTGACCGATTGGGGTGTCAAAAACCGCCCCGTGGTCGAAGTGAAAGCAGGTAACGACATGAAGATGCACTGCGGCTATCCCGACGAACTCAAAGCCGCCTACGAAGCAGGCGAACTCACCCGTGCAGAACTGGAACTCTGCGTCAAACGGATACTTACAATGTTTACAAAACTGGTATGATACATACAGCCTCATGCAAGAACTTTTGCATGAGGCTGTGCATTGCAAACACATAACAGATGCTTGAAAATGAAATAAAACAATGGTATACTGTATTAGGGTGATACGTATGTCTTTTATCTCAAACGAAAAAGCAATGAAAATCTCACAAGCCTCCGTTGAAATGGAGGGTTTTCACGTTTCACAGCAACACATCGAATGGTGTGAATTGCTGTTAAACGGCAAAATATCCATGCAGGAATACATTGAACTGGTAAAACAGGCGGCAGGTGTCTGAATGAGTATATTTGATCGATCTTTTTTCTGCACACATCAAACAAAACTGACGCACCGTGCGAACAAAGGACAAAACGCATGATACAAGAACTCAACTCCCCTTTTTACAACCAATACACACCGATTTCTCCCGAAGCAGATGACTTTGTGATCTGCATTGCACGTGATGCGGTGCTGAGCAGTATCGCCGCGGACGGCACGGTCACCTTTCCGACGGTCACAGAGATCGCAAACGTCGGGCACTATCTGTTTTCGGTGGGAAACACGAGGTATTTCGGCGGTGAAGCCGAAGAATCCGACCGTTACGCTTTCCAAAACGCACGCACGCTTGCAAACTGCACGAACCGTGAAACGGCATTTGCCGCCGTTACGGGCTATCATTTGCAAAAGTGGTATGCCGACAACCGTTTTTGCGGCCGTTGCGGACAAAAAATGCACCACAGCCACAAAGAGCGTGCCGTGGTGTGCGATTGCGGCAACACCGTGTATCCGAAAATATGTCCCGCGGTGATCGTCGGCATCCTGCACGACGGCAAGATCTGCCTTACAAAATACAACCGCGGTTACGCCCATTGGGCGTTGGTGGCAGGTTTCTGCGAGATCGGTGAAACGGTGGAAGAAACCGTACACCGCGAAGTCATGGAAGAAGTCGGGCTGAAAGTGAAAAATCTCAGATACTACAAATCACAGCCGTGGGGACGGTCATCTTCCCTGCTGTTCGGCTTTCTCTGCGAAGTCGAGGGAGATGCAACCCTTACGGTCGACAACGACGAATTGCAGACCGCACGGTGGTTTTCACCCGAGGAGATCGACTTTGAGGATGACGGCGTTTCCCTGACACGGGAAATGATCGGTGCATTCAAACAAGGATCATATTAAACGCAAAAAAGGAACGTACTGTCAAAACGGTACATTCCTTTTTTCTTTTGCTATGTACGCACACACAACGAAACAAAAAGCCGTTTTTTTCTTCGCTCCTTTATTTTGCGTGCGCGTATTCTTCTTCTCTCTCTCTTTCTTACATACTTTCTTTAAACATTCTTTCTATATATATAGTATGTACGGTGTTACAATCGGTATACTGAAAAAACGGGTGCTGTATTGCAAACGGTATACCAAAGTGTCTTGAACGACAGCCCGCGAAGCCTTTGGTATCGGGCGTTGCGGTCTTGAATCGGTCTTGCAATCGGTGCGGTAAAAAAAGACGGTCGGTGAGGCAATCGGTCTGTAAATTATGATTTACAAGTTCTAAACGCAAAACGCTAAACGCTAAACGGGCGAAAACAATTTGTTTGTTTTTTCGTTTATACTCTACGTTTTATCGTTCTTTTTTGTCAGTTTCACTGCAAATGACAGTAAAACTTACTGTTTCAGTCGTTTAGCGTTTAGCACTTAGAACTTAGCACTTAAATTATGATTTATGCACATAAATCATAATTTACCTTCTTTCTTCATTGACAAACACCCTGAACAGCGGCAAACACGCATGGAAAAAGCGTTTATACGCTTTGCAATAGTCCTCACTTTGCTGTGTGCGTTTGCAACCGCCTGCCCTGCAGATGCCGTAAACGTCGCATTTTCTGCACCGTTCGGGTACTTGAAGGCTTTCACGGATAAAGTTTTTTGCGGTTTCGCTTTTTTCCATGGCGGAAAAATCGGTCTTCATGATATTGCCTAAAAAGTACCTGTCCGTGCAGTAAAAGTCACACGGATAAATATTGCCGTTGGCTTCGGACACAAACTGATGCGTGCAGTGCCCCATGATGCCGCACTGTTCGGTCGGGTGACCGAGATAGGACCGCACCCAGTTGTCAAACTGCCGCACGCTGACGTAATCGTGCCGCACGTAATCCTTGACGTAGAGATTGAACACACGGATGAGAAAATCGGCGTACTGATCGGCGGTCATATACAATTCGCTTTGTTCACTTGAATCAAACGGCCGCAGACAGGGAATGAACTGCAGATAGCGAAAATCCTTGGATCGGAAATATTTATAAATGCGTTCTGCGTTGTCGGCACAAAAGCCCGTCAGCACCGTAAGAATGTTGAATTCAACATTGTGTTTTTTCAGCAGTTGTGCCGTTGTGAGGATCTTGTAAAACGCATTCTGTCCGTCGGGACGTTTGCGGAATTTGTTGCCGTCAAAATCCCCGTCCAGACTTAAGCCCACCAAAAACGCATTGTCATGCAGAAACTGTGCCCATTCACCGTCAATGACCGTTCCGTTGGTCTGCATGGAGTAAAAGATCTTGCTTTTTTTCGTGTTCATACGCTTGGCTTCCGCAACAAAAAAGCGGAAAAAATCCAAGCCGGCCAAGGTCGGTTCACCGCCCTGAAAAGCAAAGGCAACCGTATCTCCGTTTGCGTATTCGAGAGCTTTTTGAATAAGCACTTCCGCAACGTCCTTTTGCATGATGCCGAAACCGAGATGTTCGCGGTGTTCGGAAACATCACGGTAAAAACAGTATTCACAGGACAGATTGCAAAGGGATGAAGCGGGTTTTATCATCAGTGAAAGCGGCGGCATAAAAGCCCTCCTTTGTAAAAAGGGGCTGTGCTAAATGCAACAGCCCCTCGTTTTTTTATTCTATGATTCCGCGTCTGTTATTCTTGAAATTATCCGTAATTTCATGCAGTTTTTCTTTGAGCTGCTCTGCAATTTCGGGATAAACGGAGGTGCGGTTGTAGTTTTCCGCATAGTCGTCGGTCAGAATGTGCAACCAGTTCTTGCGGTTTTTATCCCAGAAAGCGGAATTGTCGTTCTGAATCTTTTCAAAATATTTGAACGTAACGTAATCCTCATTCAGCACGTCAAAATCGTAGTCGGGATACATGGTCGCCACTTCTTCGGTGGGAACGGTGTACTGCACCGCTTTCACGACTTCGCGTTTCATGTGCAGAATGGGATGTTCTTCCGTATGAAGAACGGTATCGTCCTTGAGCAATTGTGCCATGGAAACGCCGTCAATGACACGGTCGGTCGGCAGGTAATTTTCCTGTCCGTTGTTGCCCGTAATACCGCACAGCTCAACGAGTGTCGGGTACAGGTCAACCAGCACAGCACTGCTTTCGCGTTCGGTACCGATCTCACCCAAAGCACCGTCGGCATTGTCCCAACGGATCATAAAGGGCACTTTCTGACCGCCTTCGTAAGCAAGATATTTGCCGCCGCGAAGATCACCCACGGAGCCTTCCAGTGCAGGGCCGTTGTCGCTGGTGAATACGATGACCGTATTTTCAAGCACGCCTGCTTCTTCCATCGTTTCAAACAACAGACCGAGATAGTGGTCAAATTCCGTCACGCAGTCCACGTATGTACCCATACCCGAAGTGCCGTCAAAATCGTCACCTGCATACACGGGTGCGTGCGGCCACGGAGAAGCGTAATAGGCAAAGAACGGTGTGTCGGATTCCGCCTGTTCGGTGATCCATTCCGTGATCTCCTCGTGGATCCACTGCGTAGCCATGCTCTGATCCTTGAGTTCGTCCGTACCGTGTACGATCTCCCATTCGCCGTTTTCTTCCGTCACGTGATAGAACGGTGTCATGTCGTTGACGTGGTGACTGCCGTAGAAGTAGTCAAAGCCCTGGTTGGTGGGCAGGTATTCGCCGTAATCACCCAGATGCCACTTGCCGAAGCAACCCGTGGCATAGCCTGCTGCTTGGAACGTTTCGGCAATCGTGATCTCATCCCCGAGCATACCGTCCGCATTGTTACCCATTTCAATGGAGTTGAAAATTCTCGTCTGTGCAAAGGGTGTAAGCGTGTCCACGGTGGGATAAATGACGTTGTCCGCATAGCCGCGGTAAGGATATCTGCCTGTGAGTGCGGCAAAACGGGCGGGAGAACACACGGAATATGCAGAATAGAAATTGGTAAGATTCAAGCCGTTTTCACCGATGGAATCGATGTTGGGCGTGTCGTAAATGGCACCGTTGAGCGATACGTCACCGTAGCCGAGGTCATCCATGAGAATGAACAGTACGTTGGGAGATTCGCCGTCTGCATTTTTATCCACACCGTTGAGATAATCGTCATGACCGTCCCACAAACGCTGTGTATTGGGTTTCGAACGCAGGTTCATAAACAGAACGTAACACACGCTCGTACCCAGCAGAAGCACGCTCATCAACGCCGCAAGGGCTTTTTTGAGTCCGTCCTTATTGATCTTTGCCTTGGCAACGAAGAACAAGCCCCAAAGGGAAATGCCCGTGGGAAGAACAAGCAGAATGTTGCCCAAAAGTCGGGTAAAGAAACTGCCCTCTCCCGTCAGAAGGGGATGTTCCGCAGAAGCAAAACCCGCAAGTCCCGAGGTGAACGCACCGAAACCGGCATCCGCACCCCAGATGATGTAATAGACCGCCACACCGATGCTTGCGGCCGCATACGCAAACACCATCGGAGCGTATACTTTTTTCTTGATAATAAGGCTCAGCGTGATTACGGCAGCCATGATGCAGTTAAACGCCACGCAGACCACCGCAACGATATTCAGACGTGCGATCCACGTTGCAAGCATCAATCCGATGCCCAGTACCATGAGAATCAGCGGAAACACCTTTTTACC
Source organism: Acutalibacteraceae bacterium (assembly GCA_045590895.1). Taxonomy (GTDB): domain Bacteria; phylum Bacillota; class Clostridia; order Oscillospirales; family Acutalibacteraceae; genus RUG806. The sequence continues at coordinate 31,381 of JAZNRU010000043.1, forward strand.
GATATCAAGTTCGATCTTCTTTTTCATACCTTACCCTCCTGAAAAAACTACTTCCATTATATAAGAAAAACGGAAATTGTCAAGAGAATAACATTTTGTGTTTCACGGAAAGCCGGGGCGTTGCAAAATCAGATAAATTATGATTTACACACTCTCTCTGTTTCAAATGCAACTTTTGATTACGGATAAAAGTTTCTCCTTAAATCCTTTCATGCTCAAGTCATATCCGCCCGAAACGCTTTTTGCTTTCAGTATCGAATAGAAATCACTCCTGCCGATCTCTTTGGCGGATATGTTTTCTATCTTTTCGATCAACCTTGCAAAAGTTTCGGTCTGTTCAACCATCAGATCAATATCAAATTTTTCCGTTTCATGACTGTCGCTGACAACGCAGAGATAATACGGGGCGGGAACAAGACTGATCTCGGGGATACCCATTGTAAAAAAGTTCTGCCCTTCTCCGAAATGCAGTGCATTATGGCCTCTGAGGGTCATTGTACGAACGGTCTTTCTGTCCTTTACCGTATCAATATAAAGCTTGTCAACAAACGCATTGCCTGTATAAACAAGTTCAACTTCAGGCTTTCCCGTGTATTTATATTCACCGTCAACCTCACGCCATTCCCTGCAACCGAGATGCTCAAGCGTAAGATCGGCAATGCATTTGAAGTGATCCCCTTTGCCGTCCCAAAGTTCCCTGTGACCTGCAAGCCAGCGTGAACAGGACTGAAATCCGCCTGTTCTGTTATCCTTGAAATACGGCAAACGGAAATGTCCCGTAGTAAAAACAAAGATATGCGTTCTTTCGGGTACGCATTCTTTCATATTCCTCATCAGTTCCAACAATGCTACGGGACCGTTCTCCTCCACACAGTTCGTTCCGTCCGTATGCGTGTTTACGATCACGTTTTCTTTCTTATTTTTCCCCTCGATGATACAGTAAAAACTTTCCGTGAAAGCGTGTTCTTCCGTTTGTGCTTCAAGAACGAACCTTGCTTTTTTTTGCATTTTTGCCGCTTCAACAACTTTCCTTCCGTCGGTTTCGTTGACCCATAGCATCGGCATATTCTGATACCCCGAAATGAAAGACAAATACTGACCTTTCACACAGGCATCGTGCAGACCTTTCCATATCAGAATCACCGCTTTTGCCTTTGAAAGTTTTGAAACAACGCCGTAAAAGCATTGCACGAAACTCGTTATAACGGGGCCCTCGTATTTCTTTTCAAGCACAACGTCTTCGGGATAACTTGACCGCTTATCAAAAGCAATTTCACTCGGTAAAAAATTTATGTTTGATACATCAAACACGGCAATTCTACCGTTTGCTTTCGGAATGTCTTTTATGCTCCTCACATACACGAGTTCTTCGGTTATGCCGTTTTCATCCGTTTGCCCCGAATAGGGATACGCCGAAGAAACGGGAATGCCGATCCTGTCCTCACCGTCCATGATTTCAATTTCCGCATTCTTTTCTTCCCAACGTGAAAAATAGAAAGGATCGCTGAACGTGGGAATATCCATTCCCGCAATCTCATCTTTGAGCCACCTGATAAAATCATTGTGCCCCTTACTTCCTGTCAGTCTGCTGCCGAAAGAATTCATGGTTCGGATGTCTTCCGACAGTCTCTCTTTTGATATGCTAAAGTTCATACGTTTTCTTCCTTTCCCTTATTTCGTCACGAATAAGACTTGAAGAACGTACTTTAGCCTTGCAATAAGATTCATAAACAAGTTAAACACACTGTTACTTACGTTTCGGGAAGCTGTGTTGCAGACCAGAATGTTTCCCGTTTCACCCCAGTAAGTATTCCCGTTTCCGTCCGTCACGTAAGCGCGCACCAGAAAACGGTATTGCGTTCCCGCATTGAGTGCATCGATTTCACAACTGCCGTTTTTTGTATCGGCGATCTTCGTCAGCGTTCCGTTTTCATCCGCCGCATACACGCGGTAAACAAGATCCGAATGGCCTTTTGTCCAGACGAGCATAACGCTTTCATCGGAAAAAGACGTAACCTGCGGGCAGACCGCTTCGATAAAGATCCTGTAATCAAGTGTTTTCGTGCCTGCATAGTTACCGATAAAATCGATCTTTACACTGTATCCGCCGCAATACTTTGCATTTGTCGGATAGGTAAGAACGTAATCCGTACCGTTCACCAGCGGCTCGCCCTTGCTGTTTTTGACAGAAACCTCCGGTTTCTGCACTTTGCCGTTATAAACGAACTCCGTTGCCGTAAGTTTCACCTCGCCGACCTTGTAAATAACGGTTTGGCTTATGCTGCTCATGCAGACATTATTTCGGACTGCAAAGGTAACGGCTATGTCCGCACCGTCGGCGTCGGGTGTTGCCGCCTGCTTTTTATTTGCCGTTATGACACCGTTATGATACGTAATATCAAATTCATCGGGCGAAACGACCTGCCGTTCACTCAGTTTTTCTCCGCATACGGAACAATGGCTCAGATGGGTATAGCCAGGCTGTGTCTGTGTCGGCATGATCGCAGGTTTATCTATGACTTCCGTGTGTGTATGCGGTGCAAGATATTCAAAATTGCCGCCGAATGTCTGTCTGTAAGCCTGTGCCGTTGAGCCTTCAAATCCTTTTAACGTATCGCTTGCACAAACGGCTGAATCGTCCGACGGAAAAACGCAATCGGGATTGTATACGGCTAACTCCGTGACCTGCGAGTCGAGTTTAGATTTCCACCCGGCTGCGATACTTGTTATTTCTTCACCGAGCACAAGAGAAGTTGCTCCCTGTGTGATCTCTTTTATAAGGCAGTTGTCAATATAAAGGAAGCCGTTTTTTACGTTGTCGGGGTTATTGTAAGCCGCCGTGCCGTAAAAAGCATAGTAGCCGATGCGGACGTAGCCCGTTTCAAAATCGATTTCAGAGAGATTCGTACATTTATAAAATGCATGGTTATCGATCATCGTTACGTTTTTCGGAATATAAACGCTTTCAAGTGCAGTGCATTTCCAAAAACAACAGGAATGAATACTGCGGATCGATTTCGGAAAATGAACGTTTTTCAGAGCCGTACAGTTTTCAAAACATTTCGGAATTGACGAAACCGAATCTGCCATCACAGCCGATTCAAGAGCCGCATAATCCTTGAAAGAGATTCCGTTGAGCCTCTTGATTCCGTCATCGGCGACAAAAGCCTTTATTTCATCCTTATAAGCATACCACGGTTCATGCTGTGTCACGGAATACGCATAAACGTCTCCCCTGCCGCTGATGCGAAGCACACCGTCACCGCTGACACACCAGACCGCCTGCTCACCGCATTGGCCTGCATTTAAGATCTGTGCATCTGTGCTTTTTGCACACAGATCGCATACGCCGTCCGCATCCGCATCCGAATGTGAAAAAGTCGTATCAACGGCACCGCCCGATACGTAAGCCTTGCAACGTTCACACCAATACCCTTCGCCGTAGCCTACCGTGCCGTCGCAGAAGGAGTTTGTTGCAGGCACGAAAACCGTATCCTCACAATCGCAGATCGCCGTGAAAGAGTAGTTATAACGCTGTGCGTACTGTTCTGCCGTTGAGCCTCTGTAGCCGCAGAGCACCGTGTGGGAGGGAAACAGATTTTCCGTATCGGGAATATAGCAGTCGGGATTTAATACCGTCAGTTTAACAAGTCCGTTATTTCCGTATTGAAAGCATTTTTCACCGATGCCGACAATGTCCGCACCGAGCACGAATTCACCCACGACGAACGCCTGTACCGCATAACCGCAAACAACGAACACGTCATCTGTCATGTTGTCTTCTATCCAATGCTCCGCGTCATTTCTGTACGGCGTTCCGTTGAACCGCGTGCGTATATTCACGTGGCTACCCTTGATTACAATATCAGTCAGGCCCGAATATTCAAACGCAAGATTCTCAATGACCGTCACCGATTCTGGAATTATAACCTCTTTGATGTTTTCGCACTTATAAAAAGCACCGATACCGATTGAAGTGACCGTAAATTCTCCCAATCCCGAAAGGATCTCCACCCGTTCGGGCACGCCTTCCGCGGCGGCTCCGTTCACCGTCACACAGCCGTTTTCTTCAATTGCGTAATTCACTCCGTTTACGTCATAGTTTTTTCCCTTTTCATATATTCCGTTCTCAACGGAAGTTTCCGCCGTTACGACCGTTGCGAAAACACCGAGGGAAAACGTTCCGAAAAGTATCGTTGCCGCCGTCAGCAAACACAGTATTTTATTTGTTCTTTTCATGCTGTCTTCTCCTTTTTTTCTTTTGAAAGCATACAATACCATAGTCAATAAAACCGTCCTTTCAACGTCAATCAGAGTACACCTCTAAAAAAACAGGCAAATATGTGTTATAATGAATTGAACGTCCGAGGGCTCTCACAACTATAAACGGATAAAAAGCAAAAAAACTTACAAAGATGTAAGTTTTTGCAAAAAATATTCGTTTATCATTATGAACGTCCAAAAAACACAGGCAGGTGCAAATGATGTTATTCTTTTATTCTGCTCTTATAGAAGAAGATGATAACAAAACCAAGCTTGAAAAACTCTATGTTCTGTACAGTAAGAAAATGTGGTATGCCGCAAATTCCGTTTTATCCGATGCATATCTTGCGGAAGACGCGGTACACAACGCTTTCATCGGCATTGCAAAAAATATAAAAAAAATAAGCGATGTTGAATCTGCAAAAACGCTTGCTTACGTCATTACCGCTTCTAAAAATGCCGCCATTGATATGTTGCGGCAAAGAAAAGGGTTGAATGAAGCAAATATTGACGACCTTTATGATGTCAGCGACAAAGAAAGCAGTTCCCTTTACGAAGCCGTAGAAACCGAGGAGCTGGTAGTAAATATTCTGAAACAAATGCCCGAAACATACAGAGATGTTCTGTATCTTCTGCTCGCGGAACAAATGACGGAAAAGGAAATCGCAATTCTTTTGGGAAGAAAACCCGGCACCGTTCATCAGCAGGTAAAACGCGGCAGAACGATACTGAAAAAACTCATGAAAGGAGTGCTCAGCAATGAAAACAAGTGATGCGATAGTAGTTGCAGCATTGATAAAAGTAAAAAACCGTGAGATTTCTTCATTGCCCGATGACAGTGAGATCAACCATTCCTTCAGTACGGACTTTGAAGAAAAAATGAACAAACTTATCCTTTCCATTGATAAAAATAAATTGAACGTATCCGTTTTCAGGAATACTTTTGTAAAAGCCGCCGTTATAACGCTTGCACTGTGCATAAGTGTTTTTTCGCTTGTTATGACAAGCCCGCAAGCCAGAGCCGCATTCACCAATGCAGTAACGGAGTTTTACGAAAATCATATCAAATTCCATTTTATTTCAGGTGATGTAACTTCCGATGATTTCATCCATTACGAAAACGTATATGCAGAGTATACCCCGCAAGGCTTCATACTGAAAGAACAATATAATGAATACGAGGCCGTCGGTTGCAAATACGAAAATGCAAAAGAAAACCGTACCTACGATATTTATATTTCTCTGAATGACGGACTGGCGGTTCACACGGACGATAATCCGAACAACGTTGAAAAAATCAGCGTTGCGGGAAAAGAAGCATACCTTATTTCGGACGAAAACGAAGGAATCCCGTATTCAACGCTTATTATCACCGGAAATAAGATCACCGTTACCGTTTACGGTCAGCTTGACAAAGAAGAAATCATTAAAGTGGGCGAATCCCTTAAAGAAAAATAACCAACCCACCGGAAAAATATATCGATTACTGATTTTCCGCATCCGCCGCCTCACGCAGTGCTTCTTCGCAAAAGGACGGGATCCTGCCCAAGGCATCGGGACCGACGTTCAACAGGTAGTTGATGCCAAGTTCGTTGAGTTTCGTTCTGCGGGCAATGATCTCGTCGGCGGTGATCCAGTTCTGATCGTAATACTTATATCCCCACGAACCGTTCATCGTGCCTGCGGTCTCGTACAGACCGTAGGGAGAATACTTCATACCGTCCAGACTGTTCGGATCGGCGTGTGTATCCACCCGAAACGAGGTCGGATATTCGTTATCCCCCAGCGACACGTAATCGTACGCGCCGTTGCCGATGCGGGAATTGATTAAACAATCGGGCTGATAGTGCTTGACAAGTTCATTCAGTTCCAGGCTCTGTGCAGGGGTAATGGTGTGCGGCACGTCAAACCATATAAGGCAAAGATCCCCGTACCGGGTCAGAATTTCCTGCACCTGCGGTTTGATCTTTTCCTCAAAACAGACTGAAAAATCTTTCGCACTGCGGTCTGGATAATCCCAGCTGTTGTCCCACGAAACACCCGAACAACCTGCAAAATTATCGTATCCGCCGCCGTGCGGATGGTGCCAGTCCAGTTCCTGCGAATAGTAAAGTCCGAATTTCAGCCCGTGCTTATAGCACGCTTCGCCGAGTTCGGCAACCACGTCCCTGCCGAACGGCGTGGCATCGACGACATTGTAACGGTCAACCTTGGAATGAAACATGGCAAAACCGTCGTGGTGTTTGGACGTGAACACGAAATACTGCATTCCGCATTCTTTGGCAAGACGGATCCACGCATCCGCATCAAAATAAATCGGATTAAACACACCCGCCAGTTTTTCGTACTCGGCGTTGGGGATCGCAAGCCAGCTCTGGATCCATTCCGCGTAATCACGCACGCGGCGGCCTTTGTATTCACCGCCGAGCACCGAATACAGCCCCCAGTGTGCCATCATGCCGTATTTTGCCTGTTTGAACCATTCCCTGTTATTCATAGTCGCAATCCTTTCCGAAGTTCTGTATATTTCATTATGCCACAACACACCCGCACCGTCAACGCATTTTTATACAAGCGAAACTCGCACAAACACTTCCGGATTGTTCTTTTTCAATAAACGGACAAAAAAAGACCTGCATTTTTTCAAATTCCCTCTTGATTTTGCAAAAGAATTGGTATATAATACTGCTACACTTAAATAGCGGGGTGTGGCGAAGTTTGGTATCGCGCTTGGTTCGGGACCAAGAGGCCATGGGTTCAAGTCCCGTCACTCCGACCATGGCGAGTGTTCTTACAGCATTTGAAATGTTGTGGAACACTCGCTTTCTTTATATAGCGATCTGGCAAGGTGCGTAGTTTACGACTACGCCCTTTCTTGTATTAACGGATACCTCGGGCACAGGCAGCGGGAACACTTCGGGAATGAAGATCGCACCCACACAGTTGTAATGAATGGTGAGGTGCTGTACCCATTCACCGTCGATCTTCTCCGCCTGATGGACCTCTATGCGGTCGATCAGTTCGTTCAGCATACGCGGCGTTAATGCCTTTGCCCTGGTGTATTTGCGGACGGTGGAAATGAACATATCCGCTGTTACGGCTTTGCTGCTCAATTTATCCATTTCAGCGCGGAGGGTCTTTATTCTCTCGGATATCTCCTTTTGTTCTTCCTCATATCGTCTTGACATTTTGGAAAAGCGATCATCGGAGAGCTTACCCGAAACATTGTCCTCATAGATACGCTCAAACAATCCGTCCAATTCTTCATCACGGGCTTGCAAGGCTGCAAGCTCTTTTTCTTTGAGCTTACGGTCAAGTGCCACACTTTGTTGAGAGCTGCCCATGACGGCCTTCACGAAATCATCCTCATAATGGCTTGCAAACTTCGTTAGCCGTTTGATCTCACCAAGTACCACCTGCTCCAAGAAATCCACACGGACATAATGGGTAGAGGTACAAGTCCCTCTGTTGCCCTTGTAGTTGGAACAGTTGAAATACTTGATCTCAGGATTGCCTTGATTGAAATGGTAATGGAGGTTGTTTCCGCAGTCGGCACAAACCAAAAGACCCGAAAACATATTTTTCTCTCCATCGTTGGTACTCCGTCTGCGCCTCGTTCCTCTTTTCTGCTGTACCTGCTCCCACACGGCACGATCAATGATCGGTTCGTGTACGTCTTTGAAAACAACCCAATTCTCACGGTCATTGTTGATACGTTTCTTATTCTTATAAGATTTGGAGTAGGTTTTGAAATTGAGGATATCGCCGCAGTATTCTTGAAGGGAAAGAATTTTGGTGATAGTCGAGCTGTTCCATCTTGTCGGAGGAAGCTCCTTTTTCTTTCCTGTACGTTTTACACCTTTGTGTACCCAATAGGCAGCAGGAGTAAGTATTCCATCCCTTTCAAGCTGTGCCGCGATCTGCTCCGTTCCGAGGCCGTCCAGGGTCATACTGTAAATGCGCT
>JAZNRU010000044.1:0-121343 GCA_045590895.1 Acutalibacteraceae bacterium
TGAAACGGTAAAGAAAGAAGTGGAGGTTTGATTATGGGTCCTATTTTGATTGCAATTGTTGTAGTTTTGTTGCTGATCATTGTGATCCGCAATATCGTTGTGGTGCAGCAGTCCCGGGCATATGTCATTGAGCGTTTGGGCGCGTTCCAGGATGTTTGGGGCGTAGGTCTGCACATTAAGATCCCCTTTATTGATCGGGTGGCCAAGCGTGTCAGCCTGAAGGAGCAGGTGCTGGATTATCCCCCTCAGCCGGTTATCACCAAGGATAATGTTACTATGCAGATCGATACCGTCGTGTATTTCCAGATTACGGATCCCAAGCTGTATGCGTACGGTGTAGAGCAGCCTATGGCAGCTATGGAAACCCTGACAGCTACCACTCTGCGTAATATCATCGGTGAAATGGAACTTGACCACACGCTTACATCCCGAGATACCATCAACTCAAAAATCAGAGTGATTCTTGATGAAGCAACCGATCCGTGGGGAATCAAAGTCAACCGTGTTGAACTCAAAAACATTTTCCCGCCCAAGGAAATCCAGGATGCGATGGAAAAGCAGATGAAAGCTGAACGTGAACGCCGTGAAGCCATTCTGCGTGCTGAAGGTGAAAAAGCAAGTGCCGTTCTCGTTGCAGAAGGTGCAAAAGAAGCTATGATCCTCGGAGCAGAAGCTGAAAAACAGGCCGCCATCCTTCGTGCTGAGGCGGTAAAGGAATCAAAGATTCGAGAAGCGGAAGGTGAAGCAGAGGCGATTCTTCGTATTCAGGAAGCAACGGCAAAAGGTATTGAACTTCTGAATGCCGCAAATCCCGGAGAAGCGGTGCTTACGATCAAAAGCCTTGAAGCCTTTGAGAAAGCTGCCGACGGTCAGGCAACAAAGATCATTATCCCCTCACAGCTTCAATCTGTCGCAGGTCTTGCTGCAGGCATCAAAGAAATTATCCAATAACAATTCAATTACAACCAAAGCAGTTGCAGAATCTTGCAACTGCTTTTTTTACGATCCACACAAATATGACGATCGGCAAGTCAAACAATTTATCAGAGCTGTTTGGAATCACCGCGACAAATAAATACAACTAAAAAATGGGCTGCACAGGCAACCCATTTTTCAGTATTGAATTATTTTTTACTGAGATCCTCAAGACCTACCGCTGCTCGCAAAATCATTCTTGCATCTGAGGTTTCAACAAGTTCATTCTTATTGATATCGGCAGCCAGGACTTTATCGGGAGTTTTTTCATCAAGGCCTACAGCCATACGAAGTGCAAGTCTTGCATCCGCAGTGCCGATGTCTCCGTCGTTATTAACATCTCCGAGCATATATTTTACGGTAGCTTCAACAATGTTGACCGTAATGACAGTCATACACCCTTTATATGAAATATAAACAGGCAACCATCCTAATGTTTCGGTATTGAAGTCTTCTACCTTAACATCTGAAAGCACAACCGTTTCTTCTCGTTTCTTACCGTTTTCATCTTCAAATATAGCAACAGCCTGCATACCGGCCAAATCAAACTTCTCTGTCGTCCCCTGTTCATAGCTGAGCTTGTCCGGCAATTTTGTAATTTCAATTTTTCTTGGTATATCTTGACCTGTCGGAGCCTCAATCCGAATCTCAAATGTATCACTGCAATTATAATACCGGACGGTGATTGTCTGCGTTCCGACCGCAGATTTTGTATTAAAACCTTCGATCTTCAGATCATTAATACGAATAAGTTCCTCTCTGCCGTCTGCATAAACCGCGTTCACTTTGAGTCCGGTTGAAACAAAAGTTTCCTTGGAATTCTGCACGTATGTAAGTTGAATAGGCTTTGATACAATTTCAATCTTAACAGGTTTTTCAATCGCAGATTCAAGTGTAATATCAAACGTTGCTTTCTGCTTTCTGTAAGTGATCGTAATGGTCTGCTTGCCGGGTTCAGCAGAGGGATTGAAACCCGAAACGGTTAGATCGTTTATATTCAGAGTTCTGATCTCTTTACCACCGTCAAAATGAGCCTTCACGACGATACCATCCAAAGATATACTGTCGGTAGCATTTTGCTTATATGTAAGTGAATCGGGCAATTTTTCAATAACGATCTTATCGGGATTATGTTCAGTAATCGTAATATCAAGAGAAACGGAAACACCGAAATATGAGAACGTAATCGTTTGTTTTCCCGGTGCCGCAGAAGTATCGAATCCCGTGATTGTATATTCATCAGAATCAATTACTTCATACAGACCGCCTTGATCGGGATAGTACCCAACGATAACAAGTCCGGTCGTATCAAAATCCTCGGTGCTGTCCTGCTTGTAAGACATCTTGTTCGGATTCTTTTCAATGCGAAGACTTTCGGGTGTCGGAACTCCAACCGCAACACTGTAAGACGTCTTAAATCCTCTGTAAGAAACGGTAATATTATAAATTCCGTTCTTGTTACCGTTGAATTGCGATGTATCGATCGTACATACTTCCGAAGGTATAAGTATTCGATGCTCATTCGGCCACATTCCGTAAATGGTTAAGCCATCAAGATTCGGCGTTGCTGCTTCTCCTTTATCATAAATCAAAGCATCGGCAGGAACGGAAAGAGATAGACCTATCATATCATACACATTCCAGATCAGTTCCGCATCATCCGTTACGGCTGAATCTGCTCCGCTGTTATCCTTACTTACGTAAAGATTCAAAAAGGAAGAAGAAAAATCAAAATCAGACGTTGCTTTATGATTGATAAGATCAAAATGCAGTGTCAGCATTTCATTATTAAAAGCGTGTGCGGAAGCAAAGAAACTGACAAGAAGTTTTCCGTTTTCAACGAGTTTCGCAGTTCCGAAATCACCGTCTTTTTCTGATATAGTTTCAACTGAAACATATTTCAAAGTATCTGCATCAAAACTGACATAAAACTGAGTGGAAGTCATATAAGATGCACCGCAACGAAAATCAACACGAATGCTGTCATAAGTTTCAGGTATCACTTCAGCGGTAATGACGGTATCTGCGTTTGCGGCTGCCGAGAAAATGAAAGAAAGACAAATTACAGCGGCAAAAACAAACAACATTTTAAGTTTTTGTTTCATAATGCGTAAATCCTTTCATAGAACTAAATATATTATATCAAACCACTGATTCCATTTCAACAGCAAATTATTATATTTCAAATTGATAAAGTTGACAAATTAATTATTCTTAGTTATAATTAATTAAAATAATCAGGAGGTTGAAGTTATGAGAAAAACAATTGATCTGAACTTCGGATGGAAATACTCTGAATCCTGTGCCGATGAAATGCTTCTTGCAAGTTATGACGATTCGGCTTTTGAGACGGTCGATATTCCCCATGCAAACAAGGAAATCCCCTATAACTATTTTGATGAATCCGTATTTCAGTTTGTAAGTTGCTACCGCAAATCCTTCAAATTACCGGAAGAAGCATATCTTCCCGATAAAAAAGTGTTCATCTGTTTTGAGGGTGCCGCAAACTTTGCAGAGGTATTTATAAACGGCAAATTTGCAGGTGCTCACAAAGATGCCTATACCCCTTTCAAGATAGACATTACAAATCTTATCAACAAGAAAAAGAATATTGTTGCCGTTCGTCTTGATTCAACAGAAAGACCTGAGATTCCTCCGTTCGGCAGAGTGGTTGACTATCTCGTTTACGGCGGTATTTACCGTGAAGTATCCATTGAAATTCTGGATGATATTCATATTGAAAACGTGTTCGTAAGAACGCCTGAAGTTCTTGCACCGAAAAAGACGTTGCTCGCAGATATCACGCTGTCACAAATGACCTGCGGTGCGTTGAAACTTTCATTGTTCCGCGACGGAAAAACGGTTTCTGAAAAAGTCTGCAATGTTGACAATGCAAAAGTTATACGTGTCAAATGGTCATTGCCCGGTGTTGATTTATGGACAACAGAAAAACCCGTCTTGTATACATTAAAGGTTAATTTTGCTGACGATGAAACCGAAACGAGATTCGGATTCAGAACTTGCTCGTTTACAAGAAAAGGTTTTTATCTCAACGGTAAGCATATTAAATTACGCGGACTCAACCGTCATCAGAGTTATCCTTACGTCGGCAATGCCATGCCTGCTTCCGCACAGATTGCAGATGCTGAATTACTCAAATACAAACTCGGTTGTAATTTTGTAAGAACTTCGCATTATCCCGATTCCGTTCATTTTCTGAACAGATGTGATGAGATCGGTCTTCTCGTATTTACCGAAATGCCGTCTTGGCAGTTCCTCGGAGAAGGTGAATGGAGACAGATCTGTCTTGAGAACATCCAATCCATGATAATTCGTGACCGCAATCACCCCAGTGTTGTTCTTTGGGGCGTGCGTGTCAATGAAGGCAATGACTGTGATGAGTTCTATACCGAAACCAATGCTTTGGCTCATTCTCTGGATGATTCCAGACAAACGGGCGGTGTTCGCAACTTCCCGCGCAGTCATCTGCTTGAAGATGTATATACATACAATGATTTTTCACATTCCGGCGGCCCGATCAAACTTTTACCTCCCGCACTTGTTGCAGGACTTCGTGCTCCCTACCTTGTAACGGAATACAACGGTCATATGTATCCGACAAAATCCTTCGACCGTGAAGAAATCAGACGTGAAGTTGCTTTGCGTCATGCAAGAGTGCAGAATAAATCCTATTCTTCCGACAGATATTGCGGTGCAACTGCATGGTGTATGGCAGACTATAATACACATAAAGATTTCGGCAGCGGTGACAGAATCTGCTACCACGGTGTTACGGATATGTTCCGCGTTCCGAAACTCAGTGCGGCGGTGTATGCATCACAGCAGGACAAAACTCCCGTACTGGAAGTTTCTTCTTCAATGGATGTCGGTGAACATCCCGGTGCAATTGTCGGGCAGGTTTATATTTTTACAAACTGTGATTACGTAAAGATTTACAAAAACGGCGTATACAAATCAACGGCACATCCGAATAAAAATAAATATGCCCATCTCCCCCATCCGCCCATTCTCCCCGAAGATTACATCGGTGACAGCCTTGAGAAAGATGAGGGATTGAATCCGACGTCAGCAAAATACATGAAAAAAGCCATGGTTGCAGCAGCAAAATACGGATACGTTATGCCGCCGCATCACTATCTTGAGTTGGCAGCAGGTGTCGTTACAGGAGCTATGCCGATTCCGAAAGTTGTGGACCTCGTTACCAAGTACTTTGCAAATTGGGGCGACGAACAGGTTGCTTACAGATTTGACGGCTATAAAGACGGACGAGTTGTGAAGTCTGTTACAAAGACAGCCGTTTTGTCCAAACATCTCACGGCATTTGCAGACTCATATGAACTTGTTGAAGATAAAACGTATGATGTAACACGCATTGAATTGCGTTGTGAAGATCAGAACAACAATCTTCTTCCCTTTGCCAACAATGCAATAAAAGTAACGATTGACGGACCTGCCAAGATCATCGGTCCCGATCATTTTGCACTGATCGGCGGTGACAGGGCATTCTGGATCAGAACCGTCGGCAAATCCGGTGAGATTACCGTCACCATTGAAGCGGAAGGTCTTAATTCACAGGTTATTAAACTGCAAGCGGTAAAAAAATAATGACATTTGCAAGTGTGATTCATTATCTTCTTGACCGTAAGATGATTCTGACATCTGTTGCGATCTGTCTGGTAAGTCTGTTTGTAATGATTTTCGGAATGTTTGTATGTGATAAATCTTTTTGGAATTATATGTTTGTGTGGATCATTCCCGGAACTGCTATCGTTCTTCTCGGTACTTATGCTGTCAGTATGACAGACAAACATCCGATCATACTTATTTTTCCGCCGATCATATTCTTTGCTTCCCTGTTCATCCGATTTCTTGTAACGTATGAATATCTGTATTTTACTTTTTTGTTCCTGCAATGCATTCCCTGTTTTGTTTTCGGATTCAGCTTAAAAAAGGAACATCTTCAAAAAGAAGTTGCAACAGCTTCACAGTGCGGAATTTTGTCTTCTCTGTGTTTTTTGATTTCCGTTATTGTGATCGGCATTATGGAACGGTCGGCACTTATCAGTCTTCCGTTGCACGTTTATACACTTCTTGAAATTCTGGTTTATATAGAAGTCGCTGTCGGCGGTATATATTTCGCAATATTTTATATCAATGAAGATAAAAGAGAAATGAAAGTTCTGAAAAACTGAACAAAGCAGGTGGTCCGTTACGGATTCCACCTGCTTTTGTTTTTATTATTTGATTTCTTCAATATTGTAAGGCGTGGTTTGATAAACGAAGTAATTTAACCAGTTGCTGAACAAGAGGTTCGCGTGACTTCTCCATGTTACTTGCGGACACTTTGTGTCATCATCTTCCGGGAAGTAATTATAAGGAATATCGATCGGCAATCCTGCGTTTTTATCCCTGAAATACTCTTTTGCAAGCGTATCGGCATCGTATTCAGAATGACCGGTCACAAAAATGCGTCTGCCGCGCGGTGTTGCAACAACATACACACCGGTTTCAGAACCGCTTGCAAGTACCCGAAGTTCATCAACCGCCTCTATGTCTTCTCTGTATACAGTCGTATGTCTTGAATGGGGTGCAAGAAACACATCGTCAAAACCGCGGAACAGAATGGACTTTTTATAATCCACCGTGTGTTCAAATACGCCGAAAAGTTTTTTATCAAGCTTATGCTTTCTGATGCCGTAGTGATAATACAAGGCTGCCTGTGCACCCCAACAGATATGCAACGTGCTGGTTACGTGTGTTTTGGTCCACTCCATGATCTGAGTGAGTTCGTCCCAGTATTCAACTTCCTCGAACTCAAGCAATTCGACCGGCGCACCGGTTATAATCATGCCGTCGAAATTGCGATGCTTGATCTCATCAAATGTTTTATAAAAAGCAAGCATATGATCCTCAGAAGTATGCTTTGATTTATGTGTAGCGGTTTGCAACAATTCCAATTCAACCTGCAAGGGTGAATTTCCGAGCAAGCGTGAAATCTGCGTTTCCGTTACGATTTTTGTGGGCATAAGATTAAGCATGAGAATATGCAACGGTCTGATATCCTGCGTAATGGCACGCGTTTGTGTCATTACAAAGATGTTTTCATCCTCAAGGATCTGTGTTGCTGGTAATTCATTCGGGATTTTGATCGGCATTCGTTATAACCTCAGCATATATTTCAAATTAACATTAATCAGCAAGAGCCTGTTCAAGATCAGCGATAATATCGGCAACGTTTTCAATACCGACACTGAAACGAACAAGTCCGGGATCAACACCTGCAGCAACCAACTGTTCGTCAGTCAGCTGTCTGTGTGTCATGCTTGCAGGATGCAACACGCAAGTGCGTGCATCGGCAACGTGAACAACAATTTTGGCAAGATCTAATTTATTCATAACCTTTACCGCAGCATCACGGCCGCCTTTCATAATAAAGGAGATAACACCGCAGCAACCGTTCGGGAAATATTTGCAAGCAAGTGCATAATCGGCATTGGACGGCAATGCAGGATAATTTACGGAAGCAATTTTTTCATGACCTTCCAAAAATTGTGCTACTTTGAGGGCATTTTCACTGTGTCTTTCCATGCGAACGTGCAAAGATTCAAGACCGAGATTAAGAATAAACGCCGAAAACGGAGACGGAATCATACCGTAATCTCTCATCAGTTGCACTCTGGCTTTTGTGATATATGCATTTTCCATGCCGAAATCATTGACGTAACGAACACCGTGATAGGATTCATCAGGTTCTGTCAGTTCCGGAAACTTTCCGTTTGCCCAGTTGAACTTTCCGCTATCAATGATAACACCGCCGACACAGGAGGCGTGACCATCCATATATTTGGTAGTTGAATGTATAACGACGTCCGCTCCGAACTCAAACGGACGGCAGAAAATAGGCGTTGCGAAGGTATTATCAACAAACAAAGGAAGGTCGTGTTTGTGTGCAAGATCAGCAAAGCGTTCAATATCCATGACGGTAAGAGCAGGATTTGCGATGGTTTCACCAAACACAAGTCTTGTTCTGTCATCGATCAGCGATTCGATCTCCTCATCGGTCATCCCCGGTTTCGTAAATCTTACTTCGATGCCGAGCTTCTTAAAAGATACCGCAAACAGATTGATCGTTCCGCCGTAAATGGCAGGAAGACTTACAATATTGTCACCACTCTGACAGATATTCAGAATAGCAATGCTGTTTGCCGCCTGACCGGAAGAACAAAGCAATGCACCGGTTCCGCCTTCAAGTGCGGAAAGTTTTGCCTCAACCGCTTCCAGTGTCGGATTGGAAATGCGGGAATACATATGGCCGGGTGCTTTCAGATCAAACAGATCACCGACGTGTTCGGCTGTATCGTATTTGTAAGTTGTGCTCTGATAAATCGGGAGAACGCGGGGTTCTCCGTTTTTAGGCTCGTAACCGGCCTGCACGCAAAGAGTTTCTATCTTATAATCGTGCATGGATGCCACCTCTTTATAATTAAATTTATTGCAAGGAATTATAACACAACAGCTTTCCTTTGTCAATAAAATTAATATTACTGATGTGTGTAAGTACTCATTCGCTTTCATCATAAAAATATCAACATAACAGTCGTTAATATATAACCGAATATACAACACACCGGCAATGTGAGCAACCAGACAATTACAATTTCAGCGGCTGTTCGTTTATCGAAATGATTCTTTCTGTCTGTTAATGATGCACCAATGATTGCCATCGTTTTAGTTGTTGTCGTGCTGACGGGTAATCCCCTGTAAGTACTCATGGAAACTCCGAAACCTGCGGCAAAATCCGTTACGAGTGATTGCAATGCATCGGGTGAATACAGTTCTTCACTCACGGTCGTTATGATGCGTTTGCCTGAACACAACGTACCGATTCCCATTAATACAGAACAGAAAAATGCAGCCGATATAAGCTTCTTTGAATTAAAATAAAACTTGCTGTCTGAATACCGCAATATAATCATCCCGATACCGAGCAGTTTCTGACCGTCCTGTGATCCGTGCAAAAACGATAATAATGCAGTCATAATTATCTGCAATAATGCAATGATTCTTTTATTCTTGTTTTTTACGGATAAACGATCCAATAACATTACGGTAAAAAATGCAAAGAAAAAGCCAAGAAGCGAAGATATAACAATTCCTTTCAATATAACAGTCCAGACCGAAAGAAAATGAGTTATATTCGATCTGTCAACAGCAAAAGATGCACCAGCAAGACCGGCAAGCAGTGCATGGCTTTCACTTGTAGGAATACCGAATATCCAAGCCGCAACCGACCAGACTACAACACCGAACATTGCACAACCGAGTGCGAGCATTGCCTTATCTTCCTGCCCGTCAAAAGAGAACATTTGCAAAACATTGGAAGCAACAGCAGGTTTAAAAATTGAAGACAACAGTACACCGAAAAAATTCATAACTGCAGATAAAATAACAGCGTTTTTGTGCGACATCGTTTTTGAAGATACAGTTGTCGCGATCGCATTGGGTGCATCTGTAAATCCGTTCACAAAAATCACTGCCGCTAAAAATGCAAAATTCAGATAAGTCATTCCCGAAAGTGTCACTTCCACCGTAAGACAAGTTTTATTATACTTTATTCAATAATGAAAATCATTATACCATATACAAATCAGCCGCAGGCATAAACCTGCGGCCTTTAGTTTATTTCTTGTCAAAACTCGGATTGAATGCATAGAAGTTCTTTGCATCCAAGCGATCCGTTGCAAGTCTGAGTCCTTCACCGAAGCGTTGATAGTGTACAATTTCGCGTTCACGAAGGAATTTGATGGGATCTGCTACGTCCGGATCATCCACGAGACGAAGGATATTGTCATAAGTTGTTCTTGCCTTTTGTTCTGCTGCAAGATCTTCATGAAGATCGGTAAGGATATCTCCTTTGCTCTGCATACTCAATGCACTGTAAGGCACACCTGCTGCAGCCTGCGGGTAAATACCCGTTGTGTGATCGACAAAATATTTATCAAAGCCGCTTGCCTGAATTTGTTCAATACTCAGGTTTCGTGTTAACTGATAAACAATAGCCCCGATCATTTCAAGGTGCCCGAGTTCTTCTGTGCCTATATCAGTCAACAGACCTTTCAATTCTGCATAAGGCATGGCAAATCTCTGCGTCAGATAACGCAAAGAGGCACCGAGTTCACCGTCGGGACCGCCGTATTGCGTAATGATGATCTGAGCGAGTTTCGGATTCGGGTTTTTGATATTGACGGGATATTGCAGTTTTTTATTATATGTCCACATTAGTCACAAGCACCTCCGTTTTCCCATGGCCACGGATTTTTAAGCCATTCTACACCCTGAGCAAATTTCGGTGTTAAGGGCCCAAAATTCTCTTCATATTCAACGGTAAGTTCTTTGCACTTCTTCTGATACTGCGCAAGCATGGAAGCAGCCTGCATATCAGACGGATGTGTATCGAGATACAGATGCAGTTCCCAAACTGCAAATTGTGCGGATGAAAGGTTTCTTAACAATTTTTCACGCTTGTTCATTTGCATCCGGCCTTTAAAAACGGCTTATCAAGAACAGGAAAAAGTGTACCTCTTATAAGTGCAGTATCGGCTTCATATACCTGACTGTCAATTTGAAAAGGCACGTATGCCATTGTGACAGAAACATCTGACGGTAGAGTCGTTATCATGCTGAAATGATCTGTCATGATCTTTTTTTCTGTTCTTGCGGAAGAGTTATCTTTCAAAATGATCTCTCCTTCAAGAGTATTGAGAAACAATAGGTTTTGTCCCTCGGTTCATATTATGTATTTATGTCAATTGTGTAACAGGATTTTATTATTCAACAAGGTTTGGCCATAATTCGTCATCTGCACCTGCATATATCTCAGGAATGGTGCCGACGATTACCGTTTCGGCAACCGTTACCTGTGTTTTAACGGGAATTGTATGCGTTTTTCCGAGTGAGAATGTTTTGACTTCCGCTTCGATGTCCAAAATAATTCTGTGCTGAGTCTGATTGATACCTCTTGTTATGAACATATTTTTCAACTCGGCTTTAGCCGTAGCCGTATATGTAACATAATAAGGCAATTCGATTCCCTTTCCTGCAAAAAAACCGTTTCCGAGTAATGTTCCGATCGGAAGTTTCAGAGAAATAATCTGCATTTGTGCAAACTGTTGTGCAATTGCCGAAGCAACACCCGTCTTTATCATGTTCAAGAACTCCGTTTGAATGCTGATTGCTGTAATGTGTCCGTTTTCGTCGGTCTGAATACGGGAAAGATCGCCGTACACAAACGAGTTATTTTGAAGATATTCATTAATGGTGTCATTAATACACATAACAGCGGCATTTGATGCCGCATCCTGCGAAAAAGCATCAGCCATCGGCCGTGCTTGTACTGTTACGGCAAAAAGTATTAAAACTAAAACTATGATGACGGTTAAAATACAATACTTTCTCCTGATACCGCGTCTGATTCTATGCAAACCGATGCCACCTCGACTCTTAAATTTATCTTGATATCATGATTTCCTTTTGATATAATATAAAATGATAATATTAATATATGCAAATTTTGTCTGGAGGTAACAATCTATGAAAGCAAAAACTGCCGCAAAATTAGCAGGCGGAGCCGCAGTAGCCGCCGCAGTAATGAAAAAAGCAAACATCTGCCCGAAATGTCTTGCAAAGAATTTGCTTGCCAATTTCAGAGTTTCCGATGTCGGTGAAGATGCCTACAACAACGGTGTAGCCCTTACACCGCCTATGGGTTGGGCAAGCTGGAATAAATTCCGTCATCATATCAGTGAAAATATTATTTATGATATTGCAGTTGCTATGAAAAACAGCGGTCTTGCCGATGCAGGTTATCAGTTTGTGAATATTGACGACTGTTGGCAATCTTCCATGCGTGACGATGAAGGACGTATGCAAAGTGATTTTACCAACTTCCCTTCCGGCATTCCTGCTCTCTGTAAAAAAGTGAATGATCTTGGGTTGAAACTCGGTATTTATTCCTCTAACGGCTCTTTGACCTGTGAAGATCTTCCTGCAAGTCTCGGACATGAGCGGATTGATGCTGAAACTTTTGCACGCTGGGGTGTTGAATATTTCAAATATGACTTTTGTCACAATACTCCCATTTCATCCTTGGCACCTGAAATCGAGAATATCAGAATTGAAATGCCCGGTGTAATTGCCGAGACCGTTTATCTTGCTGAGCAGGCACAATTAACCGGTAATGCAAAACTTCTTGAAGATGAAAAACTTGCAAGCGGTAAATATGTCGGCGGTCTCTGCTTCGGCAACGGAAAGATGACTTTCACGGATGTTGTCGCTGAAAAAGACGGAGAATACGTTCTTACAATCGGAATCCGTAAGGCTATTTTTGCAAAAAAATATGCCGAAGTGGTTGTAAATGAAACGGATGTCTATCCCATTCACGCAGGTGCGACAATGGCCCCATCCGCAGAAGGCAGATTGCAGACCAAAATCTATCTGCGAGAGGGCAAAAATACTGTTATGATCCACAATCCTATTGCTTCGCATATGGACAGTACCGCAAAACAGTATACAAACATGGGTAAAGAACTCAAACGTGCAACGACTCTTGTTGCCGCAGAGACGGGAATGCCTGAAAAACCGATCACATTCTCCATTTGCGAATGGGGTATGAATATGCCTTGGAAATGGGGCAGAACTGCCGGAAATCTGTGGAGAACCACGCATGATATCCAACCGAATTGGTTTTCCATCAGCATGATCTACGAATTTAACGTCAGACTTTGGAAACATGCGGCTCCCGGTTCCTGGAATGATCCCGATATGTTGGAAGTCGGCAACGGCAATCTCACTGACGATGAAAACAGAGCACACTTTTCACTTTGGTGTATGATGGCAGCACCTTTGATTCTCGGCAATGATCTGCGCACGTTCCTCAAAGAAGACGGCACGGCTGACACCGAGAACAAGACGCTGAAGATCGTCACAAACAAAGCAGCCATTGCTATCAATCAGGATAAGCGAGGACTGCAATGTCGCAGAATCAAAGCAGGGCTTGTTGATATACTCGTAAAACCTCTTGAAAATAAAGAACTGGCAATATGTGTGTTCAACAAAACAAATAAACCTGTTGAAGAAGAAATTGATATTGAAGATATTGCAGAATTTAATTGGGTAGATCTTCCCGAAGCATTGCAGTATGAAGTATATGACGTATGGAATGATAAGACGTTTACAACTAAGGAAGATATTGAAACGACCGTTCCCGGACACGGTGTAAGCCTGTTCAGAATCAAATCACTGTGAGGTAGAATTATGCATAATGTTTTGCATTTGACGAATGTAGCAGAAAAATGGGATAACGGCACCCCCATCGGCAACGGCAGTATGGGTTGTATGCTTTTCGGCTCCCCTGTTACGGAAAAATTATACCTTTGCGAAGAAAGTATCTGGTCACAAAAAGAAGAATGCGGTTTATTTGAAGGATTTCGCGACAAGATCGATCACATCCGTCAACTTTATCTTGAGAATAAACCGGTTGAAGCAGAAAAATGGGCTATTGAAAATCTGAAAGATGATTTTCATACGATTGCTTCTTATGAGTATGCAGGTCTGCTTACCTTGCAATTCAATTCCAAGGCAAAAGCCACCTGTTATTCTCGTGATCTGCATCTTGCGGACGGTCTTGCAAGAATTCAATACAAGAGAAACGGTGCTTCCTGTTGCCACGAAGCCTTTTCTTCCTATCCGGATAAGATCATGGCGTATTGCATTGAAACTGAGAAGAATCATTCCTTTACTATGCAATATACCAGAGAATGCCTGCAATCGGTTTCGATCAACAACAATTATTTTACAGCAATATGCAATACGGCAATCGGCAATCATCCGTTTTGTGTCGGTATCCGAATCGATACCGACGGAACCGTTCATTCGGCAGAAAATACGATGGCTGTAGTCAATGCAACCAAAACGGTTTTATGGATTTCAATCGTCACTTCATACCGCTTTGACGATTATGTCGGAGAATGCATGAACAGACTTCGTGCAGCAGATAAGGGCTATGAAACCGTAAAAGCCCATCATATTGCAGACCATCAATCTGTATTCTGTCGTTCCGACATCCAATTTGACACAGACGAAAAAACAGATGCACTGCCTGTCAATAAAAGACTCAAAAGATTAAAACTGCATCCGAACAGCAAGGATGATGCTTTGGCTTCCCTTTACTACGGATTCGGTAAATATCTTCTCATCGGCTCAAGCCGTCCCGGCAGTCTGCCGGCAAATCTGCAGGGAATCTGGGTTGAAAAAATGCAGAATCCCTGGAATGCAGACTACCATACGAATATCAACCTGCAGATGAATTATTGGCCTGCACAGATCGCAAACATACAGGAATGTGCATCTCCCCTATTTGATTATATGAATCAGATTCTCTTACCTTGCGGTCAAAAGACTGCTGCGGTGAATTATCGATCACGCGGACTTGTTGTGCATCATCTGAGTGATCTTTACGGGTATACAGCGGCGGCGGACGGCATTTGGGGCCTTTGGCCGATGGGCGGTGCGTGGCTTGCTTATCATATGTGGGAACATTATCTGTTTACCAAAGATCTTGATTTCTTGCGTAATACCGCTTATGATTACATAAAAAACTGTGCATTGTTCTTCATAGACACCATGTTTATCGGCAATGACGGTTATTTACATTCCGGCCCGTCCACTTCCCCAGAAAATTCATACTATATCGGTAAAGAAGAATGTAATATGTGTCTTTCACCTACTATGGATGTGGAGATCATCGGCGGATTGTTTGATTTTTACGTTGCGTGTGAAGAATTATTACAGATTGATCCCGAAACAGCCGCAATTGCTGAACAAAAAAGAAAGCAGATGCCTCCTCTGCAGATCGGCAAATACGGTCAACTTATGGAATGGCTTGAAGACTATGATGAACCCGAACCGGGACACCGTCATATTTCGCATGCATTCGCATTGTATCCCGACAGCAGTATCAACAGAAATACGCCTGAACTGTATAAAGCGATCCGCAAGACGTTTGAACGCAGATTGTCACACGGCGGAGGTCACACGGGTTGGAGCCGTGCATGGCTGATATGCTTATTTGCACGCCTGCATGACAAAAAATCATTTGAAAAGAATCTGCGTGCATTGTTCACAAAATCAACCTTAGATAATCTTCTGGATACGCATCCTCCTTTCCAGATCGACGGAAATTTCGGTGCCACAGCCGGCATTTGCGAAGCTCTCGTGCAAGGCCACGAAGGCAGGATCTGCCTGTTGCCTGCGATCGTCGACAACAGAAGCGGTCATTTCAAAGGACTTTTAACTCAAGGCGGATATTCGGTTTCCTGCAATTTCAAAAACGGACAAGTACTTTTCTGTGAGATTACGCCTTTGTATGACGGTGAAATTCGTCTTGAATTGCCTGTTTCCCAAAGGAATGCAACCTTAAACGGTCAAAAAGCCGACACAGACGGAATCTTTACATTCCCCTGCATCGGCAACCAAACATATAAGTTTGTTGTAGATTAAATTATAATTTCAGCGATTCTCATATACCGACACTCCTCTGTTTCGTAAAAGACAAAGGCAGTGTCGGTTATTTTATTGTAACAAATATCCGCGTATCCGCCGCTTTTGTCCAGCAGATATGAAGTCCACGTTCTGCCGTCATCCCGCGACACGGAAACACTTAAATTATTCCTCTCTTTTACATCACGACAATTGACAAGCAACAGAGAATTGTTACAAGTACATATTCCGCTGAAACAGGTAGGATCCGGTAAATCCGTACGCAACTCACATTTTGACCATTCTTTGCTCTCATGATTATAAAATGAAAAAGCACGGCATTTTTCATTGTTTTCATTTCTTATATTCGCAAGAGCATTGCCGTTCGACAATGATGCAACGGATATTTCACTCGGATTACAAAGTGAATCATCAAACACCACGGCTATATTCCAGGAAGATCCCTTACCGTTACTTTCCATGATACCTGCTTTTGACGGGTGATGTGAAAACATATCCTGTTGATTAAAGGCAAACCAAAAGGGAACCAAATAATGACCGTCTGCATCTGCAACGCCGTGTCCCGGTCCTGTGGCAACACAACTCCAGTAATAATGATCGAATGTATCCGTAATTTCCGTTTTTTCAGGCCATGAATTGCCAAAGTCTGTACTTTCGGTTATAAATACACGTTTATAATTCTCACAAAACAAGAGTATCAACTTGTTTCCGTCTGCAATCAAGGTCGGATTATTACAGGAGTTTCTTCCCTTTCCGTTTGCTACGATCTTCCGTTGTGACCAGGTTTTACCGTAATCGGTGCTGATACGCAATGCAATATCAATTACAGACCAATCGGACGCCTGTCTGCATTCATAGCAAATAAACATATAGCCGTTATCAGTGCACACGATTGACGGTATTCGGCAGTACGGATAGTCAGTATCGACGCTTGATACGAGACGTGATGTTTCAATGACTTTATTATTAACAATCTGCATATTCGTTTTCAAATAACAAAACTGCCGACAAAGCCGACAGTTTTGCATAATGTCAATTATTCAGCATCTTCTGTTTCAGCAGCAGCTGCAGCAGCTTCGTTTTCTTTTGCCTTTGCGATCATTTCATCGATAGACATGGAAACGGGAGCATCGTCAACTTCTTCTTCAACTTCGACAACTTCTTCTTTTACGGGAGCTTCAAGAAGAGCTTTGATAGAAAGGCTGATGTGCTTCTTTTCAAAGTCGATCTTAATAAGCTTTACGCGAACGGTTTCACCGATGGAAAGTACATCCTGCGGCTTTGCAACACGTTCATAAGAAATTTCGGAAATGTGGATAAGACCTTCTGTACCGGGGAAGATTTCGGCAAATGCACCGAAAGTGGTAAGAGAAACGATCTTAACATCAAAATCACTGCCGACGGGATAATCTCTCTTGAGAATTTCCCACGGATTGTCTTCAGTCTTCTTATAACCGAGAGAGATCTTTTTCTTTTCGGTATCAAGACCTTTGATGTATACATCAACAACATCACCGACATTAACGATCTCGGACGGATGTTTGATGCGTTTCCAGGAAAGTTCGCTTCTGTGGATCATGCCGACAACATTGCCGCCGAGATCAACAAATGCACCGAAATCGGTAAGAGAAACAACGGTACCGGTGTAACGATCACCGACAGCGGCAGTTTCCCAGAATTTTGCCTGGCTTTCTTTATTCTTTTCTCTGAGAGCATCACGGATGGAACCGACAGCGCCTCTTCTTCTGTCAAATTCAATAACCTTGAAGCTGACTGCCTTATCAAGCATTTCTTCAAGACGGCCGTTTCTCGGAACGGTAGAGAGAGAAGCGGGAACAAATACACGGAAACCGTTGGAGTACACAATAAGGCCCTTGCTGATCACTTCAACAACCGTACCTTCCAGAATTGCGCCATCCTTAGCGGCCTGTTCAATTTCTTCTCTGCGCTTCTTTTCATCAAGGCGCTTCTTGGAGAGAAGAATCGTACCTTCTGCATCATTTGTTTTCATGATGAAAAGTTCAAGCTTGTCGCCGACCTTAAGATCCTTCATGGGATCGGCAGTGGGATCTGCGCTGTACTCATCGAGCGGAATAATACCGGTCTGCTTGCGACCGATGTCTACCTGAATTTCATTGGGAGCAATGTGCATGACCATACCGATTACGGTCTGGCTGTAATTCAGGTTTTTAAAGGATTCTTCAAGACCCTGCTCGAAGGTCCAGTCTTCTGTTGCCTCAGCAGCCACTTCGGGAGCATGTCCTTCGCTCTCGACTGCCGGTACGGCGTTTTCATTGATGATGTCGGACATTGTTTTTAGTACCTCCTTTATTATACAAACAGGTGTTGATGCACCTGCAGTAAGCCCGATATTGCGTACTGATGTGAAATCAACCTTCTGCAACTGCTCTGCGTTCTCTATCTGATAAGTAGGACAGATCGCGTTGCACAAACTTGTCAATTTTGCGGTGTTGGAAGAATTACTACCTCCCACCACGATCATGATATCACATTTTTGCGCAATTTGCACTGCTTCATCTTGTCTTAAAGCAGTAGCAGAACATATTGTATCAAATATTTTCGGATTTGTACATAGTAAATTTGGATTTTTTAAACTTTTTTTTAGCTCCGGTGAACTAAAAGTAGTTTGAGAAACAATAATAGGTGATATATCATATTTGCTTCTGTATTCTGACATCAGAGAAGTAAGTTCATCACAATCTGCGAACACAAAAGATTCACCGACGCAACAACTTCGGATTCCGATTACCTCCGGATGATTCGGATCACCCGCTATAATTACGGGCGTTCCGTCTGCGGATTCTTTGGCAACGATCTTACGGATCTTTTCCACAAAAGGACAAGTAGCATCATAGAACGGTATATTTTTTGCGATCAATTCATCAATAATACTTTTGGCAACGCCGTGCGTTCTCAGAACCAGTGTATAGTCTTCCGGTATATCCGCAATATCATCGATAACAAGCACGCCGCGATCTTCAAGTTCATGAATAAAATCGGGATTATGAATCAGCGGTCCGAGCGTACAAACGGGTATGTTCTTTTCTATAAACTCCTCAACGGCTTTGACAGCCCTTGCAACACCAAAACAGAAACCTGCGGTCTTTGCAAGAAAAATGCTCATTTTTTTTCCTCCGCAATTTCCAGAATCATCGCAACGATTTCATCGACCGAATAATCCGTCGAATCGATCTCAACCGCATCGTCTGCTTTTTTCAAAGGAGCAGCCGCACGGTGAGAGTCATTATAATCCCTCTGTTCGATTTCGGCAAGCAGAACATCAAAATCAACCGGTGTTCCTCTTGCCTGCAACTCAAGAAAACGTCGTTTTGCTCGTTCCTGTGCAGATGCAGTTAAGAAAACTTTGACCTGTGCATCAGGTAAAACGACAGTACCGATATCTCTGCCGTCCATTATGCAATTCTCAGTTGCGGCAATGTGCTTTTGAAGATCAAATAAATATGCACGGACCTGCGGAATGGCTGATACGTTCGACGCTGCCATGGATGCTTCGGGAAGGCGGATATCCGTAGAAACATCTTCTCCGTTGAGAAGTACTCGCTGTTCTCCGTTCACATAGGTCAGTTCCACTTTAGCATCATACAAAACCGATAAAACGGAATCCGTATCATTCGTTTGCAATCCGCAACGCAAGACGTGCACGCCGATGGCTCTGTACATAGCACCGGTATCAACGTACACAAATCCGAGCTTTTCGGCAACTTTTCTTGCCACGGTGCTTTTGCCCGCACCGGAAGGACCGTCAATTGCGATATTAAACATAATCAATCACCTCTGTTATTCTGCAGCCGCAGATAATCCTGCAAGATTTCCTGTTGAGAATGCAATCTGCAAATTGAATCCGCCTGTGTATGCATCCACATCCAACACTTCACCTGCAAAATACAAACCTTGCAAAATTTTAGATTCCATTGTTTTCGGATTCACTTGGGTAACGTTTACGCCGCCTGAAGTAATAATCGCTTCTTCAATCGGACGTTTTTTTGTAACTGTCAGCGGTAGTTCTTTAATCAGTGCACCGAGTGCTTGCCGATCATCTCTCGTGATCTGATTCACGCGAAGATCGGAAGGAATGCCGGACAACCGAACGATTACCGGTATCAGACTCTTGGGAAGTAATTTAGCCAAAGCATTCGCCAACGCTTTGTTAGGCATCTCTGCAAAATCACGAAGTATACGGGCATCGAGTTGCTCGGGGGTAAGTCCGGGTTTAAGATCGACAAATAATTGATATTTGTTCGGTGTGATCTGCGGTAAATGTGCGGATGCACTTAAAATGATAGGGCCGGATACGCCGAAATGAGTGAAAAGCATTTCACCGAAATCCGTGTAAACTTCGCTGTACTTTTCCATATCCATAACGGTCAAACGGACGTTTTTCAAAGCAAGTCCCTGCGTTGTACGTACCCAGTCTTCTGCGGTCTCCAAAGGCACAAGTGAGGGTTTCGGATCAATGATTGAATGACCTGCTTGCTTTGCAAGAATGTAGCCGTCACCGGTAGATCCGGTAAGAGGATAGGACATTCCGCCGGTTGCTATAATGACTGCGTCGGCATGAAACGTCTTACCGCTTTCACATTTGACTCCGATAACAGAACCGTTATCCTGCAATAAAGCAGAAACTCGTTCTTCAAGACGCAAAACATTATTCTTTCTGCAAAAACGATCCATTGCATCAACAATATCCATGGCTTTATCGGATTCGGGAAAAACACGGTTCCCTCTCTCGATCTTCAAAGCAACACCGAGTTCTTCAAAGAAATCCATAACATCATAAGGCATCATTTTTGAAAAAGCAGAGTATAAAAAACGACCGTTAGACGGAATAAAATCCATGAGATCATTCAATAAAGTGCAGGCATTGGTAACATTGCATCTGCCTTTTCCCGTTATTAACAATTTTCTGCCGGGGCGTGCATTTCGCTCAAGCAACGTAACATCCGCACCTGCCTGTGCTGCTTTGCCTGCCGCCATCATACCGGCAGGTCCCGCACCGATAACAATTACTTTTTTAGCCATACATTACCTCAAGAAAATATAATGTTTTAATTATATACTAATTTATCATTGAACGCAAGCAAAAAAATACCTCCCGCCGAAAATTCGGCGAAAGGCAGAATAATGATTTCATGTAAGTCCGAAACTGACAGACAATGCTTCATTGACACGATTCATATCCGTTGCACATAAACTTCCCATGTGTTCACGAAGACGTCTTTTATCGATCGTGCGTACCTGTTCAAGGAGAACTATTGAATCTTTTTGCAAACCGCAACCGTCAGCGTTCACTTGAATATGTGTCGGTAGTTTTGTCTTGTCTTTCTGACTTGTAATTGCCGCCGCTATCACGGTCGGACTGAATTTATTTCCAATATCATTCTGAACGATCAATACGGGGCGTATTCCGCCTTGCTCCGATCCTACAACAGGACTCAGATCGGCATAATAGATGTCCCCTCTTTTAATATTCATGTACATTCCTCCGTCATATTTCTGTACCTGTATTGTGTGCAGAAATTGAAAGAAATAAACATGACGGAACATATTAATTAATCTTCATTGAACATTGTCTCAAAGACAGCGGCAACCTGCTCAAATTCGTTGTCATCTTCAATTACGGTATAAGATTCATTTCCGTCCTTGCTTTCATGAAATTCAAGAATAATAAGATCGTCCGTTGCAGTTTCAACCAAGGCCGCATATTCCCTACCGTTTACAACTGCCATTTCCATAAACTCAAAATATGCACGATTCCCGTGTTCATCATTGAGAATGAGAAAACCGTCTTTTTCGCCCGTTTTTATATACATCATCTTAAACACCTCAGCAATATTGTACTATTGTGCAATATTGCCTGTCAAGATAAAAAATCAGGCTCCTGTAATTCTTATGTTTTCAATTTTCTCGCAATTCGCATATATGATGTCGCTGATTGCAAGAACTGCATCATCATTGAGTACGTCTTCATGTACGATGACTTCAACACTGTTTTCACTGATAGTACAAATGCATTCACTGCCGGTTTTAGCCGTAATCTGGGTTTCCAGTTCATTTTCTGCAAGAATTACTTCATTCAGTTCGCTTAACTCCAACACTGCGGCTACAGCAGCTTCGGAAGATGCATCACAAGTATCTATAACTGTCCGGAGATTTTCAATGGCAGAGTCACGTGCACCGGAACGGTTTAATTTAGCAGCCGAAAAATATTCCTGTGCACTGATTTCTGTCGCATCTGCTGAACCTGCAACCTCTTGTGACTGTTCATCAGCATTCGCCTGCAAACTGTTTTCAAGCGTATTTTCATTACCTGCATAAAACCAGTTTACAAAAACTGCGAGAGCAAGTGCGGCAACCAAAGAAGCCATAACAATTTGTTTTTTTCCGATAATCATGTTCATTCTGAACCCTCCGTGTTAATCATTGATTTTATAAGCGGTTACATATACTCTGTTTGACGGTATCTCTAACATTGCTGTCAATAAACAAGTCACTTCATTTTTTACAACCTGACTGTCTGCACCTTCACAACAAACGGCAACACCGCGAATTTTCGGTGCGGTCGTTCGGATCAGCAAACCGTTTTCATCTCCTTCCTTGTTTTCAACGATTACATAATCCGTTGTTTTTTCTTTCTTTTCTTCATTTTCTTCTATATCTGAGTCTTGTGCGTATTCTTTATATTCCAGACTGTCAAAGGTTACGCATACTTTTACTTTCCCCACACCTTTTACATTTTTCAGAAAACTCTCCAACTTTTCTTCCATTTCATTTTCCAGCGTATACACAGTACTGACTGATGACGATTCCGTATTTTCAGTTTTTATGCTGTCTGATGGTACCAAAAAGATCAACACAACAATTCCTGCACATAACAAGCAGAAAAGCATTTTATTCTTTAAGATAAAATCCTTCAAGTGCAAATATAAATCATTCGTTTTCAGATTCATGATTTTCAACCTCAACTATTGTGATGTTCGGATGGTATTGAGCCAGTTCGTTCTTCAATTCCTCATTCACGTTATCCTTTTTCAGGACAACGGTAATTTGTTTAATAATTATGCTTAAATCCTGTGAAATATCCGTATCGATCTTAATTTCTTGATAATCAACACTATATTCGTTGAGAATCGTTAACAAATCTTCTCTGATTTGCTTTTCTGTAGCTTGTTTTATGATTTCATAATACAAATCAGTGTCGACGGTTTCATATTCTTCCATTGTTTTCGGAAAATCATATAAAATATCCTGTAAGACGTCTTCCTTAAAGACAGGCGTCATTGCACAAATAATAACAATCAGATTAATAACAACACCGACAGTCTTTGATGTCTGACGATCCGATAACAGCATTGCGGCAATACTACCGACTATGCATAACACGCAGACACTGATGATATATGTTTTCAGTTCCGTCATACCGACTCCTATGTTTTTGATATCATAACAACGACAGAAACCGAAATGATATACAGAAACGCCTGATAAACGGTTACCGCAATCATCACGGATAACAAACCGACACACGAATTGAATAACGTACTGCAACGAACCTGACCGATACTGTCAGCAATTGCCTGCAAAAATCGCAAGGAAAAACTCCAAAGAAGCAATTCCGTCAATATCGGCAAAACCATCATAGCAAGAATGATAATACCGAGCATTCCGTATGTAGAACGTAACAATCCGATACCTGCGATCACGGAGTTCAGTGATTCTGCCAATGCACTTCCGACAATCGGAACTGAACTGCCGATTATAAATCTGGCACCTTTCATTGCAACGGTATCAGCAGACACGGAAATGATGCTTTTTATCGAAAGCATGCCAGAAAACAAAACGGCTGTCGCAGTAAGAATAAATGAAAATGCTTTTTTGAGAAACTGTGCAAATGCATTCAGATTCAAATTCGTATTTATTGTGGAACCGATCGTCAACGCGGCATATACGGCACTGAATGAAGGAAGTATACCGTTCAGACTTGCTGACACTGCTTGTCCGACACCGAGACTTACGGTTTGCACACTGAGTGCAAGACCGGGATTTCCCGCCGCAGTTATAATTACGGTCAGACACGGAATCAGGATTTTAACCAATTTATTGATCGCAGTATTCACATCGATAATTTCATTCAATAATGAGATCAACGGAGACAATACCGCAAACATTAAAAAAATGATCGCTATAGTTTCTGTAAATATCTCCAATCCCGTATCCGAAACCATAACGGATTGAACGAATAAAACCAGCATCATAATACTGATACAAGTACAGATGCAAACAACAGGTGACTTCAACTTCATCTTACACATATCAAGAAGTTTCTTGCAAAGAGAAGCAAAATCAATGTTCATCAATTCTTCATAAGTACCTTGTGCGATCCCGATGCTTTCAAGAAGTTGTTCTGTTTCTGCACCGCTGTTTTCAATCAATTCTTGTGAATAATCATTTTCAGTTGCCTGTACGGGTATAATAAAGATAAATAATAATAGTAAAATCGCCAGACATTTCTTCATGCAATATTCTCCATAATTTGACGTATCAAAGCAATAACCGCCTTAAACACAGGAAAAGCCGTTATCAGAATAAAGATTCTTGCACATATTTCAACAATTGCTCTCAAAGAATTTTCACCTGCATCACTGCACAATGCAGTCAATAACCTTGTCAACAGTGCGATAGCACAACACTTCAACACGATTCCGATATACTGTGAATCAATATCAACTTCTTTGAGCAATGCATTGACATCCGAAATCAGATTCCCGATAAACGGAAGAATTAAAATCAGCAAACCTGCCGATGATGCAGTTTGGATCAAAAATGCGTATTCACCGTTTTCTTTCTTAAGAATCAAAACAGCGAAAATTGTCAAGAGAACAATACCGGCTACCTTATACATCATAATTCAAAGACGGATTTGATGTATGAAAACAATGTAGAGATATACGGTAAGATCATCATAAGTGCAATAATGAGACCTGCAATGGTCGTTATCATCGTGTACTCATCACGTCCCGATCGTTGTAAGATCTGATTGATAACAGCCACAATCAATCCGACAGCTGCAATTCTGAATATGATTTCAATTTCCATTTATACCTCCGTCATATAAACAAAACAAACAAAAGCATGCCAAACAATATACTGCCGGATAGCATAAGTTTATTATTTTTATCGATATAAGATTTATTAAAACTGATCTCATCTTCACACAGCGTTTTCATTTGCTCGCAAATATTTGTCTGTTCCGAAACAGCTGAAGTAGAGAACAGATACGAAAAAGACTTCAGTTCGGATATCACCCGTTCACTTGTCAGTTTATCGAATTGTGTATCAACGGCTGCTGACCAAGCATAATCAAAAGTGCGGTTATTATAAAGAAAATCAAGAATGATGCCGCAAAATGAATGATAGAAATCATTATCAGCCAATATTGAAAACAGCGGAATTATCTCCAGCTGCTGAAAGGAGTTGATTCTTCTTATCTGTGCAAACAGTTTAGACAATTGCGTAAATTCTTTAATTGCCTTTTGCTTGTTTTGCAGGAATTGATATGAAAATATCATAGGCAATACGGATATTGACAATAAAATAATAATTTTCAATCCTTGCACACCTCAAAATCTCTTATTTCTTTGATTTGACCGGGTGAAATTGCACCTTGCAAAATGATGCTTCTCTTAAATACGCATTGCGAGTACAGCAATTGATAACATTCCTTATGTTGCAATTCGGAAAAACTGTTTGCGTGCATGGAACAGATGAACATCACTCCGCTGTTTAACGAGTGCAATATTTCTTTGGCCTCATTCAAAGTGCCGATTTCGTCACATATTATTACTTGCGGCATACAAAGACGTACTGCTCTGTTGATAGAAATATGCTTTTCGGTACCCGTTAAAACGTCAACACCGGCAGGTTTGATATAATCAGTCGGATATATTTCATTTCGTTCATCAATAACACAAACTCTGTAACGATGAGAATATTTTCCGACAGCAAGATCTCTTGCAATGTTTCGTAATATCGTTGTTTTTCCGCTTGCAGGTTGTCCGACCAATAAAGAGGATAC
The DNA here is from genome assembly GCA_045590895.1 of Acutalibacteraceae bacterium. GTDB lineage: Bacteria > Bacillota > Clostridia > Oscillospirales > Acutalibacteraceae > RUG806. The sequence continues at coordinate 25,667 of JAZNRU010000044.1, forward strand.
AACTTCACCATTATCAAAAAACGCAGATGTATCCACACTGACATTCCGTGCAATTCTGATTCGAAGTGTCGTTATCAATGCAGGGTTTATAATACTGCCGTTAATTGCATTTTCATTGCTTCCGATTGTCATTCTGCAACCGTTTCCGAGACTGATAAACCCTTGTTCGATTTCTTTTCTGTGTGCAGAAAGAGAGTATCCGCTGCTACGAAGCAGAATATCCCTGATTTGCGAAGCGGAAACAATATAGCCATTTCTGTTTTCATTCGTCGTGCAACTGCCGTCAGGGTTTATGAACAGAATATTGTTATGACTTATGACATACAACACTGTCCCTGCTTTGAGAACAATTTCAACAGCGTTACATCTGACTGCTGACGGAATTGAATATAATATGTTTTTAAGTTCATCGTCCATGTATCGACAAGCATCATAAAAATGATTCATAAATAGTCCTCTGCTGCTTACTGTTACATTCTTATGTATATGCAACCTGTCCTGTTGTATTACAAAATTAATCATTGCAAACATCATTTGTATGTGATATATTTAATGTAGTAAATTATGTATTAAAGGAGTTTCAAAATGAATCTCAAAAATCTGTTTTCTTCAACAAAGAAAGTTGACAGTCCTTTGCAAAAGAAAGACAAATACAGAATGTCCGATGCGGCGTTTTATGCTCTGCTTTCTTCTATTCTTGCTGTATTTGTTCTGTATGTTGTATATTTTTTGCAATCCCAGACTGTTGCAGGCGGAGAAAAAACCGTTATGCGTATGGATCTGTATCATCAGTACGGACCCTTATATGCCGAATTGTATGACCGTCTGACAAGCGGTGAAAGCCTGCTGTATTCATGGAATACCGGTTTAGGAAGCAGTTTTGTCGGTAACTTTTTCAATTATTGTTGCAGTCCGTTCACTCTTTTGATTTTATTGTTCGGACATTATAATATTCCCGAAGCCATAGCGGTTATCATTCTCCTTAAAGGTGCCTGTGCAGCGGCTTCTTTTACTTATTTTATAAACCGTGTTTACGGTACTCGCAGAGCAAGCATTGGCTTTGGTTTGCTGTATGCTTTTTGCGGATATTTTGTAGCATATTCATGGAATATCATGTGGTTGGATGCATTTTTGATGTTCCCTATGGTTATGCTCGGTATTGTATTTATCATTCGCAGAGGAAAACCTTCTCTGTATATTGCCGCACTTGCCTATACCATGTTCACAAACTATTATATGGCTTACATGGTATGTATTCTTAGTGTCATTTATTTCCTCTACTTCTATTTCAGTCATTACTCTCTTAAGACAAAACTCTCGGAAACGGTAGATGCAGAAGAAGATTCAAACGGATATTTTTCCGAGTTCCGCAATTCTCGCTTTATGATGACCGGCTTTAAGTTTGCACTGGGTTCATTGCTTTCTTTCATGTTGACTGCATTTGCACTCATTCCGGTTTATTATATTCTGACAGGCAGTTCTGCAACCAATTCTTCAGGTGCTCCTAAAATTGATGCATGGAAAGATTATTTTAACATTTTTGATTTCCTCGCTAATCATCTTGCAAATCTGAGCCCGACAATTCGCAGCAGCGGCGATGATGTATTACCCAATGTTTATTGCGGCATCATTGTTTTATTCCTTGTTCCTGCTTTTATTTTCAGTAAAAAAATCACAAAAAAAAGAAAAGTCCTTACTTGCGGAATGCTCGGTATCTTCTACGCAAGCTTTTCTTTGAATTTTCTGAATTATATATGGCACGGAATGCACTATCCGAATGACCTGCCTTACAGATATTCTTTTGCCTACTCGTTCCTTTTGCTGATACTTGCGTACGAAGCATTTCTTCATATCCGCGAATATTCGGGTCGATTCTTTATCGGAACAGGTGTCGGCATTCTTGCCTTTATTGTTCTCGTGCAGGAACTCGGCTCCAAAAACGTCGGAAAGTTTACATTAATGACGAATATTGTACTTGTGATCGCCATGGCGGCCATTCTGGCTGTCATAGCAGAAGCAAGAATAAAACGCGACACTGTCGCACTGGTGCTTACCTGTTTTATCATTGCGGAACTTTCCGTTGCAAATACCGGCAACTACGTGATGTCGCAATCAAAAGAAGCATATGCAGGTGATTATTATGCATTTCAGGATATTTCAGCAACGGTTGAAGAATATGAAAATGCAAATGATGCAGAACTTTTCTATCGAGAAGAACGTTCCAAGTTGTTGACAAGAATGGATGCCAGTTGGATGGACTATAACGGTATTTCCGTATTTTCCTCAATGGCTTATGAAACCACTGCAAAACTTCACAGAGCATTCGGATTGTTCAGTAACGGTATCAACAGTTACACTTATAATCCGCAAACCGCTGTTTACAATTCCATGTTCGGCATTAAATATATCTATGACAAAAACGATCTGATTCATGACGAAAATATGTATTCATTCGTGGCCAACAATGATACTTTCACGGCTTACGAATATAACTATAACCTTCCCTTTATCTTCTCTGTCAATGCAGATCTTGCTGAATGGGAAGCTTACGGCGGTCAGAATCCGTTTTATAACCAGAACTCTTATTTTGAAAGTGCCACGGGTGTTGAAGAAGTCCTTGAGAATATTGTGGCTGATGATAACGTATCAACAACCGGCGGTCTGACCGTCAATACCGGCTCTCTTTACAATGGTAGTTTTTCATTTGATGCCGGCTCTTCCGAAGGAACGGCAACAATTGTATTTACAGCGGAACAGGCCGGTGATGTTACAATATATTTCAAGTCCCCGCAATGTCTCGGTTATAATATTTCAGCGGACAACGGAACGCAATATTCAACCCGACAATCCGGTGGATCAACCGTTTATTTCTCTCTGAACGTCGGTTATCTTGAAGCCGGTCAATCCGCTAAATTGGTATTGACATATCCTGCCAACACAGACGGTACCGCAAGTGTATATGCCGTGCGTCTGAACGAAGAAAAATTCCTTGAAGGTTACAACAGAATCCTCGAGAACGGCACATTTGAACTGACTGCATTTGAGGAGTCTTATTTTGAAGGCACGATCAACGTGACAAATGAAAATGCACTGCTTTACACATCTGTTCCGTATGACAAGAGTTGGATAATAACTGTTGACGGAACACAGCTGTCACAAGATCAGATCCGTTCTGTTGCGGATGCTCTGATCGTCATTCCGATCGGGCAAGGTGAACACACCGTTTCATTCTCTTACGAACCGCAAGGATTGAAGCTGGGCTTGCTGATTTCAGGTATCGGCTTCCTTATTCTTCTCCTTTGTTTGATTATATCGCTGATTTCAAAGAAAAAACGCGAAAACAATCATCCTATGCCCTGTTTCTTTATCCCGGCCGATGATACCGATATGCATACGTTTGAGGAAGTCATTCCTGCTGATGAACCGGAAGGTAAAGAAAACGAACGCAAACAGACGTCCGTACTTTGGAAAATCATATTCTGTTATCTGTCTTTTGGCATCTATTATTTTGTATGGAAAAATCAGGTATTCACGGATGTAAAAAAGTTTGCAAAGAAATACGGCAATTGGAATGAAAAGTCCGGTCTTGCATTCTTGTTTGCACCTATCTATGCACCCTATTGGATTTCATCAAGAAGCAAAAAGATTGCCGCAGCGGCAGAAGCGTACGGCATTCATCTTGAAGCGCAATCCAAATGGCGATTCTTGCTCGGCTTTTTCGGCGGCGGATTCTTTGCTCTCGGTGAATTGGCTGACGATCTGAACTTCTTCTATAAGCACATTGAAGAAGCACAGATCAGACTGCAAAGTATTCAGGAAGACGGATTTGAAGCTTTAGGCGATGAGGCCGACACTGCTGATGAACTTACGCTGAACACTGAAGATGCAACAGATAACCACAAAGAGAATGATGTTTGCACCGAAAAACAGATCTTCTTTACAAAAAAGACCGATTTCCTTATTAAAATAATTACGGTTGGCCTTGTTTTCTTCTTTATGTGTGCTTCTTATCTCGGAATTCAACTTGCTGCAAGCTCCGCCGAAGATGAAACAACGACAACAACAGTAACAACCACAGCCAGCACAAGAATTACGGTTCCGTCTACGATAACATCAACCACAGAAAAAACAACAGTTACAACCACGGAAAGCACAACCGTAACAACAACACAACCCGAAACAACCACAGTTCTCAACAATGAATTAATGGCAGAAGCCGCAAGGACACTGCTTCGTTTTACGGGTATTGAACTGAATGACAAAAACTCCATTCTGATTCTTGTAAGTGCAAATGCCGAATCCGGTGACAGCATTCAGACTTTGTGTGAAAGACACGGCATTGACAGCGAAACCTTTACAACATTGATCGTTATGCTCAATGATCTTCCCGATAAGAATTACAGATTCAGCAAAGATGAACTTGTCATTTTACCTATGGTAGTCAGTGCTGAAAACACATCCGAATCGCTCGGATAAACAGATGCATAAAAATAACGGATCACATCACAGAGGATGCGGTCCGTTGTTTTTTATGCAGAAACACGTACAACAAAAAAGCCATCGGTAAAACCGATGGCAAAATATGAAACAAAAAGGCGTTAATCGATCTTAAGATCGATCCAATGATTGCTTTGAAGTGTCAGTATATCCTGCGGCAGATTGACGTACACTTCAGTATTTGCAAGCTTTTCGGCGGACGGATAAATTATCTCATTACCGGTTACGGAAGAATCCAGAGCTTCAAAAGCACCGGTATGCGGTGTTGCATAACCGATTGCTTCTGCATTGCGAACGGCTATATCCGTTTCACACATAAAGTTAATGAATTTTTCGGCTGCTTGTTTGTTCTTACTGGTTTTCAGAATGCACATGGAATCAACAAATAGATTTGCACCCTCTTTGGGGATGAAACATTTTACGTTTTCATTCTGCTCATAAATGGTAAGCCAGTCGCCTGCATAATAAGGTGCAATGTAGGCTTCTTCTGAAATCATTTTGTCAAAAATCAGATCCATGACGTAAGCGGATACCAACGGTTTTTGTTTTTGAAGTTCCGCTGCTGCTACTGCCCAATCATCCGTGTTGGTTGAATTCATGGAATAACCAAGTTTTTTGAGTGCAAGTCCGAAAGAATCACGGGGATTGTCAAACATGAGGATGTAACCTGCATATTTCTCATTCCACAGCAAATCAATACTCTGTTCGGCAACGTCTTCGGCGGCAACATATTTGTCATTATAAAGAATGACGGTAGTGCCCCATGTATAAGGTACGGAATACTTGTTTTCCGGATCAAATGCAAGATTCTTATATTGCTCGTCAATGTAAGAATAATTCGGAATATTGCTGAAATCAAGTTCCGCAAGCAAATCTTCGGCAATCATTTTACTGATCATGTAGTCAGAGGGAATCACAACATCATAATCAGCAGAACCCGAAATGATCTTTGTATACATGGCCTCATTCTGATCGAACGTCGTGTAATTGACTTTAATGTTATATGTTTTTTCAAATTCACTGATAACACTCAGGTCAATATACTCGCCCCAGTTATAAACATTGATTGTTGCTTCATAGGTATTGCCGCATCCCGAAAGAACGGCTGCAAAAGAAAAAACGATAATAAAACTGAGAATGATACTGACAAATTTTTTCATTATGATTTCTCCTTTTTCTTTTTATCTTTCGTTACATGATTCTGACGCAAATTGACAATCAGCATCAGAGCAAGAACAAAAACAAACAACAGTGTCGACAATGCATTGATCTTCGGTGAATACGGTTTCTTTGTCATCGAATAGATCGTGATCGGAAGTGTCTGAAATGAAGTACCGGAATTAAAATAACTGATGATAAAATCATCCAGAGATAAGGTAAAAGCCATAATTGCACCGGTAACAATACCGGGCATGATCTGCGGCAGAACAACCTTAAAAAATGATTTGATCGGAGGACAGCCGAGATCAAGTGCAGCGTCGTAAATATTATTATCCATACCGCGAAGTTTCGGTAAAACATTCAATACAACATAAGGAATATTGAACGTGATATGTGCAATCAACAGTGTCCAGAATCCCATTTCAAGAGTTCTTGACAATGAAACAAAAAATACAAACAAAATCATCATGGATATGGCCGTCACAATATCGGGATTAACAACAGGAATATTGTTGACAAACAGATAAACCGATCTTGTCCGCTGTTTCATTTTATTGATGCCGACAGCCGCAAACGTACCGATCACGGTAGCGATCAAAGCCGATAAAGCGGCAACAATCATGGAGTTCGAGAAAGACTCGAGAATCAGACTGTCCTCAAACAATGCTTTATACCATTGCAGGGAAAAACCTTCAAATACGGAACGGCTTTTGATTCCGTTAAAAGAATACACAACCATAACGAGAATGGGAGCGTAAAGAAATGCAAAGATCAGAAAACCGTAAAGCCTTTTTAAATGTTTGGACATCACAAAACTCCTTTCCGATCTTTACACAATGATACCGCCGCCTGCGGATTCCGAATCTTTGTCAAAATGATTCATTATTCCCATGGATACAACGATCAGAACCATCAACAACAATGATAATGCGGCACCGATGTTATAGTTAATGGCACCCGAACTGCCGAGGAAGTAATTCTCAATGATATTACCGATCAGATACGTCTTTCCGCCGCCGAGCAAATAAGAAATTATGAAAGTGCTGACTGCAGGAACAAAAACCATCGTAATACCGGAAATAACACCGGGAATACTCAAAGGAGCAATGATTCGTCTGAAGACCTGAAAAGAACTCGAACCGAGATCTCTGGCGGCCTCAATCAGACTGCTGTCAATTTTAGTAAGTACCGTATAAATGGGAAGGATCATATAAGGCAGGAAATTATAAACCATACCTAAAACGATTGCACCGTTGGTGTTTATCATGGAAAAACCTTCAAAATCGATATGCAACAACTCGGCAATCATACCGACAAAACGATTAATGATGCCGTTGTTTTCCAGAATCGTCATCCATGCATAAGTACGGATCAAGAAATTCATCCACATGGGAAGCATAATAAGAAGTATCGCACTTCCCTGTTTTTGTGCAGGCATTTTGGCAATGATAAAAGCCATCGGATATGCCAGCAACAGACAGATCACCGTAGAAATTAAAGCAAGTTCAACGGACAACCAAAAAGTAGGTGCATATCGTTTAATATAAGCAAGATTATCAAGTGTGAATGCACCGGCAGAATCCGTAAAGGCAAAGTACACAACGAGACCGATCGGAATGAGAACAAACAGAACCATCCACACGGCATACGGAGTAACTGTCAGATTCTTTGCACTGAAAAAAGGTTTTTTAGTTTTCATCATCCGATTCCTCCGCAACAATGTCGGGCTGCGAAAGCTCATCGAATTCCTCGCTGAAGCTGCTGAAATCGCCGTATTTACCGGAATACTCGGACTTTTTCATAATGTGAATTGCATCCGGTTCAATATACAAGCCGATCTTATCACCGACATCCTGCTTGTCGGTTGTCTGAATCATCCATTTGAAACCGCCGATATCTACGATGATCTCATAATGTACGCCTTTAAATGTAACACTGGTTACTACACCTTTCAGCATTCCTTTATCAATGCTGACAACATCTACATCTTCAGGACGCACAACGACGTCCACGGCCTCATTTTCCGAAAAGCCCTTATCAAGACACTCAAATTTTTGTCCTGAAAATTCAACAAAGCAATCCTTGAGCATAATACCGTCAACAATATTGCTTTCGCCGATAAAATCAGCAACAAATGCATTTTTCGGTTCATTGTAAATATCGGTAGGCTTGCCGATCTGCTGAATAAAGCCCTTATCCATAACAACGATCGTATCCGACATTGACAATGCTTCTTCCTGATCGTGTGTAACATAGATAAAAGTAATACCAAGACTCTGTTGTATCTTTTTCAGTTCAACCTGCATATCTTTACGCAGCTTAAGATCCAACGCACCCAACGGCTCGTCCAAAAGGAGTACTTTAGGACGAACGGCCAATGCACGTGCGATGGCAACTCGTTGTTGCTGTCCGCCTGATAAAGATGTAATGGCACGTTTTTCAAACCCGCGCAAATTCACAAGTGCCAACATTTCCGTGACACGTTGCGTAATGACGGATTCCTTTTCTTTTTGTATACGCAAGCCAAACGCAATATTCTCAAAAACATTGAGATGCGGGAACAATGCATAACGTTGAAAAATGGTGTTTACCTGCCGTTTGTAAGCCGGAACACCATTGATTTTTTTACCCTCAAAAATCACATCGCCCGTATCAGGTTGCTGAAAACCTGCAATAACGCGCAATGTGGTAGTTTTACCGCAACCGGAAGGACCAAGCAAAGTCACAAATTCACCGTCACGGATATATAAATTGATGCTTTTTAAGATCTGTTCGTCCCCGAACGATACGCAGATATTCTTCAGATCGATGAGAACATTGTTTTCCAATTATGCAACCCCTCTCTGCCGAATGGCTTTACCTCTTTAGCATGAATATAACGCAAAAACTTACAAAAGTCAACATTTTTATTATTAAGAATAGAAAAAAACCGTCGATACAACCGACGGTTTTTTTACATTACCTGCATTTTGCTTTTTCCGTCTGAAAAATTATCCCAACAAGCCGGAAATGATTTCAAATAAACGAACAAAAATAGCCATCATAAACTGTGTCCAGTTTGCGGGTGTGATCAAACCTTGTTCATTTCTGGAAGTATCAATATTTTCCATGTGAATATCCTCCTGTTGTAATAGATTACATCAACAGTATACAAAATTTTTTCAAAAAAATCAAGATATTTTTTCAAATTAGTTAAAGAAAACAGCAGAATAAATACTTGCGAAATCAACAAAAGGTTGGTATACTGAATCCGAGGTGATAAATATGAGAAATTTCTCAATAAATAACCTTTCGACTTATTCCGAAACCGATGCAGAAAAGAAAGCATCTCTATTTTTCGAAGACGAAATTGAACTGCGGTGCGCTGTAAGACCGATACAGGCAGAATCTGCTTCGAATGCCCATATAGTTTTCAGAATCGACGATCAGAATTATACCGGTGATGACTATGAGATTATTGAATCCGAGGATGGCTATATTTTCAAAGGCAGTCGATTAAGGTCTTTATTCTTTGCTTGTGCACATTTTTTGAGAAAATGTGAATTTATAAATGACTCAATTTGCCTTGCAGATGAAATCACAGGCAAACACGCACCCGATAAATGTATCCGCGGTCATCAGATCGGATACCGAACAACGCCGAATACTTATGATGCATGGTCATTGGATCAGTATCGCAGATATTACCTTGATCTGCTTCTGATGCAATGCAACACGGTTGAACATATCCCTTATGAACGTGCTGTTTCAAAACGAAATCGTCTGATGCAATATGATGAAGAAGAATTCCTTGTCGAAGCATCTGAAATGGCTGACGAATTCGATCTTGACGTTTCTCTGTGGTTTCCGAATTGTGAAGATACTTTGCAGGAAGCCGTTGACAGGCGTGAGAAACTTTTCAGTCGTCTGCCGCGATTGAATGTTGTTTTTCCGCCCGGCGGTGATCCCGGTGAACTGGAACCGGATGAATTATTTGAACGTTGCAAGGCCTTCCGTGAAGTGTTAAAAAAGCATCATCCGGATGCTCAATTGTGGCCGTCGGCACAGCAGCCGCACTCTATGCCTCTGTGGGGTGAAGCATTCCTTGAAGCATCGGAAAAATATACAGATGCTATCGACGGTGTTATCACCGGTCCGAATCGTGCCTTTGATATTGATGTTCTCAGAAAAAGACTGAACAGCAAATATGCAATCCGTCTCTATCCTGATATCACGCACAATGTCCGTTGCGAATATCCTGTGCACTTTGACAGAGATGACTGGCATTATGCACTGACAACCGGATTGAGCCGCGAATGCATCAATCCGCGTCCGACGGAATACCAACAGATTCATATGCAAACCCGAGGATATGTAATCGGTTCCGTCAGTTATTCCGAAGGCATCAACGACGACGTTAACAAATTTGTTTGGAGCAGTCTCGATTTTGATCCGACACAATCCGTCAGAGATATCCTCACGGACTATGCAAGACTGTTCTTTGTCGGTTGCAATCCGCAGACGGTTGCCGATGCGATTTTAGCACTTGAAAGAAACTGGGATTGCGATCCTGCAGATAATCCGCACATTGAATCCACGTTACAAATGTGGATCGCGATCGGAAACAACTGTCCGCCTTTGTCCGACAACTGGCGTTATAATGCACTTTTATTCAGAGCTTGCTGTGATGTTCTGATCCGCAGAAGATTACTCACGGAACAGGAACTGTTGAAACGTGCAGTATGCAAAATCAAAGCCGGAGATATTGATGCCGCTGCAAACATTCTGCAGGAATCTCCTGATGCCGCTTACTGTGCTTTACGAAGAACCATTGATTCTCTTGCCGAAAAACTTTTTGAACAAATCGGTTTGCAATTGAACGTTGAAGATTACTGTGCCGATAATCCAGAAAGAGGAGCAACGCTGGATACGATCGATCTCCCGATCACGGACAGATTGTGGTTGTTGAAAAAAATTGAATCTTCCGGCAATCTGAATCATCAAGACAGACTTGCCTATTTGATACGAATGATTGAACGCAACAAAGTAGAGAAAGATGAATACTATTTTTCTTTTGCTTTGCACGGATTCAATGCACTCGGCACAAGGCAGAAACCGGATTTTTACATGAATTTTCAGGGAGACAGACCGAATGTAAATAATGGCACATTGCCTGTATGTATGTTTAAGCTTTACGATCATTTCAGTTTTTCATGTAAATGTGCAGGCTTTTCTCCCGACTCGGATTATGTTCTGCAGTTCAGTTTCAAGAACGGCGATAATCCTTTGTCCCGCCACCATAAGGTCGTTGCCAACGGTTTTGTCATTTACGACGGAAAACAATTCGGCGGATACAGAAACGAGGAATACGAAAAAGAAATGCTTCCGGACGGTTATACAGCCGTTTGTTACGACCTGCCGAAAGAAGTGTTTATAAACGGTTGTCTTGAACTTGAAATGACTGAGCCTATTCTCGGTTTCCAGTTCAGCGAATTCAGAATTGTAAAAAAAATGCACTCATGCAATTGACTTTTTTGTTTTAATTGAGTATAACAATAAAGTAGTATTAATGTTGAGGGTACGGATATGGAAAGTAGAAAACCTGTAACAGCTATCATAGTCGGTGGCGGTCACCGTTCTTTTACCTATGCACAACTTGCTTTGGAAGATCCGACTGCACTCAAAATCGTAGGAATTGCGGATCCGAATCCGGACAGAAGAAAAAAAGCGAGGGAAATGTTCGGTTTCTCTGAAGATTACTGTTTTGAAACCGCACAACAACTTGCTGCAGTACCGAAATTTGCAGATGCGATTATCAACGGAACCATGGATCATCAGCATATCGAAACTTCCCTTCCGTTGCTGTCGGTGGGTTATGATATGTTGCTTGAAAAGCCGTTTGCAGTCAATATGCAAGAAATGCAACAGTTGTTACAGACAGTTAAAAAATACGGTAATAAAGTCATGATCTGTCATGTACTTCGTTATTCACCTTTCTATCGTTCCGTTAAGGAGAAGATCAGAACCGGTGTACTCGGCGACATCATCAACATCCAGACCAGTGAATTTGTCAGTTACCACCATCTGTCCACTTCTTACGTAAGAGGCAAATGGGGCAATTCCGATCTTTGCAAAACCAGTATGCTGCTTGCAAAGTGTTGTCATGATATTGATATTCTGATGTGGCTGATGGGAGATACAATGCCGTCATCCGTTTCGAGTTTCGGCAGCATTTTCCAGTTCAAACCCGAAAACGCCCCCGCAAATGCAGGCAATCGCTGTCTTGTGGATTGTCCTCTGGTAGATACTTGTGATTTTTCAGCAAAGCGTATCTATCTGGATCATCCTCGCCGTTGGGCCATGTATGTATGGGATGCACTTGAAGGATTGGATCACGAACCGACCATGGAGGATAAGGCAAATCTTCTGAAAGGCAACAGCCCCTACGGCAAATGTATCTACAAAAGCGGGAATAATGTTGTCGACCATCAATCCGTTCTGTTTAACTTCAGCAACGGTGCAACGGCCACACATAATATGGTAGGCGGTACTGCAAGATCAACGAGAACCATACACGTAGTCGGTACAAAAGGTGAAATGTACGGTGATTTTGAGGGTGGTTCACTGCATCTGCAAACAATTGAAACCGAAAGCCCGACCGGTTACAAATATGAAGATGTTCCTCTTGACACATTCTCGGAAGACTCTCATGGCGGCGGCGACATCGGTCTCATCCGTGACTTCGTGAATTATATTCGTGACGGTATTCAATCCGTTGAATGCACTGCAATTGAAAACTCTGTAGCCGGCCATCTGGCAGTATTCCTTGCAGACAAATCCATGGCAGAAAACGGCACCCCGCAGATCTTTGATTTTTCTGCATTTTAAGAACAACAGTAACAAAAGAAAACTCCTCTCATAGTATGATATTGAAATTCCAGTAATTTCAATTCATTACCGGGAGGAGTTATTTATATGACTGAGCATAATAATGCCGGCGATAACACTTGCAGTAATACTGATCGCAGAATCAACGAAGCTGTTTGTATTGACACAAGTCGCATATATGATTCATGTGCGGATAAAGACTGTCTAAGTGATCTGAGAGTATATTTTACGGATGCAGCACAGCAGATCGTTGATGCGGCAGCGTCCGTACGATGCAGAAGTTGCGAAGTGTTGAATGTTATTCCGGAGGTAGAAAAGGTTCCGTTTAATAAAGGGTTTTATTCCGTTGATCTGACCTACTATTTCAGAGTTGAATTGGATTGCATTATGCCGTCCTGCGTTCAAACGGAAACAGTGTGCGGTTTATGTATGTTTACCAAAAAATGTATTCTTTACGGCAGTGACGGCAGTGTCAAGGTATTTACATCAGAATATATCAATGACGATAAAGACTGCATTTTACCACCCGCTCGTACGAATCCGCGTGCAAAAGTGCAGGTAGCCGAACCGATCTGCCTGGATGCAAGACTGTGCAATCCCTGTGATTGCTGCAACAATATCACAAATATCGGTTGCATCCCTTATTGCGTTCGCAGATGCTTCAGCGGACAGTTCGTGCAGAGCGGAAACACGAGATCCGTTCGTGTGACACTTGGTGTGTTCTCAATCATTCAACTTGAGCGTGATGTGCAGATGTTGATTCCTGCTTACAGTTTCTGTATTCCCGAGAAAGAATGCACCTGCAATACGGAAGATCCTTGCGAATCCTTCCGAAGAATCCGTTTTCCCGTATCGGAATTTTTCCCGCCTGATGCGGACTGTACCGTTTCTGCAACGGATGGTTTTTCACCACAGTGCAGTTGTTGCGGATAAAAATTCAGCCGGACACAATGTGTCCGGCTGTGTGTTTTTTCATCAGAATTCTTTTCCGCAGATTTCAAAATAGGCTTTTGCCGTTATCTCCATCATTGCATCATATTTTTTTTCAATGTCAGCCACAAGAGCAAATTGCGTGCGACAACGATCAAGATTATGCTGAGGATGAGCAATTGAGAAATATACATCGCCGTCAAGATAGTCTGTAAGAAAACGCATTCCGCATTCAAACGTCATCAGTTTGGAAGCAAACGGCAGATATTTAACCTCGTTAGGTGTCAGACTCTCACCTGCACTTGTCAGATATCCTCTGGTAAATGCTTCAAACAATTCAAGATCAAGTGAAACCTTTGAAAGATCGGTTTCATCTTCCGCAGCAGTATTTGCACCGAAACGAATACTGTCACCGAAATCATACAGGGACAAGCCCGGCATAACCGTGTCAAGATCAACGATGCAAATCGGTTTCTTTGTATCGTTATCAAACATGATGTTGTTAAGTTTTGTGTCATTGTGAGTAACACGTAACGGCAGCAATCCGTCACGGATCATATTTACCAGCACAAAAGAATCTTCCTTGCGTGCTAAAGCAAAATCAATCTCATTCTTTACACTTGCAACCCTTCCCTTTGCATCCAGTTCAACAGATGCACACAAGTTTGCATAGCGTTTTGCCGTATTATGGAAGTTCGGAATTGTCTCATACAACTTATCTGCAGGAAAATCAGAAAGCATATTCTGAAAATTACCGAAAGCAAAACCGGCATCATAGAACAATTCGGGAGATTCAACCGTGCTGGGTGAATATGCGTTGTCAATAAAATTATACAAACGCCATGCCGTGCCGTTTTCATCTTTATAAAATGTTATTCCTTTTGAGGTGGGTTTTACATATAACGTTTCACGGTCCGGATCTCCGCCTTTAGCAATGATCTTATCACGGATGAAAGAAGTAACACTGACAATGTTTGCCATCAGTTCATCCGCATTTTTAAAGACGTTCGGATTAATTTGCTGAAGCAAATAAGAAACACGTTTTCCTGAAATGATAAAGTCGATTCTGTATGTACTGTTGATATGTCCCGTCGGAATTTCAGTACAGGATTCATAAGTTCCGGGAATTAAAAATTTTTCAGCAATCTTTTTAATATCAGTTTCGTTAATCAAATAATAAGCACCTCTCTGTGAAGTTTGTCATAAAATGCAAAAACATTATAACGCATAACAAAAAATTAGTCAAGCAATAAAAAAACACTTTACAAATTATAAAATATAAGTTAAACTAAATAGGAAATAAAATTCGGAGGAAATTATGGGATTACAGTATAAAAGAATTCTATTGAAATTAAGCGGTGAAGTTCTTGCAGGTTCTGCAGGAAAAGGTATTGATAATGATACTGTGCGTTCTGTGTGCACGGTTATAAAAAAATGTGCGGATGAAGGCTTGCAGATCGGCATTGTCGTCGGCGGTGGAAACTTCTGGAGAGGTCGTACAAGCGGTGAAATGGACAGAGTCACTGCTGACAGCATCGGGATGCTTGCTACCGTCATGAATTCACTTGCTCTTTGCGACGGATTACATCAGATCGGTTGCGAAGCCTGCGTGATGACAAGCGTTGACATGATCAGAGTTGCCGAACCTTACAGCAAAAACAAAGCCGAACATCATCTGAACAGAGGCCGCGTCGTTATATTCGGCGGCGGTACGGGTAGCCCGTTCTTCAGTACGGATACGGCCGCTTCCCTGCGAGCTGTCGAGATCGGTGCAGACATCCTGTTCAAGGCAACAAACGTTGACGGCGTATACGATAAGGATCCCAGAAAATTTACAGACGCCGTAAAATTTGATAAGCTTACGCAAGACGAAGTGCTCGAAAGACATCTCGGCGTTATGGACAGCACCGCAGCCGCGATGTGTAGTGACAATCACATGCCTATTTTGGTTTTCAACCTGAATGATCCTGAAAATATCTACAGGGCTGTTCACGGTGAAAATATCGGTACAATCGTTAAATAAGATAACAGGAGGATATATTAAAAATGCAGACCGTTTACAACAATACCAGAGAAAGAATGAACAAAACCATTACGGCTCTTAATGCAGAGTATGCAACCATCCGTGCAGGCAGAGCAAACCCTGCTGTACTTGATAAAATTACGGTAGACTATTACGGCACGGCAACACCGATTCAGCAGTTAGCAACCGTTTCCGCTACAGAAGCAAGAGTGCTGACCATTCAGCCTTGGGATGCATCCGTACTCAACGGTATTGCAAAAGCCATTCAGGCTTCCGATTTGGGGATCAACCCGCAGAACGACGGTCGCGTAATCCGTCTCAACTTCCCGCCCCTTACTGAAGAACGCAGAAAACAGCTTTGTAAAGACGTACAGAAAACTGCAGAAGAAAGCAAAGTTGCAATCCGTCAGATCCGTCGTGATTCCATTGAAAAACTGAAAGCCATGAAAAAGGCATCCGAAATTACGGAAGATGATCTGAAAGACGGCGAAACCAAGATTCAGAAGATCACGGATGAATTTATCAAACAGATCGAAAAGATTGCCGCTGACAAAGAAGCGGAGATTATGGAGATCTGACATGTCTGAACAGAAATTTTCTGTTTTGCCGAAACATATCGGCATTATCATGGACGGCAACGGCAGATGGGCAAAGTTACGAGGTCTGCCCCGTACCGAAGGCCACAAGCAGGGCAGTGAAACGTTTCGTAAAATCGGTGAATATGCCGGAAATATCGGCATACGTCACATAACCTTTTATGCTTTTTCCACGGAAAACTGGAACAGACCTGAAAATGAAGTTTCTGCAATTATGAATCTGTTTGACAGTTTTTTAACGGAAGCGATCGATCGTCTTGATGAAAACATCGAAAAAGGAATCCGTCTTCATTTTTTGGGTGACAAATCCGGGATATCCGACGAATTAAAGGATTTGATGGAATTTGTTGAAGACAAGACGAAGGATTGCAACAAGGTGCATTTGAATCTTGCAATCAATTACGGCGGAAGACAGGAAATTGTGCAAGCAGCAAAGACCCTTGCTTTGAAAGTACGCAACGGCGAAATAGATCCTGCCGATATTGATGAATCTGTTTTCTCTGATCATCTGTATACCGCAGGTCAGCCTGATCCGGATCTTATTATACGTCCAAGCGGTGAACTTCGCCTTTCCAATTTTCTGACGTATCAGTCCGCATATTCGGAATTCTGGTTTTCCGATGTTTTATGGCCCGACTTTACTGAGAATGATCTCGATCTGGCACTTGCCGATTTTGAAAAAAGACATCGCCGGTTCGGCGGTATATAAAAACATTCAAGCGGACGTTTACTGCGTCCGCTTATTCCCTTTTATTAAAATTTACGGAGGCAATTTATGTCGAAAAAAGTTATTCCCGCTTTGATTGCGTTGGTAGTTGCAATTGCATGGCTTTGCAGTGCATTTTTACCCGTACCCGTGTTTGCAATCGCCGTCAGTATTATGGCTGCTATCGGCGTTTACGAGATCGAACATGCTTTGGGTGTTAATAATAAAGTGTTTATTATAATCACCTTACTGTTTACTGCTGCAGGCCCTCTGCTTGCAAATTATGCAGAGTATGTATCACTTCCCTTTGCTGCGATAATGACTGTTTATATCATTGCAGTTATGACAATGATGGTTATATGTCATGATACAATGGAGTTCAAATCAACCGCCGCATCTCTATTGATGAGCATTGCATTGCAATACGGTTTTTCATGCGTTGTATATCTACGCGACGTCTACAAACTTGATGCGGATCTGTTTGACGGCAAAAAATCATACGCCATCTTTTTTCTGCTGTTTTCCTTCTTCTGCTCGTGGATGACGGATGCAATGGCATTCTTTGCGGGAAGCCTATTCGGCAAGCACAAAATGTGCCCTAAAATCAGTCCCAACAAAACCATCGAAGGTGCAATCGGCGGGATACTGTGTAACGCCCTCCTCTCACTTGTTTTGCTTGCTGTTTTCAGACATTTCTTTGAAATCAAAGTAGGCTATCTCTTTACTGTCGTTGTAGCCCTTGTATTATCTGTTATCAGCATTTTCGGCGATCTTGCCGCATCCGTAATTAAAAGACAAAACGGTATCAAAGATTTCGGCAATTTACTTCCCGGAACCGGCGGCGTAATGGACCGTTTTGACAGTTCTCTGTTTGTTATCCCTCTGCTTTATACCTTCATTGACATTTTGATTCAATACAATGCTTCTAATTTTATTTTTTATTAAGAAAAGTGTGATAGAATGAAGAAAATCAGTATTCTCGGCTCAACCGGCTCCATCGGTGTGCAGGCTCTTGATGTAGCGGAAAAACACAACTACAGCATTATCGCTCTGACCGCAAATACAGATTATCTGAAACTTGAAGATCAGATCAGACGATACAAGCCTTTATATGCCGCACTTGCAGATGAAAAAAGTGCAGACGAACTCAAAGCACGAGTCAGCGACACATCAACGATTGTATTAGGTGGTACTGACGGTGTGTGCGAATGTGCATCTTTGAAACAAGCCGATATTTGTCTTAATGCAATTGTCGGCATGGCCGGTCTGCGACCGACACTGTGTGCTTTGCAGGCAGGTATCACACTTGCACTTGCAAACAAAGAATCTCTTGTTGCCGGCGGTACACTGGTTAAAGACACTGCAAAGCAGAATCATGTCCCGATTTTACCGGTTGACAGCGAGCATTCAGCAATTTTTCAATCTTTGCTTGCCTCGCCGACAAACCGAGCTCTCAAAAAGATTATTCTCACCGCTTCCGGCGGACCCTTTTTCGGGAAGTGCAGAGATCAACTTAAAAATGTCACGATCGAAGATGCACTGAAGCATCCGAATTGGAGTATGGGTGCAAAAATTACGGTCGATTCCGCAACGATGTTCAACAAAGGGCTTGAACTCATTGAAGCCTGTCATCTGTTTGACGTTACTCCCGATATGGTAGACATTATTGTGCACAGAGAAAGTATTCTTCATTCAGCCGTCGAATTTGATGACGGTGCCGTTATCGCACAATTGGGTGTTCCAGATATGCGTATTCCGATTCAGTTTGCACTTACGTATCCCGAAAGATTTCCATCTCCTTCCGATAGTATCAATTTTTCAAAACTTGCAAAGATGACGTTTTATGAACCTGATTATGAAACATTTGATTGTCTGAACATCTGCAGAGAAGCATTTGAAAAAGGCGGTTTATATCCCACAGCCGTGAATGCCGCAAATGAGGAAGCCAATCATTTATTCAGACAATCACGAATCTCATTCCTTGAGATCGGACAGTTGATACGAAGTGCTTTCAGTATTGATTGTGCGAAAATGGCATATACATTAGAAGATATTCAATTGATTGATCGGACTGCACGAGAAAAAGTCAGAACGATCGCAGGTCTATGAGGTGAACTATTTTGAATCAGCAACTCCTTTCACTTTCAGTTCTGAATAATATCTGGGATAAGGTCTGGCCGATCCTGATTGCAATTATATTTTTCGGATTTATCATTGCACTGCACGAATTCGGTCATTTCATAACAGCAAAAATTTTCAAAGTCCGCGTAAATGAATTTGCAATCGGCATGGGACCGGCATTATTCAAAAAAAGACGCGGCATGAAAATCAGATTCCTGCCGCAGATATTAAAAGATAATAAAAACGCAAAACAAAAACCAGAAGAAGATGCGGCAGAACCGCTTCCTGAGGGTGTCGGTGAAACCGAATACAGTCTCCGATTATTGCCCATAGGCGGTTTTTGTGCCCTTGAAGGTGAAAACGGCGATTCAAGTGATGAATCTGCATTTTGCAGCAAAAAACCGTGGAAACGCTTTATTATTCTTGCCGCAGGTGCCACTTTAAATATTTTGCTCGGATTGTTTTTGATCTGTATTATGTTGTTTTCAGAACAAACAGTACTTTCTAATGAGATCAGTTACGTATCTGATGCGATAGCCTCTGTTGAGAACAGTTTAGAAGTTGGCGACACGATCATTGAAATTGACGGCACTCGTGTATTTTCTACCCGAGATCTCTCCTATTGCTTATTCTACCGTTCAGACAGCGAAGCAGGTGCAGATATCACGGTAAAGAGAAACGGCGAAAAAGTTTTGATAGAAAATTTCAAATACGTTGATGACGATTCTCCGCAAGCGACATATTTTGCCGTAACAAAGCATGAAGTTACTTTTCTCAATTGCGGAATCTTTGCCGTAAAAGAAACTGCCGCCATGGCAAAACTCGTATTATTAAGTCTTATAGATCTTGCTTCCGGGCAATACGGACTCAATGACCTATCAGGACCGATCGGCACGGTAAATATCGTTGCACAAACAGCAACGACGGCAGCAGCCGATAAGGATTACACTTCAGTGTTGTTTTTATTGGCATTTATCACCGTCAATATCGGTCTTGTTAACCTGATGCCCTTACCCGCTCTTGACGGCGGCAGATTGTTTTTCGTAGTGATTGAAATGATTATCCGCAAACCCGTACCTCAAAAGTTTGAAGCCATCGTTCATGCAGTTGGTATGATCTTACTCTTAACGCTAATGGCTTTGATATGTTTTAACGATATCAGAAATTTGATTGTGAATTGAGTATGAGAGTTATTAAGAAAGAAATCAAAATAGGAAATATTACGATTGGCGGCACAAATCCGATTGCCGTTCAGTCTATGCTTAATACCGATTCGGAAGATAAAACAGCCTGTGTAAGGCAAGCATTAGCTCTTGAGAAAGCTGGATGTGAGATCATCCGCATTTCCGTTCCAACCAAAAAATCGCTTGCATCGGTTTATGCATTGAAAGAGAATTTAAGAATACCTGTTGTTGCTGACATTCATTTTGATTATCGCCTTGCATGTGAAAGCGTAGCGGCAGGTGTCGACAAAGTTCGCATCAATCCCGGCAATATCGGCTCTGACGACCGCGTAAAAACGGTTGCCGATACCTGCCGAAATGCAGGTGTTCCGATCCGTATCGGTGTCAATTCCGGCTCACTCGAAAAGAACATTCTTGAAAAATACGGTTCTCCAACACCGCAGGCTTTGGTGGAAAGTGCATTGTATCATGCTTCTTTGCTTGAAAAGTTTGATTTCAACGATATTGTTATTTCCATAAAATCCTCCGACGTCCTTCGCACGAGAGATGCTTACCGCTTGCTGTCAGAACAGACAGGCTATCCCCTGCATGTCGGCGTAACGGAAGCCGGCACAAGCCGAATGGGGCTTATCAAGTCGGCAGCTGGAATCGGAGCACTCCTGCTTGACGGAATCGGTGATACGATCCGGGTATCACTGACTGCGGATCCGATCGAAGAAATTGATGCCGCATTTGATATTCTGCAAGCAATCGGCATAAGAAAATCCGGCGTTCAGATCGTATCCTGTCCTACTTGCGGCAGAACAAAGATTGATTTGATTTCACTTGCTCAAAAAGTTGAAAGTGCATTGAAGGGTTGCAAAAAAGACATTACGGTTGCCGTTATGGGTTGTGTCGTAAACGGTCCGGGAGAAGCCAGAGAAGCTGATATCGGTATTGCTGGCGGCGACAACTGCGGATTGTTATTCAAAAAAGGAGAGATTCTAAGAAAAGTCCCAGAAGAAGATTTGCTTTCTGAATTACTAAAAGAAATTGATTTGCTTTAATCTATAAAACAAAGGATGAATTTTTTGAAACGATTACATAGATTCATTTGCGTTCTGTTGATATGTGTGTTGAGTATGAATTTACAATTCATGAGCCCTCTTTTTACACCCGTGAACGCAAATGCAAGTATGACTTCGGGATACTATAAAGCTTTGGATATAATCACATTGCTTTCATTGCCGTCGGACATTTCAGATCCGCTTTATTTTGATGCGGAAAATACACTTGTTGTTGAAATTCCGTGCAATACGCATCTTGTCGTATCCGAAATCAACGGTGACTATGGTAAAACATTATATCATGGTATTGAGGGTTGGGTTGATCTGTCCGAATGTGAATTCATCCGTGGTTTTGTTGCCCCTACCGATGCTCAAAGTGCAGTTATTGATATCAGTTCACACAACGATGAGAGAAATTTCGATTGGGCACAACTTCGTGCATCCGGCATTACAGGTGTTATCATTCGCATCGGCGGCCGATATGCTGTATCCAACGGAACGGGATCGATTTATGCAGATCCGTCTCTGCTTTCACATTACAATGCAGCAAAAAAAGCAGGTATGTCTGTCGGTTTTTATTTTTTCAGTTATGCCATGACACGCGAAGGTGCAGTGGAAGAAGCACAGTACTGTCTGGATATAATCAGAAATAATAATCTCGTGGCCGATTTGCCTATTTTCTTTGATCTTGAAGATTATAACGGTGACAGCGTAAAACCGCATGCAAACGGCGGAAAAACATTGAACAATATGCTCGTACAAGCGTTTTGCTCC
This sequence comes from Acutalibacteraceae bacterium, assembly GCA_045590895.1. Lineage (GTDB taxonomy): Bacteria > Bacillota > Clostridia > Oscillospirales > Acutalibacteraceae > RUG806. The sequence continues at coordinate 47,572 of JAZNRU010000044.1, forward strand.
ACAATTGAAAATGCAGGTTATTATGCAGGCGTATATATGAACAAGTACTTCAGAACAGAGTTGATTGATGATTATGTTCTCTTCAACCGTGCATTCTGGCTTGCACACTACATGATCCCCACTACATATACAGGTTCTTATGATCTTTGGCAATATACCGACAAAGGCGCGATAGACGGATATTCCCAAGGCCATTATCTTGATTTGAATCATTGTTATAAAGACTATTCTTCTTTTATAAGACAATACGGCTTCAACGGCTTTGATATGAATTACAGCACGGGTGAAGACGGACACGTACACAAGTATTCTACACCAATCATCAATATTGAACCGACCTGCAAGCAGGACGGCTTACAAACGATCTATTGTACAACCTGTAATGAAATTCTCGAAACCGAATTGCTGCCCAAGTCCACGCATAAAACAAGACAGGCGTTTGTTGCGGAGAATGTCGTTGAATTCAATCTGAATGATCTTTTTTCTGAAACATGTTCCGAGTATTTTGATTTATCCGTTTCTGAAGATATTGTATCCGCATACCATGCGATACAAGAAGGTGGCGGTACACTCGTAAACTATTGTTCAAACTGTGATTGTATACTTTCCACACAGTTGTTTACAGGCACAAATGAAGCCGATGAACATTTATACGAATACACTCCCGGTATTTATATGTCCGACATTACATTGAATTACCGAACCGGTCCTTCGACAGAATTTGAAGTACTGAAATCCGAAAACGATACGACGATATACGTCAGAGCCGGCGATCCTTTTGAAGTATTATATACACTCGGAAACTGGGCTTATGCAAATTACAACGGTTTACATGGTTGGGCTTGTCTTGATTGGAGTTCCATACAATCAGAAGCAGCATATCATAACGTAAATATGCTGATTGAACCCGATTGCGATTCAGACGGACTGATGTCCGTATCCTGCGATTCGTGCAATGAAGTTGTATACATGAGCATTACGGATGCATTGGGTCATGTTAAAATGGATTCATCCAACACCGTCGGCACATGCCTTACCAACGGTAACAAAACATTGCATTGTATGATCTGCAACGCATTGCTGTTATTTGAACTCGGAGAACGCGGTGAACACCGTTATGAAAAAGAGATCTTGCAATACCCGACAGAGGATGAGGACGGAATTGCGGCATATCGCTGTTCGGTATGCGAAGAAAGCACATCCGTGCTTCTTCCCTCCTTATATATGTTTGACGTTACCGGTCAGGAAGGCTGTGACAGTGCTGATGCACGAATTGCATTGCGTTGTGCTGTCGGCCTTGACGAAATAACGCCCAAGATTATGGCAAGGCTTGATATTGATAATGATGACATGATAACCGTATCCGATTCGAGATTGCTGCTCAGATTAAGCGTCAATCTGGAAACTGAGCAAGATCTGATGATAAAATATTTTGAAATCAAATCATAAAATAAAAGGCGGTCCATGCGACCGCCTTTTTTATCCCTTTTTATGTCCGCTCAGAATTCAATGCCCATAGCTGTACCGAGATGCGTTGTGATCAAGTGCTTATACCCGTTTCGTTCATAAAAACGGATCGCACCATCATTGTCTGCACCGCAGACAAGCATACAGGATGTAATTCCTTTCGTCAAAAGATTGGCTTTTAACTGTTCAAGCAACATAGAGCCGATACCTTGTCCTTGATAATCACTGCGAATGTCAATATGAAGATGAGCAGGATACTGTGCTCTGAACATAGTATGGGTAATAATATCAAGTTTAGCATCAATAAAATATTTCAGCCCCATTTTTGCCGCCTGCGGAATATATGTTTCATTAAATATCTTTTCGTATGCATCACAATTCTGGGCACAGAAAATATATCCGATGGCATTGTCTTCATCATCCACTGCTACGAAAGTATTTTCAGGCTCAATATCAATATAATAATTGCAGTACATCAATAGAATATACTGCTTAAACGTATCGTCCGCATCATTGCAGTTTGCATTTTCAATGCAGAGTGCCTGCACTCGTTCACGGTCTTTCTCTTCATAGGCTCTGATCTTAGCCATAGTATCATCAACTCCTTTTCTTAATAATAACATTAAATAAAAAAAAAGTCCATATCAAGACTATATTTTTTCAAAAAAATATGTTACTATAAGTTGGGTGATAAAAATGAAATTTGCAACGATCGGTACCTCATGGATTACACAAAGTTACATCAAGGCTGCATTGTACACAAACAACTGGACATTATATGCAGTATATTCACGATATGCTGAAAAAGCTGAAGAATTTGCCAAACAATTCAATGCGGAAAGATGTTATACATCTCTTTCTGAACTTGCACTGGATCCGAATGTTGAAGCCGTTTATATCGGCAGTCCGAATGCATTGCACTACGAACAAAGCAAAATGATGCTTCTTGCAGGAAAACACGTTATCTGCGAAAAGCCCGCAACGACCACAAAAGAAGATTACCTTGATTTAATGCGGATTGCAAAGGAAAATCATTGTGTTTTTATGGAAGCAATGATGTCTTCTCATGTACCGGCAATGCAGATGTTAAAAGATAATATACAAAGAATTGGAAGGATTTCTGCTGCTCATATTGACTTTTGTCAACTTTCTTCAAAGTATCCTGCATTGTTGAACGGTGAATTACCGAATATCTTTAATCCCGATTTATGCACGGGTGCATTGATGGACCTCGGCGTATACAACTTATATCTTACGGTATCACTGTTCGGAAAACCTGACAGGATACTCTCCTGTTCATCATTTCTTGATACGGGTGCCGATTATACCACATCAGCAATATTTGATTATCCGGACAAACAGGTCAGTCTGCTCTGTTCAAAAATCGGTCAGGGTTTTTCGCGATCGGAGATCATCGGTGATATGGGAACGATCTCAATCGATTCTGTTTCACAATTAACCGGTGTATCATTTGTAAAAAAAGGATGCAATACTGTTGAAGATTGGGTTCCCGTTGAAGTTGACAGAACATTGATAATGAGTTATGAAGCAAATGCTTTTTATGAGTATATCGTCGATGCAGATAAACATTCCGATTATGAGAATAAACATAAAACAGCATTGATTGTCAGAGAAATCTGCGACGAAATCAGAAAACAGAATCAATTTCCGTTTTAAGGAGGTATAATAAAATGGGTAAAAAAATCAACGGCGGCGTTTATCCGACCATGATAACACCGTACACCAAGGACAATAAGGTAGATTATAGCGGTGTTGAACAGATTCTTAACTGGTACGCCGAACGCGGTGTGGACGGAATCTTTGCAATTTGTCAATCAAGCGAAATCTTCTTTTTGAGTTTTGAAGAGAGACTTGAATTGTTGCGTTTTATTATGCAGCATAAACCGAAAAACGTCAACATTGTTGCCTCCGGCCATACAGCAGATGACCTTGACACACAGATAGAAGAAGCAAAACACTTCATTGATTGCGGCATTGATGCTTATGTTTTCATTTCCAACCGTTTTGCAAAAGCTGATGAGAGTGATGAAGTGTTTTTTAATAACATGATGACCGTTTGCGATGCACTTCCGGAAACAGATTTTGGCATCTATGAATGCCCCTATCCCTATAAAAGATTGCTGACTCCTGCAATACTAAAAGAAATGGTTAAAACAAACCGTTTTCGCTTCATAAAAGATACTTGCTGTAATCTTGACCAGTTGCAGGCAAAAGTAGATGCCGTAAAAGGTTCGGATCTTATGATCTTCAATGCAAACGCTGCAACATTCCTTGAAAGCATGAAAATGGGCTGTTCAGGTTATTCCGGTGTAATGGCAAACTTCCATCCGGAATTTTATTCCGAACTGATCGCTTGTATAGACACAAATCCCGAAAAAGCTCAAATGTTACAGGATATAGTCGGTTTCTTCTCTGTCGTCGAATGCCAGACTTATCCCATCAATGCAAAGTATTATATGACTTTGGACGGACTGAATATCAACATAGACAGCCGTGTAAGATCACTTGCGGACTTCCCGAAGAACAGAGCACTGGAGATTGACCAGATGCACGCACTGACACAGTTGCTAAAGAAGACGGTTTTAGCCTGACAGATAATAAAAAAAGAACACGACAACAACCGCTTGCCGTGTTCTTTTTTTATCGCTCAAGTTTATTTAAGAACGCTTTTGTTCGTTCCATTTGCGGGTTGCCGAGTACTGCATCGGGACTTCCCTGTTCAACAATCACGCCGCCGTCAATGAAGATCAGCTGATCCGAAACGAGTCTTGCAAAATTCATTTCATGTGTGACAATACCCATTGTCATATCTTCTTCAGCAAGTTGTCTGATAACATGCAAAACTTCTGCGGTCAATTCAGGATCCAAAGCGGATGTCGGTTCATCAAAAAACAGAATCTCGGGTTTCAATGCCAAGGCTCTTGCAATGGCAACACGCTGTTGCTGACCGCCCGAAAGTTGATACGGATAAGCATCTGCTTTTTCTTTTAATCCCATCTTATCAAGAAGAATCTCAGCTTCAGCAAAAACTTCATCTTTGTTTCTCTTTTGTACACGTATAGGTGCATCCGTAATATTTTTCATTACAGAAAAATGCGGAAACAAATTGAAGTTCTGAAATACAAGACCGAAACAACTCTTGATTTCTTTCATTTGTTGACCTTTGGCATAAGCAACCTTACCGCGTTCGTCTGTCCATGCCGCCTTTTTATCGCCGTAGCAAATAGTACCGCCGTTGATCGTTTCCAGCATGGCGGCACACCGAAGAAGTGTCGATTTTCCTCCGCCGGAAGGGCCGATTATCGAAAGCACATCTCCCTGTTTGATCGATACGGAAATATCTTTAATGACTTCGAGATCACCGAAGGACTTTTTGATATTTTCCATTGTAAGAATGTTACTCATAACAAAACCTCCTTAACGGTAATATGACATTTTCTTTTCTGCACGTTCCATAACAAAGGCAACTATGTAATTGAAGACAAAATAGAATACACCTGCAATTACAAAAGGCATAAGAGTGGATTGTGAGGATGCAATCTTCTTTGCCAAGGTAAACATTTCAGCATAAGAAATTGCAAACGCCAGTGATGTGTCTTTAACAAGAGTAATCATTTCATTGGTTATAGACGGCAGAATTCTTTTGACCACCTGCGGCAGAATGATTCGGACAAATGTGTGCACTTTTGAATATCCCATGATCTCGGCAGCCTCATACTGACCGACGGGCATGGATTCAATACCACCGCGATATATTTCGGCAAAATAAGCCGCATAATTCAAAACAAAACCGATAATAACCGCAATGAATCGATAATTGGAACCTGTCTTAATATCAAACAAATAATGCGGACCGAAGAACACAACCATTAATTGCAACATCAGCGGTGTTCCTCTCATTACGGAAATATAAAACTTAATGATCCATTGCAAAGGTTTGAATTTGGACATTCGTCCAAAAGCGACAAGAAGCCCCAGCGGCAAAGAGCCGAGGAGAGTCAATGAAAAAATCGCAACGGACTTCAGAAAGCCTTCCGCCAGCATTGTAACCATGGTTTGCAGTTCCATAGCATCCTCCTAAAAAACAAGGGCGGAATCAAGTTTGATCCCGCCCGTTGTTGCGTGCGTAAAATTATTTATTGAGAAGAACGAGGCTATCGATAACAAGACCTTTTTCTTCATATTCTGCAGCGATGGTAGCCATGGTGCCGTCTGCTGCAATGGCTTCAACCTGTTCCCAAACAGTTTCAGCAAGTTCGGTATTGCCGAGAAGGAAACCGATTGCATATTCTTCGGAAGAAACAGCTTCGTCAAGAATAACATAAGAATCCGCACCTTTAGCAGCAATGTTATACATTGCAACGCCGTAGTCAACAGCAATGGCATCAGCAGAACCCTGATCGAGTTCAAGGAAAGCACTGTTATAATCAGCAGTTTCAATGAGTTCACCGAAAGAAGCAAGAAGATCAGCATTGTCTTCTGCATTCAAAGCGTCGAGTGCGGAAGAAGCAGCCTGGGTGATAACGTTCTTACCTGCAAGATCGGCAAGAGAAGCGATGTCGGAATCAGCACTTACGACCATAACGATGGAGTTATCATAGTAAGCATCCGTCCAGGTATACTGATCCAGACGTTCTTCGGACTTTGTAAAGCCGTTCCAGATGCAGTCGATGGTGCCGTTGGAAAGTTCAGCATCCTTGGAAGTCCAATCGATCGGCTGAGCAACGAAAGTCCAACCCAAACGGTTGCAGACTTCTTTTGCAAGAGCAAGGTCGAAACCGTCATAAGAACCGTCGTCAGCAATAAAGCCGAAGGGCGGGAATTCAGCATCAAAACCGACAGTGAAGGTAATTTCATCTGCTTCGGTAGCATCGTCAGCAACGGTAGTAGCATCGTCAGCAACGGTAGTAGCATCATCAGCAACGGTAGTAGCATCATTAGCAACGGTAACATCGTCAGCAGAAGGTTCTGTGGGATCCTGCGTATCTGCACAAGCAGCAAAGCTGAGCAGCATTACAAGGGAAACAAGAATTGCGATCATTTTTTTCATGGTATAATCCTCCGTTAAAATATAATCAATGCTTCGCTTTAGTATGTTAGCACATAAAACAAACAAACGCAAGCAAAATTTCACAATTCATGATTTTGCACAATTTCACAATAAAAAATCGTACTTGTTGCACAAATGTCAACAAGTACGGTTTGATGCATAAGCTTATTCACTTGCCAAAGATGATACAAAACTGAGCATTCCGGACAAACCGCTGTAAACCTGATAAGAATCGGCAACACCGGCATATTCCGGCGGTACGTCTGCGGTAAGAATCTCGACGATCATAACATTAGACAATGTATTCACATCCGAATAAGATTCTATATATTGAATCTGTCCGCTTTCATCAAGAAAAAACTTTTCTATTTTACCGTTATCGAAAATATACGTTGCAACAACAAATTCCTGATCGCGGTAAACTGATTTTTCTACGGAATGAGGATACGTAAATCCTGAGGAAGAAACGGCAACATTCACCGTCTTATCCAGTTCATCGGTGTCCATGCCGAGAACTTTCAGCAAAGTCGGACTCAACTCAAGATATGCCTTTGCATCGGGATTCACAAGATATACGGTTGCATCTGCATCACGAAGCATACCGACCTCATCGCCGTCTATATCCGATACCATATAAATGGTTTTATCTTTTGTAATTGCAAGTTCCGTATCTTTTGATTCTCCGTCTTGCTCAAGAATACCTTTTAAATAATAGTGTCCGCTGTGATAAATGCCGATCTGTTCAAAGAATGAATAGTGATATTCTTTTTCATCCGAAGCATCGGTTACCGTCTGATTTGATTGCGTATTCTCTGCAGAACTTGCCGTCATTGCCTGGGATGGATACGTATCGTGATAAATGACGTTGATTCCGCGATTTGCCGTAGTGCTTTCAGTCGTGGAGGGAAAATCATGCAGTTCCGAAGGCACATCTTCAGAAAATAAATCAATCAACAGACCGGATACTACAATAACAACAATAACCGTCAAAACAGAATAAACAAATTTTTTGATCTTTGCTTTTGACAGATCTTTTCGTTTTGCTGTCTCGTTCGGTTGCTGTTCTGTTTTGTCACCGACTGTTGTTAAACTTATCAGAGCATCTTTCAATTCGGAAACAGATGAATACCGTGCTTTGGGCTTAAAAGCACAAGCCCTGAGTATGATTGAAGCAAGTACGTGATTCGCATTTGAGGGAGGCGGAAAAGGCATTCCGGCATGACGGTCCTGGACTGCAAGTTCAATATCTTCTTTTGTAGGATTCTCTATATTACGAGGCAACAAAGGAATGCGACCGTTATTCAGAATCGTATACAAAAGAACTCCGATCGAATTGACATCACTGTTGTATAAAGCAGTTTCACCGCGATGTTCCTCCGGTGACTGAAAACGATTATCGTTTACACTGCCGAAACAGCCAAGTAAAAAGTTGTTGTTTTTGTCGATAAAAAGATTATCGATTGTCAGCAATCGACGCGGTAAATCATTTTTCTGAATATATTCAACAGCATCACAAAGTTTATATGCAATCTTCAGAGTATTTTCGGTATTCGCAGGATTTTCTTCAAGAAAAGCTGTCAGCGGAAGAACATGTTTTGTACGCAAAAACACTGTGATAATCTTCGATTCTTCATCTTTTTCTATTACGTAATCATCGATCGTGAGCAATAAATCGCTGGCTTTTTCATCGTTTGAGAACATTAGACTCCCGATATAGTCCTCTGCCGCTTGCTCAAAGAAAGCAACAGCTTCCTCATGTTGCATACCGTTTTCACATAATACTTTGAATTCGTCTTGTGTTGCGGGAAAATTGATAACCCATAAGGATGCCGTAGTGGTTTCGTCGTGACCTGCCTGAATGATGAAATGGCTATACTCGTTTTCATTGGTTATACACTTCTGAATAAACCATGTTTCTAAAACGCGCGTACCTACTTCATAAACTCTCATTGAGATCACCTCACAATTTTGCACTAAATGTTAGTATATAAAATATAAGCAACATTGTCAATAAATTTAACTTAAATTCTCATAAAACAAATTCAACTTTACCATCCTCCTGCTCAGAAGCTGTGTTGAATACGATATGACAACTTTTATTGCGAATACTGATGGCAGCTCCGCAATAGTCATTTGGTTCATCGTCCTGCTTAGCTCTTTTCGGTATTCCGGCTACTACCGCTGTGCAAGGCTGACCGAAATGATCCCATGCATCACCGACAGGACAAATTCTTGATTTGTGCATATGTCCGAACAACATCAGATGCGGCCTGATATTTTCCCGAAGCAAAGTACACCATTCGGTATAAATATCTTTCTCTATATTAAAAGGCGGGTGAAATTCATAAGTAAAAGGTATGTGACAGACAACCAATTTTAACTCAACGCCGTCTGCCGCATATTCATCTTCCGCATGATCGATAATATTTCGGATGAATTGTAATTCCTGCAACCTGAAATTATGGAAACAAACCGTATGACCGTATTCTTCGTTTGTATCCGGTTTGTCTTCACCGCAATCAAGTACAAGTCCCCAAATCGCACCGAGACGGAAGGTATAATAAGTTCTACCGAAATACGTAGGCGTGTACAATCCGAATTCTTCCGCATGAATACCGCGTGTATCATGATTTCCGCGAGCAAATACAACGGGAATACTGCCTTTTGTGATCCCGGATGCGATACGGTAAATAGAATTAAAATTCTCAATCTCACCGCTATGATTGGGAATATCACCGTTCAGAATAAGCAGATCGAGATTGTTGCCGAAATATGATCCTGCCTTTATCGGTTCTGTTTCGAGATTGTGTGCATCGGACAGCAGATAAATATTGACATTACTGCTTTCAACGGGTCGAAATGAAACAGAAAAACTCTTTTCATCTTCACTGAGAGGAAAATACGGTCGTCTGTCGATCATAACGCGATAGCAAACGGTATATTCTCTGTTTGTATCAAGTGCATCCATCGGAACGTGCACGCGATGAATTTTCGTATTGGACCGTAATATACCGTTGGAATCGTCATAATAAGTTTGATGACCGATTTTTATCCATACAACAGCGCTTACAGTTAACGGAATAAAGATCTGATAATCGTTACCAACGGCAAACACAGTAGGAAAACATTCAAAACAATCGGGCAAATTAATACTCATATTCTATTCCTCCTATCATCTTAAATTATAATAATCAGGAGCAACTCTGTCAACAACACTATTGTATTCACATCATTTTTATGTTACCATAAAAAAAGAGGTGATAACAAATGAAATGGATGATAGCATCCGACATTCACGGTTCTTCCTATTATTGTGAGAAACTGCTGCATGCTTACGTAAAAGAAAATGCCGACCGTTTATTACTGCTTGGTGATATTTTATATCACGGTCCCAGAAATGATCTGCCGAAAGACTATAATCCGAAAAAAGTGATTGAAATGCTGAATGGATATCAGAAGGATATATTATGTGTACGCGGAAACTGCGATACAGAAGTAGACCAGATGGTCTTACAGTTTCCCGTTCTTGCTGACTACTGCATTCTGACATATAATGACCGTTTGATTTTTGCAACACACGGACACATTTTTAATATTGATAATCTGCCGAAAATTCATGAAAGCGACATCCTTTTACACGGTCACACACACGTCCCCGCTTGTGAAGAAGTAAACGGTATTTATTATATGAATCCGGGTTCGGTTTCAATTCCGAAAGAGAATTCACCCCACGGATACATGATTTTTGAAGACGGAATATTTGAATGGAAAGATTTATTGGGCAACTCTTACAAAACATTTTCACTCAATTACGTTTAATTATCACCATAGCAATTGACAAGATAAAAAAAGTATGTTAAAATATTATCAATTTGCTGACGGCAAATTATATATGTAAAAATTGTCGTAAAAGACATAAATCAGGAGGAAAATAATTATGGCTCGTTTTACCCTTCCCAGAGATCTGTATCACGGCAAAGGATCTCTTGAAGCACTGAAAACATTTGTCGGCAAAAAAGCAATCATTTGTGTCGGCGGCGGCTCCATGAAGCGTTTCGGTTTTCTTGATAAAGCAATTGCTTATCTGAACGAAGCAGGCATGGAAGTTGAAGTATTCGACGGCATCGAACCCGATCCTTCTGTTGAAACCGTTATGCGCGGTGCAGAAGCCATGCTCAAGTTTGAACCCGACTGGATCATTGCCATGGGCGGCGGCTCCCCCATTGATGCCGCAAAGGCTATGTGGATCAAGTATGAATATCCCGAAGTGACTTTTGAAGATATGTGCAAGGTTTTCGGACTTCCCACTCTTCGCCGCAAGGCTCACTTCTGTGCTATTTCTTCCACTTCCGGTACCGCTACGGAAGTAACCGCATTCTCTATCATCACCGATTACAGCAAGGGCATCAAGTATCCCATTGCTGACTTTGAGATCACTCCCGACGTTGCTATCGTGGATCCCGACCTCGCAGAGACCATGCCTCAGAAATTGGTAGCCCACACCGGTATGGACGCAATGACACATGCTGTTGAAGCTTATGTATCCACGGCAAACTGTGATTATACCGATCCTCTTGCACTCCACGCAATCAAGATGATCAAACGTGACCTCGTTGCATCCTATAACGGTGACATGGGCAAACGTGCATCCATGCACAATGCACAGTGCCTTGCAGGTATGGCATTCACCAATGCACTTCTCGGTATCGTACATTCCATGGCACATAAGACGGGGGCCGCTTTCGAAAAATACGGAGCACATATCATTCACGGTGCGGCAAATGCCATGTACCTCCCCAAAGTTATCGCATACAATGCAAAAGTGGAATCTGCAGCTGTCCGCTATGCTGAAATTGCTGACTTTATCGGTCTCGGCGGCGAAAGCGTCGATGAAAAAGTTCAGCTTCTCATCAAGTTCCTGCGTGACCTTTGCGATGATCTGAGAATTCCGCACTGCATCAAGAATTACGGTGCTGACAGTTATCCCTGTGAACAGGGATTCGTACCCGAAGAAGCATTCCTTGCTCAGCTTCCCGAAATTGCAAAGAATGCAATCGGCGATGCCTGCACGGGTTCCAACCCCCGTCAGCCCAGCCAGGAAGAAATGGAAAAACTTCTCAAGTGTTGCTACTACGACACAGAAGTTGACTTCTGATTGTTCAATTTAATAACCGATCGGATGATGCGAAAGTGTCATCCGATTTTTTTAATTGCATTCTCAAAACAAAAAAGACTGCCCTTATACGGCATATATCCGTACAAGGGCAGGGCAAATAAAGAATTTTAAGCAAACGCAACGGTTATTCATCTCTATCTGCTGATAGTAGTATGTGCGTGTTGATTCAAGATATACAAATCATACAAAGGAAATTTGTTCACCGGAATCTTCAGGAGCAAGCGTTGCACCCGCAGAAGGCAGGGTCTTTGTTCTGTATCGGGAAGGTTTCGCAAACGTTCCGTCTTTGTATACCACGGCAGAGAGCAAGCGATGTCCTTTTTTCAGTTTCATAACGGCAACGCCTTGCGTATCCTTTGTGGTTTTGGAAGCAATGACCGCAGAATTCATCAAAAGCAATCTACCGTTGGATGAAGTCAGCACAAATTCACAATCTTCGGTAATGTGAGCAAACGAAGCAATTTCAGACTTATCAGAGTATGCCTTGAGCAGTTTCTTTCTGTTGGTTTTGGTTTCATAGGATGAAAGTTCAACCTTTGCAACCTTACCGTTTTCAAAGAAGAATAACATCTGTCCACTGTAATCTTTTGTAACAGCCATAAAGATCGCATTTTCCCCCTCATCCATTTTAAGTTTTGAGGCAACAAAATCACCTAAAACGGATGCTTTGCATTCTTCAAAGTCATTACATTTTGCCTTGTATACCTGTTGTTTGTTTGTAAAGAACAGCAAATCAACATTATTATTGGTTTCAAAACTCAGAAGGATCTCGTCTCCTTCTTTGAGTTTGTGATTATTGCCCATTCTCCACGATTGCGGTGTAATCTTTTTGAAATAGCCTTCCCGTGTAAAGAAAACAAGTACGGGATAGTCGGGAATCTCCTCAACGAAATCAGAAACATCATCTTCCGTCTCATAAATGATCTCCGTTTTACGGTCCTGACCGTACTTTTTGATGACGTCATTGAGCTCATTGATAATGATTTTCTTGATTCTTCCTTTTTGAGCCAGGATATCCTCCATGTCAGCAATGTCTTTTTCAAGTTGCTCAACATCCATCAGACGTTTGAGGATATATTCACGGTTCAGATGTCTCAATTTAATTTCAGCGACGTATTCAGCCTGAATCTGATCGATACCGAAACCGATCATCAAATTGGGAACGACCTGACTTTCCTCTTCGGTCTCACGTACGATGCGGATGGCTTTATCAATATCAAGAAGAATTTTCTGCAACGCCTTGAGCAAATGCAGTTTATCTTTGGCTTTCTGCAGATCAAAAAACACCCTGCGTTGAACACATTCCGTTCTGTATGCAATCCATTCAAGCAGAAGTTCTTTTACTCCTAAAACCATAGGTGTGCCGGCAATGAGCACATTGAAATTACAGGGGAAAGAATCTTCAAGCGGCGTTTTCTTAAACAGCATCTGCATCAGTTTTTCCGGATCAACGCCTCGCTTGAGATCAATTGTAATTTTCAAACCGGACTTGTCCGTTTCATCACGAATATCACTGATCTCACGAAGTTTTCCCGCTTTTGCAAGATCAATAATCTTATCAATGATCGCTTCGCAGGTTGTGGTTGCGGGGATTTCTTTGATATCAATGCAATTATTGGTCTTATCATATTCATATTTTGCACGAAGTCTGATCGGTCCTCTGCCGGTAGCATAAACCTCGGCAATTTTAGCACGGTCATAAATTACCTGTCCGCCGCCGCTGAAATCCGGAGCAAGCAATGTATCAAGAACGTCATGATCGGGATTTTTTATCAATGCAATCGTGGTCTCACACACTTCACGCAAGTTAAAAGAACAGATATTGCTTGCCATACCGACAGCAATACCCATATTGCTGTTTACAAGAATAGAGGGAAAAGTAACGGGGAAAAGAGTCGGTTCGGTAGTGGTATTGTCATAATTGGGCACAAAATCGACCGTGTCTTTGTCTATATCACGGAACAACTCCGCACAGAAACTCTCGAGTTTTGCTTCCGTATAACGAGAAGCAGCATACTGCATATTCTTAGAATACGCCTTACCGAAGTTACCCTTTGAATCCACGTAAGGATGCAAGAGTGCTTCGTTACCGCGTGTAAGACGAACCATGGTTTCGTATATGGCAGCATCGCCGTGCGGATTCAGTTTCATGGTACTGCCGACAATATTTGCCGACTTGGTACGGGCACCGTTAAGCAAGCCCATTCTATACATTGTATATAAGAGTTTGCGGTGTGAGGGTTTGAATCCGTCAATTTCGGGGATCGCACGAGACATGATAACACTCATACAATACGGCATATAGTTGAGTTCAAGCGTTTGTGTAATCAATTGATTTTCAACAATACCGGCTCCCTGAATATGGGCACGCGGATCAACCTGTTGATTATCATCCTGCTTTTGTTTCGTTTTTTTTGCCATAGTATCCCCTCCTCTCAATAAATATCAGCAAGTTCAATATACATATGCCCGAATTCGGCTATATGCTGTTTTCTGCCGGCAAGATTATCACCAAGCAACATCTCAAACGTATCATCGATCATGGCGGCATCCGCATTCGGTTCCACTTTTATAAGACGTCTGGTTTTCGGATTCATGGTTGTCAGCCACATCATATCAGCATCGTTTTCACCGAGACCTTTGGAACGCTGAATGGTATATTTTTTGTCACCGATCTGTTCAAGAGCATCCTGTTTTTCCTTTTCGGTATAACAGAACCACGTCTCATCCTTACACGTAATCTCGTACAACGGAGATTCGGCAATAAACACCTTGCCTTCCGTTATCAGTGAAGGCATCAGTGCGTAGAACATGGAAAGAATCAAAGTACGGATCTGAAAACCGTCCACGTCGGCGTCGGTACAAATGATAACCTTACTCCAACGCAGATTGTCAATATTAAATTCAGCCACACCTTTTGCGGACTTGTCTTTAATTTCAACGCCGCAACCGAGCACTTTAATGAGATCCGTAATGATTTCACTCTTAAATATCTTACTGTATTCCGCTTTCAGACAGTTCAGAATCTTACCCCTTACGGGAATGACCGCCTGGAAAGAGGAATCTCTTGCCTGTTTGCAGGCACCCAAAGCGGAATCGCCTTCCACGATAAAGATCTCGCGTTCGGAAACATCTTTACTGCGGCAATCGACAAATTTCTCAACACGGCTTGCCATGTCATTTCCTGCCGTCAGCGTCTTTTTAAGATTCAGTCTTGTTGCTTCCGATCTGACACGCGACCGCATATTGATAAGCACACGGTCGGTAATTTTTGAAGCCTCTACGGGATTTTCAATAAAATATATTTCAAGCTGATGTCTGAAAAATTCAGTCATTGCTTCCTGAATAAATTTATTGGTGATTGCTTTCTTGGTCTGGTTTTCATAAGAAGTCTGTGTCGAGAAAGAAGACACTACGATCACAAGACAATCTTCAATATCCTGGAAAGTAATCTTGGAATCGGTTTTCGCATACCGTCCGTTCTGCTTGAGATAAGCATCTATCTGTGAAACAAATGCACTTCGCACCGCTTTCTCAGGTGCTCCGCCGTACTCAAGATAACTTGAATTATGATAGTATTCTTTTAACTGAATTTTTTCGGAAAAAGAAAGTGCTACGTTGATCTTTAATTTGTAATCGGGCTTGTCCTCACGGTCTCTGCCGACACGCTCCGCATACCAGTACTGAACAGGCACTATACCTTTATCGGAAATTACTTCGTTGACATAATCCTCAATACCGCGTTCATAAATAAATTCAAAAGTTTCGAACTTGGTTTCTGTTAACTGATTTTTAAGAACAAAACGGATACCGGGGTTAACAACGGACTGTCTTTTCAAGATATCCTGATAGTATTCAAGAGGAATAGCAATATCCGTAAACACTTCAAGATCGGGACGCCAACGAATGCGGGTTCCCGTGTCACGTTTAGTGTAAGGTTCTTTGTGAAGACCGCCGATATTTTCACCGCGTTCAAAATGCAGTCTGTAAAGATAACCGCCCGAATGTATTTCCGCATCCATAAATTCAGATGCATATTGCGTGGAACAAAGTCCCAGACCGTTCAGACCGATCGAAAATTCATAACTGCCTCCGGAATTGGTATCATACTTGCCGCCTGCATACATTTCACAAAACAGCAATTCCCAGTTATATCTCTCTTCATTATTATTGTAATCAACAGGCATTCCGCGTCCGAAATCCTGTACTTCAATGCTTCTGTCAAGAAAACGTGTCACAACGATCTTTTCACCGTAACCTTCACGTGCTTCGTCTACAGAGTTTGAAATGATCTCAAAAATTGAATGTTTACAGCCTTCTAATCCGTCGTCACCAAAAATAACAGCAGGTCTTTTTCTGACTCGGTCAGCACCTTTCAGGGAAACGATACTGTCATTTCCGTATGTTGCTTTTTTTGCCATTGGAATCCTCCAAAGTTTTATTTCATTATATTATAATACACTATTTTCGTTTTACTCGTCAAGCGTTATTTTATCTACAACAATCTTACACATAACAAACACCTTCCGTTCATTATTAAAAATTATGAAAAATTTCAAAAAAAGACTTGACTTATTGAAAATGTTGTGCTAATATAATCGGGCACGAGCAAGACAACTACTGATCAAAACGAAAGGGCGGAAATAAAATGCCTTGGTATGAATATCTCTTCGGAGCATTTATGATTGTATTGGCTATTGCAATCACTGTTCTTATTCTTTTGCAACAGAGCCGCAATTCCGGTCTTTCCGGTGCGATCGCCGGTGGTTCTGATAATTTCTTTGGCAAGAACAAGACAAGAAGTGCTGATGCCAAACTTGCAAGATTCACCAAAATCCTTGCTGTTGTTTTCTTTATCATTACTTTGTTTGCAACTTTCTTCTTCGCCTTCATGAAAGGAAAGTTAGGCATAGCTTGATCCAGTAGCTCAGCAGGCAGAGCACCTGCCTTTTAAGCAGGGTGTCCGGAGTTCGAATCTCCGCTGGATCACCAAAAAAATCCGGAAAGCTTTTGCTTTTCGGATTTTTTCTTTTATTTTTTTAAATAAGAAAGTAGTAATTATGGAAATCTCTGATATTAACTTAAAACCGATTGCAAGAATCAAAACATCCTTCCCTGCTAAATTCGGCATTCCGAGGCAGAGCATGTTGGTTTCCTCATTAACAGGAAAAATTATCTTTGAAAAAGAATTCAGAGATCCGAATGCTCTGAGAGGTCTTGAAGAATATTCTCACTTATGGATCATATGGATGTTTTCCGAAAGCATAACAGAAGAATGGTCACCAACCGTAAGGCCCCCACGCCTGGGCGGCAACAAAAGAATGGGCGTTTTTGCAACACGTTCCCCATTCCGTCCGAATCCGCTGGCTCTTTCATGTGTAAAAATTGAAAACATTGAATTAAACACACAGGACGGCCCCGTTATTACGGTCAGCGGCATCGATATGCTTGATAACACGCCGATATTAGACATCAAACCTTATCTGCCTCATATCGACAGTATACCGGATGCAAAAGGCGGTTTTTCCGCAATCACAGCAAAACAGAAACTTTCGGTAATCTTTACTGTTCATGCAGCGGGCAAAATTCCCCCTTCCCTGCTCCCCATACTCGAAGAAATATTATCCCAGGATCCGCGACCGCATTACCAAAATGATCCTTTGAGAGAATACGGCTTTACATTTGAAAAATACGAGATCAGATTCACCGTCTGTGATCAAACACTGACTGTTCAGAGCATAGAGGAGATTCATTGATCTATGTATTTCTGAACACAAAACTGAAAGATCAAAGCCGGGATCATCCCTGCGGCGATAATCCCCTTAGCATTTTCAGTCAGAATGCGGAATATTTCCATGCTTTGATAATAATCCGTCGTTCTTCCGGCAGAAAGTGCAAAATACATTGAAGCAATATAAAGCAGTGCGGCAATTCCCAGTGTACAGAGAATCAATATCTTTGTAACTTTATGAAAGCTGTTCAAGTATTCAAAAAACTCATTTAACACAAAACTTCACCACCACAATACTACCACGTTTCAATGTTTATTATCAATAAAAAATTCTTTCCAATCAAAATCCCACAAATTGTAATTTTTCTGAAATTTTGATTGCATAAATCTATATCTTGTGTTATAATGTCACAGATCGATATAAAGGAGATAACAATTATGAAGTGTCCGTTTTGTAATCATGCAGAAAGCAAAGTAATAGACTCCCGTCCTGCCGATGACGGCATGAAGATCAGACGCAGAAGAGAATGTATCGCTTGTGCAAAAAGATTTACTACATATGAAGCAATTGAAAGTATGCCGATCATTGTTGTCAAGCGTGATAAATCAAGACAGGTTTTCGACAGAAATAAATTATTAAGCGGTATTCTCCGTGCGTGTGTAAAAAGACCTGTGACCTTGGACGTTATAGAAAATGCAATTGATGATATTGAAACGCAACTTCAGAATTCACTTGACCGTGAAATCAGTTCCACACAGTTGGGTGAACTGGCTTTGGAAAAACTGCGCGCAATTGACGAAATTGCTTATGTACGCTTTGCTTCCGTTTATCGCGATTTCAAAGATATAAATTCATTCCTCGATGAATTGAACAATCTCAGAACAAAAAAATAAATAACGGAGTGAATTACGGTTCCGACTTTCTCATATAAAGGAGTATTAATATGACAATCGGTTTCATCGGTTGCGGCAATATGGCTCAACCGATCATCAAAAGCATTATCAATAACGGTCTGTACGCACCCGAAGACGTATTTGTTTACGATACGGATCATGATAAACTTCAGTCTTTTTGCAACGGCACAAACGCCGTTATGTGCGAGAATGAAAATGACGTCACCGCCCGTGCGGAAACTGTCTTTCTTTGCATTAAACCGCAGGGTTTTGCAGATTTGTTACCCAAAATTGCAGACTCGGTGAATCAAAACGGAAATTTCGTCGTATCAATTGCCGCGGGTAAAGAGATTGCTTTCATTGAGCAATATCTCACACAAAACTGCAGAATCGGTCGCGTATTTCCGAATCTGAATGCAGCAGTATGTGCTTCCGCTTCCGCTTATTGCCTGAATAATAAATGCAATGATGCTGACCGTGATCTGCTTGGTAAGATCGTTTCCGCATTCGGCACGGCCCGTCTTTTCCCTGAAGAAATGATTGCACAATTCGGTGTCTTGGGCGGTTGCTCCCCTGCTTACACATTTATGTATATCGATTCTCTCGCAAAAGCGGCCGAAAAGAACGGCATTGATCGCCAAACAGCACTCGTGACTGCGATTCAGGCTGTTCTCGGCAGTGCATTGTACATGAAAGAATCCGGACTTGATCCGGAAGAACTGATCAATCGTGTCTGCTCAAAAGGCGGAACAACAATAGAAGGCGTGAACATACTTCGGAACAATGATCTCCCGGGCATAGTCTGTTCGGCATACGAAGCATCGTTGCGACGTGACAAAGAATTAAGTGCAAAGTGATTATCATTGTTTATTTATAAAAATATCAAGTTTTCAAAAAAAAGACTTGTACTTTTTATAAATATATAATATAATATTTATCCGTGTGGAAATATACATTTCCGAACTGACATTATTTGTGATGAAAGGTGAAACACAAAATGGAAAAGAAGAAAAAAGAACAGGATTATCGTGCAGAAAGAAAAGCAAGAATTGCTAAGAACACTGCCAAATCAAAAAAAGCAGGCATTGATGCGTACAAAGCAGCAAAAGCAATCATTACCGTTGTCTGCACCGCACTCGTTATTGCAGCAGTTGTCGGTATTTGCTTTGCTTACGGTGTACCGCAGAGATTACTTCCCGCTGTAACAGTCGGCGACAGAACATACTCCGTAGCAGAATATGAATATTATTATACGTCTCTTTACGGCTCCCAGGCACAATCTTCTTATGAAATTGCAGAACAGTACGGCTCCACGGCTTTACTTGCCGCTCTCGGACAGTTTGACTATACACAGCATCCCGAAAAGCAGACAACCACAAATGCTGATGAAGAAACCATTACCTGGGCTGAATATTTCGATGATTCCATTATTGATATGTTCCAGTCTTATGAATATTACTTTGCACAGTGCAAAGAACTCGGCATAGAGCTTGACGATGACGACTATGCAGAAATTGATGAACTTGTCGCATCCGTAAAAACGTATGCTGACACTTACAGTGTTTCCGTTACCCGCTATCTCGGCTCCTATTACGGAAACGGCATGACACAGAAACTGTATCGCAGTATTCTTGAAGATCAGAAATTGGCTGAAAAATACATTGCTCATATTGAAGAGCAGAATGAAGCAGCCATCACAGATGCGGCAATTGAAGAAGCTTTCAACGCAGATCCCTCCGCATACCAGGTAATCGACCTTCGCGTATTCGGTATTGCAACCGACGGTTCTTCCGTTACAAGTGAAAACACCGAAACCGAAACAACAGATGATGCTGATACTGAAGCTTTGAAAGCCGAAGCACTGAAAAAAGCAGAAGAATTCTACAACAAGATCACTGACGAACAGTCCTTTATTGATCTCGCTGTTGAATATGCTTCCGAAGAAGATAAAGAAGCATTCAAGAATGAATCCGCAACGGTTGCAAATCAGATTTCCAAATCCGTAGTTGCTTCCAACATTTCCGAAGAACTCTCCGAATGGCTGTTTGAAGCAGGCCGTGCACACGGCGACAAATACTTCGTTGAATCCAACGACGGCGATTATGTCTATGTTGTATTCGTTGTAAAACCCGCTTATCGTGAAGATACTCCTAAAGTTAACGTAAGACACATTCTCGTTTCTTATGAAACCGGTGTGAATCACATGAACGAACATGAAACAGAAGGTACCGAACATACCGAAGGTGCAATCTTCGAAGCAGAAGTTGCTAAAGCTGTTGAAGAATTCGGCTTGACTGTTGATTATACCCTTGCTTCTTCTCAGAGCGAAACCTACACCAAAGATGTTGTTGATGCAACTTATTCGGCTACCTATGACATCTATGAATCCTATATCAGCAACGCCAACGAAGAAAACTTTGCAGAACTTGCAAATAACTACAGTGCAGATACTTCCTCCACAACTGCATCCGAAAGCGGTGAAGGCGGTCTGTATGAAGACGTTGCAAAAGGCACGATGGTTGAAAACTTCGATGCCTGGATCTATGATGAAAACAGAAACACCGGCGATGTCGGTATCGTTCAGACTGAATACGGTTTCCATATCATCTATTTCGTAGGACGTAATGCAAGAGCAGATTGGCAGGATACTGTCGTTGAAGCTCTCAGTGCAGAAACAACAGAAGCATTCAATGCAAAGATGGAAGAAATTATTGCTGATAAGAGCAATGTCAAAGAAAGTGCATTCAGAAACTATGCATACAATGCCTCCATTGATTTGATTGAAAAGATTTACGGTGGTCAGTATTTCGAACTCGACTGATAGAACATCAACGCAAAAGCGGTAGTCATAGCACTACCGCTTTTTTTGATACAAAAAAAACAGGTACTGTAAAAAACAAAAGTACAGTACCTGTAAACACTGTATCTTCCCTGCTTATTCAGCAGAAAGAGTTCTGATATAGAGTTTGAAGAATCGAACCGCATCAGCAAGCGCTGAAACCGGAATGCGTTCATTTGTTCCGTGCGTACATAACAGTAACGACGTATCGACAAGGAACGGAGAATAGCGGTAAATATTATCACATACATCCTCATAATGGCAAGCATCTGTTCCTCCCATAACAAGGTAGGGTGCAATAATACTCTTGGGATTCATACGACCGCAGATTTCCCGCAATGCATTAAAACAACGTGAATCCGTCGGTGAAATTTTAGATGGATTTTTCCAACCCGGTTCACAAACGATTTCAACATTCTTGTTACGGATCACCTTTTTAAGATGTTGCATAACATCGTCAACCGTCTCACCGGGATACATACGGAAATTCACGTTAACACTTGCTTTTTGAGGCAACACGTTGGGAGCAGGACTACCGCTTGCCATAGTGACACCAGTGGTTGTGCGAATAAGACTTGCTGCAGGCGGAATCAAGGTCATTACCTGTTTGATTACAGGTTTCAGTAAAGGAAGATTACACATCAGCAAACGAACAGGATAAGACGTACGGCGGCCGATCGAATCAAACAATTCCATAACAAGGGGTGAAAGCTCCGATTTGAATTGATGATTTTCAATATCACGGATAACTTCAGCGAGCTGTCCGATTGCAGAGTGTTTCGGCGGCTGTGAAGAATGGCCGCCCTTGGCATTTACGGAAACGGTAAAATCCGCATAACCTTTTTCTGCAATTCCGATGCCCGCAATTTGGGCATCCAGAACACCTTTTATATTAACGGGAAGAATGGCACCGCCTTCATCAATGACACAATCAAGATGAATGCCTTTTTCTTTAAAATACTTACACATAACGATTGCACCGGAATAATCAGAAGACATCACTTCTTCATTATGACCGAGGCAAATATAAACATCGCGTACAGGAGAAAAACCCTCTGCGATCAATGCTTCAACACTTTCCATAACACCGATGAGATGATTCTTCATATCAAGGGCTCCGCGTCCCCAGATATATTCTCCGTCATCATGACCATCAAAAGGAGGATACGTCCAATCTTCAAGCGTTCCCTCAGAAATAGGCACAACATCCTGATGTGAAAGCAATGCAATCGGATCCAGATCATCTCGCTGTCCTTTCCAACGATACAGCAGACTGCCTTGAACAGGCTCCTCCAAAGAACAATGTTCATGAATCAAAGGATACCTTTCTTTCAAAAAAGCATGAAAACGGTCAAAGGGTTCCCAGTTCATATCCGACGGTGATTTTTCTGCAATGGTGGGAATTTTGATTGCATCGGCAAGGTTTTTCCTGAATCGGTCAACATCAACCGCTTCAGGCCCGTAAGGCGCAAGATTTGTTTTTTGCGGTTTGTATTTAGCGGCACGAACGGCATTGACAGCAGTCAGTGCAGCGGCAGAAGCAGTAATTGCAACGGCTGTTTTTTTCATAACTTATACCTCTTTATCATTTATTTTTTATTATTCTTTTTGTCCACGACTTCATATCCTTTGACGATACGGATATTACGTTTTCTGCGTTGTTTTCCGCCCGGGAAGAAAAAGAAATAACATCCGAACACCACAGCGGCTACAGCAATCAAACAACATAAAATTATAAAAACAGGGTGTGTGAATATTTCAATTGCTGTTTGTTTTACAAACTGTACGTAACTGAGTTCAACGTCAAATGATGCAACAAGATCTACCCTTGCAATTTCCTCATCCGCATATAAAATGGAAGCAACACCAAGCACGTCACCTTTATGAATCGGTGCATCCACTTCCGTTTTTGTCAGTTCCGGTACGGAACGTATATAAACCGAATCAGCATCAATTCCTTCCGGAACAAGGGCACTCACATCCATCATCGGTACCAGACTGACATAATCATAATCAGCGGAGTGATTAACCTTAATTTCATCAACTACCGTGGAGTTTTTTGCTACAATTCTTAATTTTACGGTATCAAACAGCCAATCGTAAAGATCAGCGGTATCAACCATGGCCATATTTTCATTATTTTCATCTTCATCATAATCCATGTATGGTCCGTTCAGAACGACACAAAGGTAAGAATAACCGTCGTTTGTCGCAGTTGTCACGGCGTAACCGACATCATTACTGTCGGTTGCAACTTTTCCGTTGATAACTTCAGAACAATAATAATCTCTGTAATCGGAATCCATACAAAGATTCGTAGTATGAAGATAACGCGTTTCATAATATTTATTGGTTGCAGGCATTTTATAATAATCCATTCCTGCGATCTGCGTAAAATAATCGCTTTTCAGACAATCTTCATAAATAACGGCAATTTCCTTTGCAGTAGTGAATTGCCTTCCGTCCTGTAAACCTGCAGGATCGGAAAAGACCGTATTTTCACAACCGAGAGACTGAACGTAAGCGTTCATTTTTGCAACAAAATTATCAATGCTTTCATTACCGAAATAATAAGCGAGAACATACGCGGCATCTGCTGCATTTGAAATCATCATGCAATACAACAATTCCTGCACACTTATCACTTCCCCCACAAGAATACCCGAACGTGTACAGGAAACAGAATCCAATGCACGAATAGCCGTTGAAGAAGCAGTAATCTGCGTTGTATAATCCGAACACTCGTCAATAACAATACGTGCTGTTACGATTTTCGCGAGCGAAGCACAGTTTGCAAGCGTATCTGAATTTTTATCATAAATTACAGTACGTTCGGAATCCAGACTGTACAAATAAACAATTTCTGAATATGTATCTCTTGCTTTGGTAAAGGAAGCCTCACAGGGCAAAATACCGATTGTGAGAATTATACATAATGATAAAAATAAAACAATAAATTTTTTCATAGACAAACACCGCCAAATGTAGTAAGATATAATAAGTATAAAAAATACGAGAGGTAACAGTGTTATGATATACATTACCGGAGATATGCACGCAGACGAAAGCAGACTTTCAAAAAGCAGATTGCACATGATGAAAAAGGGTGACACCTTGATCGTCTGCGGCGATTTCGGATTTGTTTGGGACAATTCAGCAAAAGAGCAGGCATTCCGCAAAAAAATCGAAAAACGGGATTATACGATCTGCTTTGTTGACGGAACCCATGAAAACTTTTCCTTACTAAACAGTTTCCCCGTAGTTGAGTGGAACGGTGGACTTGCACATAAAATTCAATCCAACATATACCACCTCATGCGAGGTCAGATGTATACGATTGAAGGAAAAAAAGTTTTCACCATGGGCGGCGGTGAATCCTCCGACTTTGATTTGCTCGGTATCGAAAAGACGGACAATGACCGTGCCGCTGTACCGACCGACCGCGAAATGCTTGACGGCGTAAACCGTATGGAACAAAACGGTTTCACTTGTGACTATATCATCACCCATGAGCCACCCGCAAAAATCAAAGAATTCCTTATGCTCCGTGAAAACACACCGCTTCATATTACCGCTTTGAGTGCGTATTTTGATGAACTGCAATCACAGTGTGATTACAAATGCTGGTTTTTCGGCAGTATGCACACGGATAAGTTTATATCCGATTCACAAAGAGCCGTTTTTAAGATCATCGTCAACGCAAAGACCGGAGAAAGGCTTTAATGATTCAGAAGAAGCAATCCCTCTACTGCTTCTTCCGGTGTATAACCGCCGGGTGTCCTGTCGAAGTTTTTGACAGGAGAAGTCCATCTTGCACAGTATTCGCGGGCAAGATCTTCTTCAACACGGATATGCACATCTGTAAGGCCTTGTATAACCGCATTGATTCCGTTTTTATCCGTACCGAATAATGCACAGACCGCTTCGAGCCTTTCGGGGCGGTATTTTTCTGCCTTTTCCATCAATTGCGGATGGAATGCAGTACAGGCTTTTCCGTGCGGAATGCCGAACTTTTCGGTAAGAATGTAACCCGCCGTATGCGGAAACGCCGTGCCTGTAACATTAATTGCAAGTCCTGCATATAAAGAAGCGATATACAATTCATTACGCACCTGCAGATCGGGAATCATATTTTGATTACCGTGCAGACATACAAGATTCTTCCAAAGCAATTCCAATGCCCGTATTGCATACACGGAAGACAAATCGTTGGCAGTCAAAGCAAAATAGGACTCAAGAGCGTGTGCATAAGCATCCAAAGCCGTAGAGACGGTTACATCATAATTTGCGGTATTCGTATAAGTCGGATCACAAAATGAAACATCCGCATAACAGTTGGCACCGGAAATACTTTTCTTAAAACCGTTCACATCCGTCAATACCGATACACCCGTCACTTCACTGCCCGTGCCTGCCGTTGTGCCGACAAGGAACAAGGGCAATCTGCGGGCAGGAATTTTACGAGTATAAATACTTTTTTCATCCAATGCACCGTTTGCGGCAAATATAGCAATTGCTTTTGCAGCATCCAGTACGGAACCGCCGCCTATACCGACAATAAAATCGGCATTCATACAGCGTGCAATTTCACCGGCTTTAAAGCAATCGGAAACAAGCGGATTCTGTTTGATTTCATCAAATATTTTATATGTAACATTGCAACGATCAAGCATATCACATACATCTTTCAAAGCACCGCACTTAACGGCGCTTGTTTTCCCTGTAATAACGAGACATATTCTGCCGGCCGTTGCCCAGACGGACTCGTTTTTAATTACACATTCAGCCCCGCTGAGAATACGTGTCGGCATATAAGATCCGATCTGCAACATAGAGATACACCTCCAATGTGGTATATTAACTATTATAATGAATGATATATAAAAAGTAAATCCTTTTTAAATATTTTATTTATTACTTGACAAACTGTTAACAAAGGAATAAAATCATTAAAAAGATTTGAAAGGCAGTGCTAATTATGGCAAAATACATTCTTTCACTCGATCAGGGAACAACCAGTTCCAGAGCCATTGTATTTGACCGCACAGGCGGTATCGTTTCAAAAGCACAACATGAATATCCGCAAATTTACCCGAAAGCCGGTTGGGTTGAGCACAATCCTTTTGACATTCTGAAAAGTCAGCTTCGTGCTCTTGCCGATGCTCTTATCAACGGTCAGATCGAAGCCAAGGATATTGCCGCAATCGGCATTACGAACCAAAGAGAAACAACGATACTCTGGAATAAAGAAACGGGTCAGCCTGTATATAATGCAATCGTTTGGCAATGCCGCAGAACTGCCGAAATGTGTGAAACACTCAAAGCCGAAGGCTTGGGTGAATATATACAGGAACATACAGGATTGCTGATAGATGCTTATTTTTCGGGAACCAAGATCAAATGGATACTTGAAAACGTTCCCGAAGCGAAAAAACTCGCTGATGAAGGCAAACTTCTGTTCGGAACCGTCGATACATGGTTGATCTGGAATCTTACAGGCGGACGTGCACACGTTACCGATTATTCCAACGCAGCAAGAAGTATGCTGTTTGACGTTGATACGTTAAAATGGGATGAATATTTGTGTGAAAAACTCGGAATACCCATGAATATTCTTCCGCGAGTTGCACAGTCCAGTGAAGTATACGGTGCGGTCGCCCCCGGCATACCCGGTATTGAAGCACTTGCAGGTGTTCCGATCTCGTCTGCGATCGGCGATCAGCAAGCCGCCCTGTTCGGTCAGGCTTGTTTTAAGCCCGGTCAGGCTAAAAACACGTACGGTACAGGCTGTTTCCTGTTGATGAATACAGGCGAAAAACGTGTCCGTTCGCAAAACAATCTCATAACCGGTATTGCCTGGGGTATGAACGGTAAGGTTGAATATTGTATTGAAGGCAGTGCTTTCAATGCAGGCAGTGTCATTCAGTGGCTCAGAGATGAACTTTGTCTCATCAAAAGTGCACCCGAATGCGACAGACTTGCTGAAAGCGTACCCGATGCAAACGGCATTTATCTCGTTCCTGCATTTACGGGACTGGGGGCTCCTTATTGGGATATGTATGCCCGCGGTGCAATTATCGGCATGACAAGAGGCACAAACAGGGCTCATATCGCCCGTGCCGTTCTTGAATCGATTGCTTATCAGATGACAGATCTTCTGGAAGCCATGATTGCAGATTCCGGCATCACTCTTTCGGAACTTCGTGTTGACGGCGGTGCATCCGTCAGTGATATAATGATGCAGATACAGGCAAATATGATCCGTACAACGGTCAATCGCCCGAAAACGGTAGAAACAACGGCATTGGGTGCCGCTTATCTTGCAGGACTTGCTGTTAATTTCTGGGATAACAAAGAGGAAATTGAAAAGATTCGAGAAACCGACAGAGAGTTTACACCTCAACTGGATGAAGAAACACGCAACAAGATCTATGCCGGTTGGAAAAAAGCAGTTTCCCGTGCTTGTGATTGGGAAGATCACGCTTAAACAAACTTACAATTGCTACTTGGAGGTAGATTATTATGGCAAGAGTTTACAATTTTTCCGCAGGTCCTTCCATGCTGCCCGAAGATGTTCTTAAAAAGGCAGCAGCAGAAATGCTTGATTACGAAGGTTGCGGACAGTCTGTTATGGAAATGTCCCATCGTTCCAAAACATTCGACAAGATCATCAAAGACGCAGAAGCACTTTTCCGTGAATTGATGAACATTCCCGACAATTATAAAGTTTTGTTCCTGCAGGGCGGTGCATCCACTCAGTTTGCAGCAATTCCGCTGAACTTTATGAACAAAAACAATAAAGCGGACTTTATCATTACCGGTCAATGGGCAAAAAAGGCATATCAGGAAGCCGCCAGATACGGCAATGCAAGAGCCGTTGCTTCTTCTGCAGACAAAACTTTCTCTTATATTCCGAAGACTTCCGCAGAAGATTTTGATAAAGATGCTGACTATGTTTACATCTGCATGAACAATACCATTTACGGTACAAAATTCGCATCCCTTCCCGAAGTCGGTGACATTCCGCTGATTGCTGATATTTCTTCCATGTTCCTTTCCGAACCGATCGACGTTTCCAAGTTTGCGGTCGTTTACGGCGGTGCACAGAAAAACATTGCTCCTGCAGGACTTACCGTTGTTATCATCCGTGAAGATATGCTCGGCAATGCAATGGATATCACTCCCACCATGCTCAACTATCAGACCATGGCTGAAAACGATTCTCTTTTTAACACTCCCCCTTGCTACACCATCTATATGTGCAAACTCGTTCTTGAATGGATCAAAGAACAGGGCGGCGTAGAAGCCGTTTATGAGACTAACCTCAAAAAGGCAAAGATTCTTTATGATTTCCTGGATTCTTCCAAGATGTTCAGTTCTACCGTCAATGCGGAAGATCGCTCTCTTATGAACGTTCCGTTTGTAACCGGAAATGAAGAACTGGATGCAAAATTCGTAAAAGAAGCTACTGCCGCAGGTTTTGTAAATCTGAAAGGTCACCGCAGTGTCGGCGGTATGCGTGCATCCATTTATAATGCAATGCCGATCGAAGGCGTTGAAAAACTGGTTGCTTTTATGGCCGAATTTGAAGCCGCAAACAGCTGAAGAAAGGGTTCTTGATTATCATGTATACAATTCTTACACTCAATAAAATTTCCGAAAAAGGTCTCGCTTGCTTTGACAGCAAATACACCTGCACTGCCGACACACAGACTCCCGATGCCGTTATCGTGCGTTCTGCATCCATGCATGACATGGAACTGCCCGCTTCCCTGCTTGCCGTTGCAAGAGCTGGTGCAGGCTACAACAATATCCCCGTTGCATCCTGCACGGATAAGGGCATCTGCGTTTTCAATACCCCCGGTGCA
Source organism: Acutalibacteraceae bacterium (assembly GCA_045590895.1). GTDB lineage: Bacteria > Bacillota > Clostridia > Oscillospirales > Acutalibacteraceae > RUG806. Next base: position 76,618 of record JAZNRU010000044.1, read on the forward strand.
AATGCGAACGCCGTTAAGGAATTAGTCATCTGTGCTCTGTTTCTGACCTCCCGCCGTATCGTTCCCTCTATTGAATGGTGCCGCACACTCAAGGGAAACGGTTCTGAAGTAGGCAAAATGGTCGAAAAAGGCAAGTCCAACTTTGCAGGCCCCGAAATTCTCGGTAAAACATTGGGTGTTTACGGTATGGGAGCAATCGGCGTTCTCGTTGCGAATGCCGCCGCAGCACTCGGTATGAAGGTAATCGGTTACGATCCTTACATTTCCGATAAGGCTGTAGCCGCACTTGATAAATCTGTCACTCTGACAGCAAATTCCGATGATCTGTTCGTTGAATCCGATTATATTACCCTTCATGCCCCTCTGAATGATGCAACAAGAGGCATCGTCAACAAAAACACGCTCGCAATGGCAAAAGACGGCATTCGTGTTCTTAATTTTGCCCGCGGTGAACTTGTTGATTCTGCAGACATCATTGAAGCCGTCAACAGCGGCAAATGTGCGGCATACGCAACCGATTTCCCGACGGACGAACAGCTTTGCGTAGACGGCATCATTGCGATCCCGCATCTCGGTGCTTCTTCTCCCGAATCCGAGGAAAACTGTGCCGTTATGGCCGCAAAGCAGATCAGCGAATATCTCGAAAAGGGCAATGTTGTCAATTCCGTCAACCTTCCCTGCATTTCCAAAGCATCAGACGGTGCATTCAGAATGACCGTTATTGCCAAAGGTGATGTCAAAGAACAGATCCTTGCTTTCCTTTCTGCCAACGGCGTAAACGTTACGTCCGAATTGTTTGCAGTTCGCGGTGATGTACAATACGGCATCATCGACAGCAACAATGCTCCTGATGCAATCGTTGAAGCATTGAAGGAAATAGATGGCGTTGTTAACGTACGCACTATAAAATAACAAAACAAACACTTGCAGAGCACGTGCTTTGCAAGTGTTTTTTACGGAGAATGATATGAAAGTATACAATCATGAATTATGCATCGGTGCACAAGAACCGTTCATGTTTTTACACATGAGCGACACGCACCTTACACTTGCAGATCACCGTGATGACGCACATAAAAATGATCTTGCTTTACACAGGCAAAAATCATTTCCGAACAGTGAAAACACCCTTTTAAATGCAATCAGACTTGCCGAAGAACAACAATGCATGATCGCTCACACGGGTGATCTGATCGATTTTGTTTCATGGAAGAATCTGGATGCAGCAAAATCTTTCACATCGAAATGTGACGTGTTTATGTCTGCAGGAAATCACGAGTTCAGTCTGTACGTCGGAGAAGCTTTTGAAGATGAGGCATACAGAAACAAGAGTCTCGATACGGTGCAGTCCGTATTCAAGAATAACATCCGTTATTCATCACGCAAGATCAACGGCGTTAATCTGATCGCAATCGACAATTCATATTATCTGATCGACCGTACACAACTTGACTTTCTGAAGTCAGAACTTGCACTCAAAATGCCGACATTGCTGTTTATGCATACTCCGATCTATTCCGAATATTTATATGATCTTGAAGTAAAGACACGCAAAAACGAGTGTGCATTTCTGATGAATGCACCTGCGGAGAAAATTGCCGATTATCCTGAACACCGCATCAAACAACAAACACCGGACGAAACGACAAAAGCGGCTTACGAACTCATTTTGCGTTCAAATAACATAAAAGCAATCATTACCGGGCATTTACACACGGATACAACGGATCTTTCTTTTGACGGAATGCCGCAGTTCGTTACCGACTGCAACAGTTTTCGTCTTTTCAAAATCAAATAAATATTTTACAGCACACATTGCATCAAAACAATGTGTGCTGTACTCTGTTATTATAAGTTACTCTGCTGTCACGGAAGCGTTTTCTTCTTCCAACAAACGTCTGCGTTCTTTCAGTGCTTCCTCAATTTCCTGACGGCGATCTTTATTATCCTTAACGAAACAAATGATAATCAGATACAAAACCGCACCTACGACAGGTCCCAAAACGAACATGGGCCACTGCCATTTGAGGAATTTATCATTCTGCGGCAATCCCGCTTCCTTGGCATAACTGTCATAACCGAGACGTTTAAGAAGCTGACCTTCGATCACGGAAGCCACACCGCTCGTCATTTTTGTCGTAAAGTTCTGCATGGAGAAAGATACGCCTTCCGAACGGATGCCGGTTTTATATTCCACTTCATCAATGGAGTCGCTGGTCAGTGAACGGTGTGCTATATCCATCATGCTGCCGGGCAGGTTAATAAGCGAGGTAAGCACGGTCATAATAATAAATTTCGGCAAGGAATTGTAACCGATAAAGTAAATCAGAACACGAAGTCCGATCGCGAAAATCTGCGAGGAGAGTAATATACGCTTCATTCCGCCGATCTTATCGGCAATTTTATTGGCAAAGAACATGGCCAATGCACCCGGAATGCCGGCAAACAAACCATACATAAATTCAGCCGTCTGACCGTTGATCGTGCTGTTGCCGACCTGCAGAGTAACACAGTTTTCAAAGAAATATGCGTTTTGCACTTTCGGGCTGAAACCTTGCGAAAAACGTGCAAGAGAGATCAAAAGCAAAGTCGGATTATGACGCAACACCGTCAAAGAGGACAAAAGACTTTCTTCTTTGGGTACTTCCGCAATGATTCTTTCTTTCATGCGATACGCATTCATAGAAAGCAATTCGCCGCCGAGACCAAACACAAAAGCACAAATCAAGAAAATCTGCACGTCGGGCAAGCCCATGGAGCCGAGAATAGAGCGTATCTGCTGGAATGTGCCGACGATAGCACCACCGGCACCTGCACCGATGGAAACCCATTGAGCAACACGCGATCGTTCCTGCGAATGCGGTGAGGACAGAGCGATCATGCCCCACAGACTGACGTCCTGGAATGAATAGAACAAATCAAACATGAAATAAAGAACGAGTATGTATGCAATTTTTCCGTTTTCGTTGAAATTGACGTTGATAAACATCATAGAAACGAGAATACCGAGAATTGGCGGTGTAAAAAGAAGATACGGACGCAATTTCTTTCCCGATTTATAATTTCTCCTGTCAACAAAACCGCCCACAATGGGATCGTTGATTGCATCCCAGATATGACTCAATGAGAATATGCCGCCGACTTTTGCTGGATCCATGTGCAGAATATTGACACAGAAATACTTCAACCAGCTTGAAGTGTAACTGTAGGTCAGATTCTGTCCCGTAAGTCCGGATGCAAGTGCAAAGATCTCATTATTCGGCACATAGCCCTCGCCTTTTGTTTCCTTTGAAAATAAGAAAAACGATTTCATAAGCACCTCCTGTATTTTATATACACAGTATATCATTTATATAGAGAATTGTAAATATGAAATTTTTGTTTCATTATGCAATTTTATTGATTAGATGCATTGCTTTTCAGTGTTTTTTATGTTATTGTAAGTAACAAATATTCAGTTTTCAAAAAAAAACTCCGTCTTGTCGTTTATCTTGCTCATGATTTAAAAACACCACTCACCTCAGTAATCGGATATCTGTCTCTGCTTTGTGATGAAAAACAGTTATCTGATGAGCGCAGAGATCAATATCTGAATATTGCACTGGAAAAATCTCAACGCCTGGAAGAACTGATTGATGAGTTTTTTGAGATTACGAGATTTAATCTGTCGGACATTACACTTGAATACAGTGAAGTAAACTTAACACGCTTGCTTGAACAACTTGCATTTGAATTCAATCCGATGTTTTCAGAAAAAAGAATTGAATGCAAACTCGATATACAGAATACAGTCATGATCTGTTGTGATGTGAATAAGATACAACGTGTATTTGATAATTTGCTAAGAAACGCCGTAAACTACAGTTATACCGACAGCATCATTCGAATTATTGTAACGCAAGACGAAAACAATGTGTACATTCAATTTATAAACAGAGGGAATACAATCTCTAAGGATAAATTGGATCGTATTTTTGAGCAGTTTTACAGAATCGACACAGCCAGAAATACCGAAAGCGGAGGTGCAGGTCTGGGACTTGCGATTGCAAAGGAAATTACTGTGTTGCACAAAGGAGACATATCTGCCAAAAGTCAGAATGAAATGATTGAATTTACGGTAATACTGCCGCGTACAACTTCTTTGTAAGAAATTTGTTGGAAAATTGTAAGAATAATGTTTTATTGCCGTTTAATAAAACACAGAAACATCGATTTCATATTTGATATAATTATTACAACAAATTAACAGAGCAGAAAGGACAAAGAAATGCAAAAATTAACAGTATGGATTATATCAATTGTGATATTGACGGTAGGTTTCACAGCTTGCTCAATCGATCTCCCTCAATCCCCCACAACAACTCCTCCGACGGAAGAAATAACGATTCCGCAGATCACGGAGCCTGCAACAACCGAAACGCCCACACAGGCACCGCCTTATATTGAAGCAGCAAGTTCATTTGTATATGACGTAAAGAACCAAAAAATGATTGCAGGCGTCAATCTTCAACAGCATATCGCCCCTGCATCCATTACAAAATTATTGACCGCGTGCCTTGCACTTGAATACTTCAGAACCGATGAAGCCATGACTGCCGGTAATGAAGTGTTCAGAATACAACCGAATTCAAGCCAATGTTTTATTCTTCCCGGGCACCAACTGACGGTACTTGACATTCTGTACGGTTTATTGATTCAATCCGGCAATGATGCAGCTTATACGATCGCCGTCAATGTTGCCAATCGTGCAAATCCCAATGCGAATATGACGGAAGATGAAGCGATCAATCATTTTATTATCATGATGAATGATTACGCTTATCAGATCGGAATGAAAAACAGTCAGTTCACAACCCCCGACGGTTATGATGCAGACAATCAATACGTAACGGCACAGGACATTCTTGCCCTTGCTTTGAAGGCAAAAGAATTCAGTACAATCAGTATGATAACCGGAACATTGGAAAAATATTGTATGTTCCTGACCGGAGAAACGATCACATGGCGGAATACCAACCTGTTTCTTGATCCGCAGAGCGTTTACTACTCACCGTATGTGAACGGCATGAAAACCGGTTCAACCCTGAATGCGGGAACGTGCCTACTGACTTCTTATAATGACGGCACGAATGAGTTTGTTATTTTTGTTGCAGGATGCTCATCCGATGAAGCCCGTTATGTTGCAACACAGCAATTGATTAACTGGGCTTTGAATTGACAGAACACAAAAAACAGATAGAAGGAATGTTTTATGTTTGAAATGCCGCAATATACGGCACCTGATTTTACGAAAGAACCGTTTATCTCCGCACCTGACATTCACACAAAACCTGCAGGAAACGGTTTCGTACCCGAAGACTTTTATGCTACGACCATTTATCCGGAATACTTCAAGATCAACGGTGAATGGAAACTGATACGAAAAAGCCGTATGGATGCCTGCGTTGTCATCAGAGAAAACGAACCTTATGCCGTCGAAATGCGCAATATCCGTGAAGGAAATTTGATCGTGTGCGGCAGAACGGATGACGGTACAGACGGTGTTTTCGTTCATACAGACGGTTTCACGGATCCGCATGAAGTCAATGATGAAAGTTCAACGTTTGCTTTCAGAACCGGAAAATCCAGAGAGACCAGTGCTTCCCGTGATTACGATAGACTGTGCGATCTGCTCCGCTACGAAAAGGACCACGGCAATATTCTTTGGGTGCTGGGTCCTGCTTGTGTATTTGACTATGACAGCCGCAATGCAATGCGATATCTGATTGAAAACGGATATTGCGACTGCCTGTTTGCGGGCAACGCTTTGGCAACGCACGATATCGAAGCATCCGTATTCAATACCGCTTTGGGACAAGATATTTATACAAAAAAGAATATGTTTAACGGTCACTATAATCATCTGCATACGATCAATCTTGTTCGAAAAAGCGGAAGTATCGCTGAATTTGTAAAAGAACATAACATTCGCGTCGGAGTTATGAGTGCACTGACAGAATATAATATACCCTTTGTTCTTGCAGGTTCCATACGCGATGACGGCCCCTTGCCCGATGTTATTCACAGCGTTTATGAGGCACAGAACACAATGAGAAGACATACCGAAAAGGCAACCACCGTCATTACCCTTGCAACACAGTTGCATTCTATTGCCACGGGAAACATGACACCGTCCTATCACGTCAATGACGATGGCAGCCTTCGGCCTGTATATTTATATAATGTAGACGTATCCGAATTTGCAGTCAACAAACTCATTGACAGAGGATCGTTGCGTGCATGCGGCTTTGTAACCAATATTCAGGACTTTCTTGTAACAGTGGCAAGAAACTTAGGAGAGAGGAAAGAAAAAAAATGACAAAGAAAAACACAAAAGAAAACGAATCCGTAACGGCAGGTATTCAGTTAAACAAAAAGACAATTCTGATTATCAGCATTCTTGCTGTCGCGTTGGTTTTTGCTGCCGGTGTACTTTCACACGTTATTCCCCAAGGCGAATACACAGCCTCCGTGATCGTTGATGACGTTGAAATTTTTGAACCGGATTCTTATGTACAGATTGATAGTCAACAACCGCTTGCATGGTGGAAAATACTCCTTTCCCCCATTCTTGCCTTAAATCCCGCGAATGACTACTTTTTAACAGGTATCATCATTGTCGTTTTTGTCGTAATCATCGGAGGAACGTTTCTGATCGTCGATGAATGCGGCGTGTTGAAATACATAATGGGAGTCGTGGTAGAAAAATTCTCAAAGAAGAAATATTTTTTGCTGTCTTTGATCGTTTTCATCTGCATGCTTCTCAGTTCAACCGCAGGTATTCTTGAAGAAGCGATCACTCTCGTGCCCATAGCCGTTGCAATATCGCTTGCTTTGGGTTGGGATTCCCTTGTCGGTCTCGGCATGAGCCTTATTGCGATTGCATTCGGATTCACAGCGGCAACATTCAATCCGTTCAACGTCGTAACCATTCAGAAAATGGCAGGTCTTGAGATCTATTCCGGTCTCGGATTCAGAATCATTGTATTCATCGCCGTGTACGTGATCCTCACTGCGTTTCTCCTGCTTTATGCGAAACGAATTGAGAAAGATCCGACAAAATCATTCGCATACGAGAGTGACAAACAATTGCATGATAAATATTCAGTCGAACTTTGCCGTGAAGCAATGCTGGATAAACGCATTGCAAAAGCTGCAAAGGCTTTTGGCATTTGCCTTGCAAGCGTGTTCGTTTTGATAGCACTTGATTTTATTCTTGACATGGGCGGAACGATCTCCTCTGCCGCTATGCCCGTTATGTTTGCATTGGGTGCAGTATTTGCCGCCGTTTATTCGGGAATGAGCCGAAAAGCTTTCTTCAGCAATTTCCTCAAAGGCATCAAGACAATGCTTCCGATCCTTCCCTTTTTCATTCTCATTCTTGCGATCATCTATGTGTTGACTGAGGGACAGATTCTTCCGACCATTCTGCACAATGCTTATCAGCATATTCAGAATCTGAATCCGTATATTTGCATTCTTGTCATTTTCTTTATCATTATGGCTCTTGAATTCTTTATCGGAAGCGGATCCATCAAAGCATTGCTGACGATGCCGGTCATACTGCCGCTTGCAAATATGCTCGGCATTACAGGACAGAGTGTCATACTTGCATTCTGTCTTGGTGACGGTTTTACCAATCTCCTGTATCCCACAAGCGGCATCATGATTATTGCAATCGGCATGGTAGGTGTCAGTTATAAAAAATGGCTCAAGTTCACAGCACCTTTATTCATAGCGGAATTTGGAGCATCTGTGATATTTATGATGTTGGCTGTTTTGACCAATTATGCATAAAACTGCAATATAATACTTGCTATCAGAAAACATTTACTTTATAATGTACTTATAAAATGTTAAAGGAGAGATATAAATGCCTAATATCACAACCTACATAGAAGAATTCGGCAATATTCCCTTTTCTGAACTTCCCTATACGGATGCAGACGATTTTTCTCTGAATAATATTTTCTACATGCCGCTTGAAAAAGTGGTTCCCTCCGTATTTGAAACAAAACCGAAAACGCTCGGTCATTATGCACATCAGTTTTATGCTATGCATGATTTCAAGATGGTACCTGCAGGTCTTGTACTGCCGAAACATATTTGTCGCCGTCTTGTCAAAATGTCTTCCAGCAGACGTTTTGCTTCGATCAAATTGACAGGTGTCAGAAGTGTCCTTGATATGGAAAACACGGTTCAGTTTGCAGCTGCAACTTTCATTCTGCCGAACAAAACAAACGTTATTGTGTTCCGCGGTACCGATGACACAATTTTAGGTTGGATCGAAGATTTTGATCTGCTTCTCAAAGGAAAAACAGGGTCTCATTCCCTGACCGTTCAGTATCTTGAAGAGGCCGCACAGGCACTCGAAGGTGACATCTATGTAACCGGTCACTCCAAAGGCGGACATCTGGCTCTGTATGCCGCATTGAACTGCTCACCCGAAACTCGTAAGAGAATCAAACGTGTTTACAACAATGACGGCCCTGGATTCAACGATGATGCATATCTGGACAGTGATGAATACCGTGAAATTCTCCCTTGTTACAGGCATTACGTTCCCGACAGTTCCCTGTTCGGCCTTATGCTGAAACATGACAACGATTATAAAGTTGTTAAAAGCAGTATCCCGTTCCTCGGACTGGTACAACATGATATCAGCACATGGCAACTCAACGGAGCGATTCCCGTTACGGTTGATGATGTTACACAAATGGGAAAAATGCAGGACGTTGCATTCGCAAAGGTCGTAGAGGAAGCAACAAACGAAAATATCAACGGTTTCCGTACGATCATGAACGACTGTTTCTTTGCCACAGGGACGTATACTTTAACCGGATTTGTTAAAAATATAGTACCCGGTATTCCCAGGATGGTCGGAGAATACTTTGAACATGACAAAGACACAAGAAAGAATTTCTGGCAGGCGACATATCTCATGATAAGCAATTTTGCGAAGGCAGGCTTTGCCGCAGCAAAAGGTGAACTTGAGAAAAAAACAGAACAACAACTTGTCATGCAGAAATAATATACCATGAAAATTGTTTTATTAACAGCACTCGGCGTCGGCGGAGCAACTCTCATCGGTGCACTTATGGGATTTGTAATCAGAAAACCGTCTCATCGATTCAACGATATCATTCTGTCCTTTGCGGCAGGCGTTATGTTATCGGCAGCCGTGTTCGGACTTATCAGTGAATCTATGTCCACGGGCGGTCGATACAAATTGCTCGTAACAAGTGCAGGGATTCTGTGCGGTGCAGTTTGTCTGCATCTCATAGACCGTCTGGTACCTCATCTTCACAAATTAGCCGCATCCGATGCAGAGAAACATCCGCAAGCCGGTGAAAAGCTCAATAAAGTTCTGTTGTTTGTAATCGCTATTGCAATCCATAATCTGCCGGAAGGAATTGCGGCAGGTGTCAGTTTCGGAACCGGCAACAATTCACAGGCAATGTCCATTGCGGGAGGTATAGCACTGCAAAACATTCCGGAAGGTATGGTTATCATAGCACCAATGCTTGCGGTTGGTTTAACAAAGGGCCGTACTTTTATAATTGCCGCATTCACGGGACTCATTGAGATCATCGGAACCATGATCGGCTATTTTGCGGTAAGCATATCAACATCAATTCTCCCCTTTGCCCTTGCTTTTGCAGGCGGAACGATGTTATATGTAATCAGTGATGAAATGATACCCGAAACCCATGCACACGGTCATGAACGGGAAGCAACTTATTCTCTTTTGATCGGTTTTTGTGTGATGCTTGTTTTTGATAGTTTAATAGGAGCATAAAAAGGACGGTGCAAAATTGCACCGTCTGCTTTTTTATCTTTTTCTCACTTAAAGAGCAATGCACCGGCAAGTGTTTTGATTGCCTTTACAACACCGTTTTTCCCCTCTGCAATACCGGCTACGATATCGTTTGCAGTCTGCGTTCCTGCAAGAGAGGTCTGTTGCAATACGGCTTCAATCATGCCTTCCTGGACTACATATTCAATCAGAAAATCTGTTACCTTTTGTGCATCGGCAACGTAATGCGTATTGCCGTTGGAAAGCGTTTCCTGCGTTGCACAGGCAAGCAATGCCGCAACGTCCATATCGGGCAGGTCTGCTGTTTCGGATTTGGTAATCATAATGAGCAAACTGTCAAGCAAGGTATTAAAATCACCCGTAAGATTGATGCCCATGGATTCGATCATTTCCGCCAACGACTGACCGAGATTAAACAAGAGACCGTCTTCATACCCCATAACCAATGCTGCAAGGGGATTAAATTTTGCATCCATTCGCAAAGCACGCATTCCCTCAACAAGGTAACCGCTCTCAACTGCATCCGCAAAATTGACAAGCAAGGTAGTCAGATTATTCATGGGGTCAAGCATGATTTTGTCAACAGCGGCAAATACGGGTTGCAGAATACCTTTCCACATATCGGAAATTTCAGTATATCCGCAATATTCCTCAAAGGACGGATATTCCCCTTCAACAAGACCGAGCATATTGAACAGACGAACGAGGCAAAGCTCATAACCGCTCTTTTCTGATTCATTGTAAATATCTGCCGCATCCATATTAATAGGTATGGCATCAAAGTCAAGCAATACTTCAAGAACATTGACGTTGACAACTCTTGTTTTACTCTGAATACAGACTTCAAGTACACCGCGAAGACCTTTGCTCATTTCACCCATAACGGTGAAAAAGCTTTCTTCATCCGTGACACCCCATACGATTGAATTCCAGAGTGTGGTAGTAGCGGAAGATCCGTCTTCTTTCGTATACGTGACCTCAGTATCCATATACGTCCAATCATCACCGACACTGTTGAGAACATCATTCAATGCTTTGCGTGTACCGTCTTTATCCAGACAGGTGTAACTGTTGGAACCGAGTTGTTCAGCAAGAGAAGGACCGCTGTAATAAAGATCAATTGTATGAGCAAACTCAAGCATATTCAAGTCTGTCAGAACTTGTTTGAGCAATGGATACGCAAGCGACATGATAACATTTACGATCGTATCCGAATACACAAAACCTTTCACCGTACTCAAAACCGAATCGACAGAGATATTTCCGCCTGTAACATCGTCAACGATGTCCGTTGCCGTATCACCGATACCGTTAACAACACCGCCCATATTGACGTTCAGGGAAACAACAGACTGATTCTTACCCGACACTTCCTCCGTTTTATTCCTGCCGGCAATACCGACAGCACTGCCGACAATCAATGCAAAAACAACGATGGTAATAATAATATTCCTGAGAAATACTTTATTCATAAGTCGTCCTCCGTTACATAGATATACATTATTATTTAACCACATATAATGAGTGATTGCAAGTGTTATTTTCTGTTTTCAATTAATTGAAGTATATCATCTGTTCAATATACACATATTTTTGTCTCACATTTTTACATTTAATACACTTGCAACTTTTTTATCCTGTGCTATACTAAAATAGAATAATTATGAAAGGAGACTCGTATGTACAACGAACCTCTGAAAGAAAAAGTCTATAAAAAACTGGAAACTTTAACCGAAATCTACGGTAAAAAGATTTTTGTTCCCTGCGGTGAAGCAGAAGAAGTGCAGTACTTTGATTGCGGTGCCGAGCATCTGCGTCTCCCCCCTGTTGACGGTCTTCAACCCGCCGTAAAAGGTGACAAGTGGGGCGGCGAATGGCAGAACCGTTGGTTTGTTGCCAAGGTAAAAGTACCCGCTTCAGCACAGGGAAAGAAACTGTATGCCGTTTCCGCTTGCGGCGGTGTTGAACAGATGATGTTCATAAACGGCAAGCCCGTCGGACTTTTTAATTCCAAAAACGATTTCGTCGGCGGAAATCATGCGGCACTTCTCATTTGTGATAACGCAAACGAGGGTGACGAATACGACCTTGCACTTGAATGCTATGCAGGTCATTTCTGTGTGAATTGCCATCCGTTTGACAATTACGGTTATCCTGATATTCCCGAGAATGATTATATGCATACTTATAACGGCATTCAGCTTTGCTGGATGGACGAAGAAATCAAAGACTTCGTATTCGACGTCCGCGAATTGCTGACTGCCCGTGAAGTGTTACCGAAGAATAACTTTGCAAGAACAAGAGCAATGCGTGTTCTTGACAAAGTAGCGGAATGTGTTGTTTTCTATCCGCTTCATTATTCCGATGAAGAGATCCATGCAGGCGTACGCAATGCTCTCAAACACACGCGTGCTTTCTTTGAAAAAGGCGGCAACAGCCGTACGTTCGGTCGTGTAGGCATCATCGGCCACAGCCACATGGATACGGCATGGCTCTGGCCTGTTGACGAAACCATCCGCAAATGTGCAAGAACATACTGCAATGCGATGTCTCTGATGCGTCAGTATCCCGAATATAAGTTCATCCAATCCTCCGCACTGCATTGTGAATGGATGAAAAAGTATTATCCTGCAATCTTTGAAGACATGAAGAAATATGTCGCTGAAGGCAGATATGAACCCAACGGCGGTGTATACGTTGAATGCGACTGCAACGTAACAAGCGGTGAATTTATGATCCGTCAGTTCCTCAAGGGACAGTTATTTACAAGAGAACACTTCGGCTACACATCCGACTCTTTCTGGCTTCCCGATACGTTCGGTTACAACGGCAATATTCCTCAGATCATGAAAGGTTGCGACGTTGACTATTTCTATACAACAAAAATCGGCTGGAACGAAATGAACCACTTCCCGTTTGAGAGTTTCAAATGGAAAGGTATTGACGGCAGTGAAGTTCTCACACATTTCAATCGCACGCATTGTTTCCCTGATGTTGATGACATTGTTGATGCGGTTAACGGCATTACGCTGAAAGAATCCTCCGATATGCGTCTGGTTGCTTACGGCTACGGCGACGGCGGCGGCGGACCGACATACGGCATGATCGAAAGTGCCCGCCGTGCCTGCTCCATGGAAGGTATGCCCGATGTTGAAAACATGACGATCAGTGCATTCATGAAAGAACTCGAACAGGAAACGGAATATCTTCCCGTTTATGACGGTGAGTTGTATCTTGAACTGCACAGAGGCACTCTGACGCAAATGCACGACGTCAAGAGAAAGAACCGTAAAGGAGAGTTTGCGGTTCGCAATATGGAATATTTCAATGTTGCCGCAGGTCAGCCTTGCTGTGAAATGGCTGATGAATGGACAAAGATTCTGCTTAAAAATCAGTTCCATGACATTCTTCCCGGCACGTGCATAACGCCTGTTTACACACTTTACAATACCGAAATGGATCAGTTGATCTCTGATCTCAACGGACAGGCTCTTACATACGCACAGATGCTGACCGACGGTGACGAAAGCAAGGTAACCGTTTTCAATACTCTGTCCTTCGCTCGTGACGATGTTGCAGTTATTGAAGGTGCAAAAGGTTTTGCGGCAGATCTTCCCTCTCAGAAATACACGGATGTCTGCGGCAGAGATTGTCTTGCTGTTAATGTCGGAACGGTTAACGGTTTTGCATCCAAAACCTTTGCATTGACGGATACCGCTCCCGAAAACGCATCCGTTTTCAAATATGACGGGGAAACGCTGGAAACCCCGTTTGCAATCATTCGCTTCGGTAAAGACGGTTATATCGCTTCCTTTGTTGACAAAAAGAGCGGCCGTGAACTTCGCAAAGCGAACGGTGCACCTCTGAACTGCCTGCTGTTCGGTGAAGATGTACCGCAGGTTTGGGACAACTGGGATCTTGAAATGGATGTTGTTGACAGACTCAAGGTGGTAGACGGCTTTGTTGGCAGAGAAGTGGTTTCCGACGGTTGCGTTGAAATGCGTCTGCGTTCCACCTTCAAATTTGGTGTCAGCACGCTTACACAGGATATGGTCGTATACGCCACTGATGCAAGAGTTGATTTCCAGACACTTGTGGATTGGAATTCTCCGCACTCACTGCTGAAAGTAGGATTTGATCTTGATATACGTACGCAGAATGCCAGAAATGAAATTCAATACGGCCACGTTGAACGTCCTACCACCAAGAACAATTCTCTTGAAGCGGCAAAATTTGAAGTATGCAACTACAAATGGACGGATCTTTCCGAAAACCGTTTCGGTGTTGCACTTCTGAACGATTGCAAATACGGTATTACCGTTTCTGATGCAAATCTCCGTCTTTCTCTGCACAGAGGCGGAACGCATCCCGACGTAACAGGCGATAAGGGTGTTCACGAAATGACCTATTCCCTGCTTCCTCATGACGGTTCCTTCAGTGCAGACGGAGTTGTAAAACCCTCTTATGAACTGAATGTACCGTATGAATGTGTTCCGGGTGCTGCAAAGACAGACAAAGCATTTATTACTGTCGATGGTGACAGCAGCGTGATCTGCGAAGCTGTCAAACCTGCTGAACTGATTTCCGACGCTTATGTCCTTCGTCTGTACGAATGTGAAAGAACTGCGGCAAAAGCAAGCATTACATTGAGCAGATCTTGCAAGAAAGCATGGATCACCAATATGCTTGAAGATAAAAAACAGGAACTTTCAGTATGCAACAACACAATCAATCTCACGTTCAAACCCTTTGAAATTGTGACCGTTCTGATTGAAGAATAAAACAAGTGATCGAGAGTTGTAGAATTCACTTTTTACAACTCTCGTGTTTTTTCATGTGCTTTTTGCTGAAAAATTCACCCTAAGTTTGTTGACCTTAACAAAAAATAATTCTTTGTTTACAAAGTATAGAAAACAGTCGGTGTATATGTTATAATATATTTTAATACTGTGTCGGGTATTTATCCCTTCACGATTGCAGGAGGTATATGAGTTGATCACAAAAATCAAAGGACTTCTGTCCGATATCCGTGTATATTGGAATATACCGATGATCGGCAGATACATGACATTCAAAGAAATTGCCGCATATTCCGGCGGCGGTATCGGTGCTTATATGATCATAACACTCGGTAACGCCTGTTTACTCGCAACAAACAACACTCTGCTTTCAAGCACACTCGGCATTGATCCTACCGATATGTACATCATGTACGTCATTGCCGTTCTTGCAAATATTCCGCTGACCGGAATCCGTGCAAATATCATAGACAACACCCGAAACAAAGCAGGAAAATACAGACCTTATATCGTAACGATGGCTATTCCTTCGGCTCTTATTTGCAATCTGATGGTTTGGTTCCCGTATAATAAATTGCCTTCTATTGTCGGTGACGGGATGCTGTTCGGCGAAACCCGTGCTTATATAGCAAAATGTGCCATTATCATGGTGCTGAATCTTGCCCTGCTCTTTATATATTATTTCTTCTATGATTCATACGAAAATCTTATTCACGTTCTTTCTCCCAATTCGCAGGAACGTGCAGATGTTGCGTCCGTAAAGAGTATCGTTTATTCACTTGCCCCCACGCTTGTAAACCTCTTTACTCCTCTTATTGCTCAGAACATATTCCATTCCAACACAACGGACATCCGTGTGTACAGATTGCTCTATCCCCTGCTGACCGTCATGGGATTGTTGCTTTGTATCGTTGTATATAAGCATACGGAAGAAAAGATTGTACAAGCAAAAACACACGTTGTTCAGATCAAGTTCATTGATGCTCTGAAAGCAGTTGCCAAAAACAAGTATTTCTGGATCATTTCACTTGCCTCCTGGATCGGTTTCCTTGAATCCGCTTACACGAATATCATGTTCTGGCTTTACAATTACGGCGGTGCCTGCACGGGTAATATTTACAGTCTGATCGTAACCGTGTACGGCAATGCTTCCCTGTGGGGCATGCTTGCCGCCCCCTTCTGCATCCGCAAATGGGGTAAAAAAGCCGTACTCATTATCACGAACCTGTTCAATGTTGTATTTATCATGATGATGCTTCCTGCCTGTTCGCAGATCAACAATCTTACGATATGGCTCGTGCTCGGCTGTCTGTATCTGAATGCATTTATGGGTTCTTTTGCACACATTCTCAATCCGTCCATACAAGCAGACATACGCGATTATCAGCAATATAAGACCGGTGAACGCATTGACGGTATGTTTTCTGCCGTCACGACGATCGGTACCGTCATTACGCTCCTCACATCTTCCGTTTTGCCCATTATTTATGAAAAGAACGGTCTTACAAAAGAGAATGCCGCCGTGGTAACATCCAGACCGGAGATTCTCTCCCGTGTTATGGCAGACGGCACAACGGTCGGTGAAATTCTTGCAAAACAGTTTGCGGAAGGTCAGGACAACTATAACAATGCCCTTTCAGCACTGTACGACCCCGAAATTCTTTTAAGTTTGTTGCAGGTTTTGATCATAGTTGCCGCACTCGGTGCATTTCTCAACGTCATTCCTTATATTTGGTATGACTTCAATGAAATCAAACAGAGATCCGTTGTCAACGTGTTGAAAGTCCGTGCCCTGTTTGAAGATTACGGAAACGGCGTCATCAAAGACCGTGATCTTGTCGAAACCATTAACATTATCCGCAGTGCAAGAGAAATGCAATTTGCAACTCCCGAAACCGTTAATAAAAAAGCTTATAAAAAGATCAAAGACAAGGCTGAAAGGCGTGCCGCAAAAAAAGCAATGCACGATGCCCTTGACCATAATGACGATATTGAAATAGCAAAATTTGTTTGCGAAGAACTTGACAGATTCTCCTCTCCTTTCGGAAAATTTGAACTGCAACAGAGCAGAATGATACTGCAGGCAGGTCTTCACGGATTACAGACCGCAGATATGGCACAACTGAAAGCAGATCTGCATACTGCGAAATCCATGCCCAAAGGCACAAAGGAAGAAAAACAGATCCGCAAATATGCAATTGAAGTTGCAAAGAAAAAGATTGCTTCTTTCAAAACCGTTCATAAACACTTTAAGAATGAATCGGATTTCATTCAGCCCGATTTTGCATTGCTTGAAAATTATTTCAATGAAGAAGATTCGCTCAATGCACAGCTCAAAGAACAATATCTTCTGATTAAAACAGCGAAGAGCGAAAAAGACAAAATGACTGTAAAACAGGCTAAACTGAAGATCAAAGAACTCAAGAAAGCAAAATCCGCTGTCCAGAAAAAGACAAAGGCAGAAATGGACAGACATGCTTATTTCAACCGTGCCGCAAAACCTTATATTGATGCTGAAAAGACTGTAAAGCAAAGTGAAAACTACACTCATTTTGAAGATATAGCAGCACTGTATGACGAAGCAAAAGCAAGAGACGAAGCCGCAAATGCACAAAGAATTGCAGAACAAAAAAGGCTTGAAGAAGAAAAACAGGCTCACAAGGCAGCACTCAAAGAAGCAAAAGCCGCCAAGAAAAACAGCAAATAATCAAAAGAAAGGCCGATCGGTACCGATCGGTCTTTTTTATGATACATCCGCTTTTTCGATAGCTATACGCAGGCGTTTGAGAATCTTCTTTTCAAGTCTTGATATGTAACTTTGCGATATCCCCATTTTATCTGCAACTTCCTTTTGCGTATACTCTTTGCTGCCAAACAGACCAAAACGCAGTACGATGATCTCTTTTTCACGTTGCGGCAATTTGTCTATACAATTCAACAATAATCTTATATCATCCTCATTTTCAATGTCGGCACCAACATTCTGTTCGTAATCTGCGATCAGATCGCCAAGGTGCAATTCATTTCCGTCCCAATCCGTATTCAGCGGTTCATCAAGCGATATTTCAGATCTCAGATTCGTTGTTTTTCTCAAATACATGAGAATTTCATTGCTGATACAACGGCTGGCATATGTTGCCAATTTTATGTTCTTATCGGGACAAAAAGTATTAACAGCTTTAATAAGACCGATTGTACCGATTGAAACAAGATCTTCCTGTGAAAGTCCCGTATTTTCAAATTTTTGAGCTATATAGACCACCAATCGAAGATTGTGAACAATCAACGGTTCTCTTGCCGATTCATCACCTTCTGCGATTCTCGCAATATATGAACTTTCATCTTCAGTGTTTAACGGTGGCGGCAGTGATTGCGGCGTGTTTATATAAAATAAACTTTGCGTACCTTGTAAAATTCGATACAACTTAGCGATTCCAAGGTCAATGAAATGCAACATCATTATGATTCTCCTTTATTAAATCATGTGGATTCTTTAACAGATCAGGATGCAATATCATCTGAAAACTTCCCTCTGAAAGTTCTTTATCGGTAACTGCAATCAGACATTGCCTGCATTTATATTTTTTATTCCCTGTGTAAACAATCATACAATCAGGTCTGAATGCAGGCATAACAGCGGATCCCATAGCAAAATCAGCATTGACAACAGACATTCTTCGTCTGTCACACATTGGTACTTTGTCTGCTTTACCGTAATGACCGTGCAAAAATTCCGCTGCACCTTCTGAAAACAATTTATTGATTTCATTGTATTGAACAACGGATACCGGGTATCCGGTAGAAAAGTCATATAAACGATTTCCGGTATCTTCCATTGCTTTTACTTCCGCATACATGCCATCGATATAGATACGAACAAAACATATTTCATTCTTTATGTTATATTTTGAGTAAATAAACAAAAACATACGGATGAAAAGATAAACTCCGGATGTGATCATAACCAAAGAGATCACATCAACATCAAGATAATAAGAACCGTTATTCAGATAAATCAATTGACTTCCGGTTGTATTCTGCAACATGATTACAACACCGGCGAAGAATGCATTGACAAACAAAAATAATAAGGAATATCTGATCAGTATGCCGATATGTTTAGGTCTGTATGTAACACTGACAATGGATATGCACATTGTTATCTTCATCACGATCTGCCAAAAGACATGAATCGAAGGTATCAGAATTACCAACGAAAAAAGCGCCCCTAACAGCGATCCGACCAGCAAATTAGATGTTCTGACATAAATTTTACTAATTACGCACATTGTCAGAAGAAACAAATAAGTAAGAATAGCGTTCATTGCAATCAGAACATCCAAATAGATTACCGTTTTCAAGCAGTCACCTCGATTCATTCAATGGTCTGCGTTTTATCTAAACTATATTATCATTATAACTGAACAGACTAAAGTTTACTGTCGAAAACGGGAAGACAGAAAAAATGAGTGTCTGCATTTCTGCAAACACTCATTGATGAATCACATATCAACCGATGCTGACATAATTCAAAGGATTCACTTTTTCACCGTTCACACGAACTTCAAAGTGAACGTGTGCACCGGTAACATATCCGGTTGCACCGGCTTTGGCAACGACCTGACCTTGATAGACTCTTTCACCCGCACTGACAAGCAATTGATTATTGTGTGCCATTAAGGTGTAAACACCTGTGTCATGAGCAATCAGAACATAATAGCCGTAAGAAGAATGCCAGGTGGCGGTAACAACCGTACCGTCTGCGGCGGCTACAACGTTTTTATTGGACGTACCGGACCAGCAACAGATATCAAGTGCATAATGATATTTCCATATACCCGTAGCAGGATCGGAACGACCGCCGTAATAAGACGAAATATAGGCATCCGAATACTGTGAAAGCGGATGAATATACGTGCTCGAATAGGACGGTCTGTCTTCATCTTCATCTTCTTCGGGTGCAGGCGGCGTATGATTTGCACTGAATTCAGCAATCATGCGGTCAATATCCCTGTCGAACTGTTCTCTTTCTTCGTGATACATTTCAACAAGTTCATCGTAACCTGCGACATCTTCATTCAACTTATCAATATTTGCCATTGCTTCACGGTAAAGGGACTGCTGTTGAGACTGCGTATCTTCAAGTTTTTCTCGTGCCGCAACAACCTCATCCTGCTGTTCTTTTACGGCAGCACTGTCATTTTCAAGAGCAACAATGACATCCTGCTGTTCAACAGCCTTGAGTCTGAAACTGTCCTCTGCATCGGCGGCACCTTGGATACTGTCGTGCAAAGTATCGATCAGTTTATCGTCGTGATCTGCTATGGTATTGATAAGTTCAAGTCGGATCAAAAAGGAATACAGCGAATCAGAGTCAAGAAGAGCTTCCAACTCTGTCGTTTCACCCGTCATATACATATAACGCAAACGCTCAAGAAGAAGATCGTATGTATCTTCACTTTGCTGTTGCAGATCGAGTGCCTGTTTGCGGAATGCATACATTTCCGACTCAATCTCATCAAGAACAAGAACATTCTCTGCAATCTTATCAGACAGACGGCTGATTTCCTTTTCATACAAGCTGATGCTGTCATTCAGAACATCGATCTGATCTGAAAGATTATCAAGTTGTTCCGTCAGTTGTTCTGCATAAGCCTGTTCATTTTCAATATCTTTTGACAGTGCATCAATTTCCGCTTCGGCGGCTTCAATTTTTTTGTCAAGTTCTGCCTGCTTATCGCGAAGTGCCTGAATTTCAGCACGTTCAGCATCGGTAAAACTCGATTCACTTGCAAAAGAAACATACTGCACACTGCCAAACAAAAGAACAACGCAAAGGCAAACGGCAGTAACCATTCTGAAAATTTTATTCATTCTCATCATTCAGAACGACACCTCCCTGTTCCTTCAGGTATCTGCCGATGCTGAACATACTGCCCATGCTACCGGTAAATACGCTGATTAAAAGGAAAAGAACGAATATCGGTAAAATATAAGCAACAAAACCGACTACCTGAGAATTGAATATGCTGAACAGGTTCTGCAAAGCCTGTCCTGCAAGGGAATAAAGACCGAACAGCAACAAAATACTGATAACGGCAGAAATCACACCAAGCACAATGCCTTCAACCATGAACGGAAGACGTATAAACCAGTTTGTAGCACCAACTGCTTTCATGATACTGATCTCAAGTCTTCTTGAATGCATGGTAATACGGATCGTGTTTGCAATAATGAAAAGGGCTACAAAAAACAGCATCATAATAACACCGATGCTTATGAAAGTCACTGCATCGCTCAGACTTTGCAGGCGAACGGCAAGGTCTGAATTCTGTCTGACGTGAATGACTTGCGGAAGTGCCTCAATCTGAGCAACCGTATTTTCAAAAAGCATCATATCTTTAACGGTTATCTTAAATCCGTCGGGCAAAAAGTCCGCATCTGACTCGGAAAGCACGGAAGCATTGTCACTCAAGTCTTCAAGAACAGTCTTGAATCCTTCTTCGCGACTGACAAAAGTAATTTCATCGACGTTATCAATGCTTCTGAGTTCTACTTCGCAAGTATCAATGTACACGTCGCGGTTCACATCCTGCGGTGCATCGTCCACAAATACCATGATAACGTTCTGTTGACCGACCTGCTCAATGGCAGATTGCACATTAACGAAGATCATACATGCAGAACCGATCATAAGCAGACAGGCAACCAGCACGGCAACGGAAGCGACCGACATCAGTCTGTTGACATAAATGTTTCTGAATCCTTCAGAAATAAGATAACGAATACTACCTCTTTGTCTCATTTCTTCATCCTCCTTATTCAGAAACCGAATCATCAGATCCGGACGTGTCTTCACTTACTACAGGCGGACGGATATCGGCAACGATCTGCTGCGACGGTGCAGATTCAATCGATTCGGTAAAATCAGCAAGAGATTCTTTCGGTGTTTCCGTTACAGAATCGGAATCATCCTCTTCCTGACCGTAAGACTGCAGAAAATCTTCAATTTCCACATTTTCAGTGGGAGCATGATAAAATCCGCTCGGTGCTGCAAGATTTACGTCTTCAACTTCACCGATCTCCTGGGCAATTTCGGGATGTGCGGTATCAGATACAACACAACCGCTTTTAATGGTAATGGTACGTTTGTTGTATTCTTTAATGAGGTCATGTTCATGGGTGACCATGACGATCGTGGTACCGTTGTTGATATTGATATGATTCAACAGGTCAACGATCTCTTTAGACATCTCCGGGTCAATATTACCCGTGGGTTCGTCCGCAATGATGATTTCGGCACGGTTCACAAGTGCTCTTGCCAAAGCAACGCGCTGTTGCTCACCGCCTGAAAGTTCATTCGGATAATTCTTTGCTTTTGCGGTCAAGCCGACAAGACTTAACGCATAGGCAACACGGCGTGAAATTTCTTTTGATTTAGCCCCGGTACAATACAAAGCAAAAGCAACATTGTCATAAACGGTCATTGTGGGAATCAAGCGGAAATCCTGAAAAACAATGCCGAGTGTTCTTCTGAAATAAGGAATCTTTCTGGGCTTGATATTTACAAGATCCACACCGTTGACAACAACAGAGCCGGAACTGGGCAATTCTTCACGCATAAGAGTCTTCAGAAAAGTACTCTTACCGGCACCGGATGCACCGAGAATAAACACGAATTCACCCTTTTCAATATGTAAGGAAACATCATTGAGGGCTCGTGTACCGTTCTTGTACATTTTGGTTACATTCTTAAATTCAATCATAAATCCTCCCGGATCGTAAATACCGTTGCAGACAAAACAGTCCGCAATACTTCAAATCCAATATATTGATTATTGTTTCAATTGCTTAAACGGAACTGAACAATTAATATTTGATGGGAGAGGTGTCAATGTATTTCTTGACCATCAATGCCACTTTAAAAACAATAGCATCGTCAAATTCACGAAGGTCAAGACCGGTCAACTTGCGAATTTTTTCAAGACGATAGACCAATGTATTTCTGTGAACAAACAGTTTTCTGGATGTCTCGGAAACATTGAGGTTATTCTCAAAGAACTTCTGAATCGTGAACAGTGTTTCATGATCCAGTGTTTCAATAGATCCTCTTTTGAACACTTCACGAAGGAACATATCACAAAGTGTGGTAGGTAACTGATAGATCAGACGTGCAATGCCGAGATTCTCGTAACTGACGATCGTCTTTTCCGTATCAAACACTTTTCCAACCTCAAGTGACATCTGTGCTTCCTTGAAACTCTTTGCAAGATCACGGATGCTGCGGATGACGGTACCGATACCGGCTACTATTCTGACGTTTGTTTCTGCAGCAAGAGCATCTACGATAGAACGTGCAAGCTTCTCAAGATCTTTAGCATCCGTCCCCTGTGCAACTTCCTTGATTACGGCAATGTCCGTTTCGTTGATATTGATAACAAAATCCTTGTTCTTATCCGGGAACAGAGCCTGTACCGTATCAAATACGGAAGCATCACAACTTTCCGCAAGGCGGATCAGAATAACACAACGCAAAGATTCGTTGTTAAAATGCAGTTCACGTGATTTCAGATAAATATCACCGGGAAGAATATTATCAAGCATTACATTCTTAATAAAGTTGCCGCGGTCATACTTTTCATCATAGAACTGTTTGATACTCATCAATGACACAACAAGAATGGAGGCGTATTTTTCGGAAAGCATGTCATTACCTTCCACAAATACGGCATATTCAGGTTGAACGGGAGAACCGAAACTGGCATACGTAAATCCGGCGGCAGACATAGTCTGACCTGAAGTGAATACAGCCGACGGAACAACGCCGCTGACCTCACCGATTTTACCCAATTCACTGCAGGCAATAATGGTACCCGATTCATCGATGATACCGATCATTCGGCCAACCGAATCTTTCATTTGATGAATAACACTTTGAAACAGTCTGTTCGACATACGAACACTCCTTCATAATCAGATTTATGCAAAATCACAAGAGTTCATCATCATTATACAGTGTATTGCAATAAATTGCAATACCTTTTTGAGAAATTGTACAATTATTTCGATCATCTTTGAGCATTTTGCATTATAAATGCCATGAATCACAAAATATTTCACAACAATTTATGGTGTTTTTTAAGCAAGTTGTCTATTGTGAAAAATGACTAACCACAACATATAGATTATAAACAGATTATTTTGAGTTCCATAAAATTCAACAAAAAAAAGACTGTCGAATTAGCACTTTCGACAGTCTGCAACTAAAATGACGGTATTATTTTAAGTTTGTAAGGAAATGCAGGCATTTCTCAAACTTTACGGAATACCAATGATTCTTGACATCATCCATCGTTGCATAGATGCACTCACAAGTAAAATCACAAGCAAGAGCAGCGGCATCGATCAATGACTTCCCGTTCATATAAGCACCCGTGAATACAGAAGCAAAAACATCACCGGTACCATGAATGGCAAGAGGTAATTTATCGGTAAAGTATTCACCGAATTCTTCGGTTTCGCTGTCATACACGGCACAACCGAGTTTTTTGAGGTCATAGCTGACACCGGTCAGAACTACTTTTTTTGCACCGAGACCAGCAAGTCCGACAAGAATGTCTTCAATTTTTTCACGGTCATATCCTTCATCATATTCAATCCCCAAAAGGAAAGATGCTTCCGTCAGATTGGGAATAATAACATCTGCTTTTGAACAGAGTTTTGCCATCTCTTTTGCAAAATCAGGTGTAAATCCCTTATAAAATTCACCGTGATCCGCCATGACCGGATCAATGACAACACAAAGATCATCAGATTGAAAATCATCGATCATAGATGAAACGAAATTCAACTGTTCAAAGGATCCGAGATAGCCGGTGTAAATTGCATCCAACCCGAGCTTCTCTTTTTTCCAATGCTTTGTAATTTTCGGAAGTTCTTCAGTGAGATCGTGAAACGTAAAACCTTTGAATCCCGCCGTATGCGTTGACAAAACAGCAGTGGGCACACTTGCAACCTCAATACCCATAGCAGACAAAATGGGCAGAGCAACCGTCAGAGAACATTTACCGATACAAGAAATATCGTGAACTGCCGCACATCTTTTCATTTTCATAATTATTGCCTCCATACTTGCATTTGTTAATGAAACAAGATATACTATACACAACAACTGTTCATAGTTATATAGACAATTTTGTATCATTTTACCATGACAGTTCGGAGGTATCATGAAAATTCAAACTCAGATCAATCAAAACAAAAAACTATATGAACAATTATATTTATATTTCAAAACGAAAATCATCGACGGGTCCTTTCCCGCCAACTCCAAATTACCGTCCATCAGAAAATGTGCCGCTGAATTCGGCATCAGCAAAACTACCGTAGAAACTGCGTATCTGCAACTGGCAACGGAAGGCTTCGTTGTAATCAAGCCGCAAAGCGGATATTATGTTTGCAGAGCAGATTTCTCCGGAGTAAACGTCCAGGAAAGAGAAGTACCTGATTTCGGACAAGAAACATCGGAAGAAACACAAAGCATTGAAGTAATTTCAGATTTCAATTTTGAACTGTGGCAAAAATACTTAAAGAGTACATTGAGCAACAACAAACGGTTGACAGGATACGGTCATCCTCAAGGCGAGCCTGAACTCCGGGCTGCCGTTTGTGAGCATCTCATCAATAGTCGTGAGGTCTATTGCAAACCTGAAAACCTTGTGATCGGTGCAGGCACGCAAACCTTGCTTCATCTGCTGTTTTCGTTATGCGACAGACCGAAAAACGTTGCAATCATCGGCAAACAGTTTCCGCAAGGAGAGGCCGTTCTTAAAGATCACGGAGCCGAGGTAACATATCTGGATGTTCTTCCTGCAAATCTTGACGATCTGATTGATTCTGACATAAAAATGATTTATTTATTTCCGGCACGAATGAACAACAACGCTCCCCTGCAGATCACCGACAGAATAAGACTATTACAATTTGCCGCCGAGCACTCGGTAACAGTTATTGAAGACGACTATGACAGTGAGATTCTGCGTGGTCCCATAGCACCGTCTTTACAAGGTTTGGATGCTGGCAGAAACGTAGTGTATCTCGGCACTTTTTCCAAACTGTTATTACCCGGCATCCGAATCAGTTTCATGGTACTTCCGCCGCATCTGACTGCAATTTACAAAACACGAATGCATCTTTACAATCAGACAGCATCAAAGCTTGAGCAACTTGCCTTGAGTGCGTTTATAAGGGACGGCCGTCTTGAACAACAGTTGCGAAAAACAAAACGCAGAAATAAGTCGCAATAACCAAAGATAAGGATAAAAATTTAAATATTTTTTTTATTGTGTCGATTGACTTGCATAAAACAACATAGTATAATGTATGCTAATAAAATATAAACATTGTCAGGAGGAAACCGTTATGGCTTATTATTACAATGAACCTTCCCATACCTTCAGCGAATATCTGCTGATTCCGGGTTATACAAGTGAGACCTGCATTCCTGCTAACGTTTCACTTCGTACCCCTCTTGTTAAGTTCAAGAAAGGCGAAGAACCTGCCATCTCTTTGAACATTCCGATGACCTCTGCTATCATGCAGTCCGTTTCCAACGATACACTTGCAATTGCACTTGCTAAAGAAGGCGGTATGTCCTTTATTTACGGCTCACAGTCTATCGAAGACGAAGCCGCAATGGTTGCCCGTGTCAAGAATTACAAAGCAGGATTTGTAGTCAGTGACTCGAATTTGACTCCCGAACAGACACTGGCAGATGTTTTGAATCTCTTTGAACTGACACATCATTCCACTGTAGCCGTAACCGACAACGGAACAGCGAACGGTAAACTTCTCGGTGTCGTAACAAGCCGTGATTACCGCGTCAGCCGTATGGCACCCGAAACAAAAGTGTGCGAGTTCATGACCCCCATTGAAAAACTCATCACAGCTCCCCTTTCCACTTCCTTAAAAGAAGCCAACGACATCATCTGGGAGCACAAACTCAATTCTCTCCCCATCGTTGACGATAACGGCAATCTCGTTTACTTTGTATTCCGCAAGGACTATGCAAGCCATAAAGAGAATCCCAACGAAATGCTCGATGCCAACAAACGCTTCATGGTCGGTGCAGGTATCAACACCATGGACTATGAAAAGCGTGTTCCCGCACTCGTTGAAGCAGGCGCTGACGTACTGTGCATTGACTCGTCCGAAGGCTATTCCATCTGGCAGAAACGCACCATTGATTTCATCCGTGAGAAATACGGTGATTCCGTTAAGGTCGGCGCCGGCAACGTAGTCGATGCCGACGGTTTCCGTTTCCTTGCAGATGCAGGTGCAGACTTCATCAAGATCGGTATCGGCGGCGGTTCCATCTGCATTACCCGCGAACAGAAAGGTATCGGTCGCGGACAGGCAACGGCAGTCATTGAAGTTGCAGCCGCAAGAGACAAATATTTTGAAGAAACAGGTATTTACATTCCTCTTTGCTCTGACGGCGGTATCGTTCACGACTACCACATGACGCTCGCCCTTGCTATGGGAGCTGATTTCATGATGCTCGGCAGATATTTCGCACGTTTTGATGAAAGCCCGACCAACAAACTCATCATCAACGGAACCTACGTAAAAGAATACTGGGGTGAAGGCTCCAACCGTGCACGCAACTGGCAACGCTACGATCTCGGCGGCAAAGCAAAACTGTCTTTTGAAGAAGGCGTTGATTCTTACGTCACTTATGCCGGCTCTCTTCGCGATAACGTTGCAAAGAGCCTCTATAAAGTCAAATCCACCATGTGCAATTGCGGTGTGATTACCATTCCCGAACTTCAGAAAAATGCAAAGATCACGCTCGTATCCGCAACCAGCATTGTCGAAGGCGGTTACCATGACGTCACCCTCAAAAACACAAGCACACCCATCTGATTGAATTATTTGCGGAGGTACAACAATGCTTACAGATATTGAAATAGCACAGTCCGTTACCCCAAAGCATATTTCAGAAATTGCCAAAACAGCAGGCGTTGATGATAAATATCTTGAATTATACGGCAGAAACAAGGCAAAGGTTGACCTTTCTCTCTTAAAAGAAAGCGATCGCAAAGACGGAAAACTGATTCTTGTCACCGCCATTACCCCGACCCCTGCAGGCGAAGGTAAAACAACAACCACCATCGGTCTTGCCGACGGCTTACGAAAAATCGGCAAAAACTGTGTCGTAGCCCTTCGCGAACCTTCTCTCGGTCCCGTGTTCGGCATCAAGGGCGGTGCCGCAGGCGGCGGATGGGCACAAGTCATTCCGATGGAAGATATAAACCTGCATTTCACAGGCGACTTCCATGCCATCGGTGCTGCCAACAATCTGCTCGCCGCAATGCTTGACAATCATATTTATCAGGGCAATTCATTGAATATTGATCCCAGACGCATCACTTGGAAACGTTGCGTTGATATGAACGACAGACAACTTCGTTTCGTAACGGACGGCCTCGGCGGCAGAGTCAACGGTGTTCCCCGTGAAGACGGTTATGATATTACGGTTGCAAGTGAAATCATGGCAGTGCTTTGTCTGTCTTCTTCCATTGCAGACCTCAAAGAAAGACTTTCCCGCATTATTGTCGGTTATACCTATGACGATGAACCTGTTACAGCAGGTCAACTCAAAGCACAGGGTGCTATGGCTGCCTTGTTAAAAGATGCACTCAAGCCCAATCTTGTGCAGACTCTTGAAGGCACCCCTGCCTTTGTTCACGGCGGACCGTTTGCCAACATTGCACACGGATGCAACTCTGTAATCGCAACAAGAATGGCAATGAAACTCGGTGATTACGCAGTAACGGAAGCAGGATTCGGAGCCGACCTCGGTGCTCAAAAATTCTTTGACATCAAGTGCCGCTACGCAGGTCTTAACCCCTCTGCCGTCGTTATGGTTGCAACCATCCGTGCCCTTAAAATGCACGGAGGCCTTGCAAAAACAGAACTCGGCAATGAGAATCTTGAAGCACTCGAAAAAGGGCTTCCCAATTTACTTCGTCACGTATCCAACATCCGCAATGTTTACAAACTTCCTTGCGTTGTTGCAGTCAACCGTTTCCCGACCGATACGGATGCCGAAATCGAATTGGTGATCGAAAAATGCCGAGCACTCGGCGTTAACACCGTCCTTTCAACCGTTTGGGCAAACGGTGGTAACGGCGGAACGGAATTGGCTGAAGAAGTCGTACGCCTTTGCGAAGAACCGAATGATTTTTCTTTCAGTTACGATCTGGACTGCAGCATTGAAGAAAAGATCGAAACGGTCGTAAAGCGTATTTACGGCGGCAACGGAATTTCAGTTTTACCCGCCGCAAAAAAACAAATCGATCGTCTGACTCAACTCGGTTTTGACAGACTCCCCATCTGCGTTGCAAAAACGCAATACAGTTTTTCCGACAATCCCGCAAAACTCGGTGCTCCCGACAACTTTGAAGTCACCGTCAAGAATGTCAAAATTTCAAACGGTGCAGGATTCCTCGTAGTGCTTACGGGTGACATTATGACCATGCCCGGACTTCCGAAGGTGCCTGCCGCCGAAAGAATTGACGTAGACGACAACGGCGTGATTTCCGGTTTGTTCTGATCTGTTAATAATAAAAAAAGACTTGTGCCGCATTTGACACAAGTCTTTTTTTTACAAAAATACGGCAAGACCGAAGAACGATCCTGCCGCACAATAAGATTATTCAATAACAACTTTAAGGAAAACTTTCTTACCTTTTTTGACAACGATGTAACCCTTATCGAATGCTTCTTTTGAAATTGCGGCATTCACGGCAGTCATTTTTTCATCGTCAACAGAAATTCCTCCCTGCTCGATCAATCGTCTTGCTTCACCTTTGGAAGGAGCAAGCTTGGTAGCGGCAAGAAGTGTTGTGAGCATAATAGAACCGTCTGTAAAATCACTTTCGGAAATTGCAGCTGAAGGCATTGTGTCAACGTCAATATTGTTAGAAAAAAGTGCTTTTGCAGTGGCTCTTGCTTTTTCGGCTTCTTCTTCACCGTGAATGAGTTTGGTAACTTCATAAGCAAGGCGTTCCTTGACGGCATTCAGTTCACTGCCCGTGCATTTTTCATATTCGGCGATCTCCTCGAGAGAAACGAACGTAAGCATTTTCAGACATTTGATAACGTCTGCATCGTCTACGTTTCTCCAGTACTGATAGAAATCGTAAGGCGAAGTCTTTTCGGGATCCAGCCATACGGCACCGCCTTCGGTCTTACCCATCTTTTTGCCTTCGCTGGTAAGAAGCAGATTAAACGTCATACCGTATACTTCTCTGCCGTCACAACGGCGATTCAGTTCAATACCGCCGATGATATTGCTCCACTGATCGTCACCGCCAAGCTGCATCTGACAATTCTGCGTACGTGCAAGATGCAGGAAGTCGTAACTCTGCATGATCATGTAGTTCATTTCAAAGAAGGTAAGACCTTTTTCCATACGCTGTTTGTAGCATTCAGCCGCAAGCATACGATTTACGGAGAAATGAACACCGATTTCGCGCATGAAGTTGATATAATTCAGATTCAGAAGCCAATCGGCATTATTGACCATGATCGCCTTGCCGTCCGAAAAATCAACAAGACGGGACATCTGTTTGCGGAAGCATTCAATGTTATGATCGATGGTTTCACGGGTAAGCATTTTTCTCATATCCGTCTTACCGGAAGGATCGCCTACCATGCCCGTGCCGCCGCCGAAAAGAGCAATGGGAGTATGACCTGCTCTCTGCATGTGTGCCATAACCATAACCTGCACAAAGTGACCGACGTGCAGGCTATCCGCCGTGGGGTCAAAACCGATATAGAATCTGATCTTATCGTTAACGATCAGATCCTTGATTTTTTCTTCATCCGTAGTCTGTGCAATCAGACCTCTTGCTTTGAGTTCTTCAAAAACATTCATTAGCAAATTCCTCCTAAAAAAATAAACGTCCCCGGAAAAATCCGAGGACGCAGAAAATGCGCGGTACCACCTCAGTTTATCACATTCTTACAAATGTGACCTCACGGAGTTCAAATAAACTCCCGTGCTGTAACGTGCACACACGGCAACACCTACTCATTTTTCCTTTTCGGCATTGCGGCTCAAGGATGTATTTCAGCATACTTTCACGATTTCTTACACCAACCGAAATCTCTCTTGGCTTACAAGTAAACTTACTTCTTCCCGTCACAGCCGTTGCAAGTATTATACATGGCAAATTATATTTTGTCAAGCATTTATTCCGATTCTGATATATCGGCTTCAATCAACAATTGTCTTGCCGCATCCAGATGCACCTGTGACATACTGACACCGCCGTTCATACGAGCAAGTTCACTGACCCTGCCTTCGAATGAAAGTTTGCTGACATTCGTAAATGTCTTTTTATCACGAACGGATTTTTCAATCAGAAAATGAGCATCTGCCCTGCTTGCAATTTGCGAAAGATGCGTAATGCAAAGCACCTGCCTGTTCTGTGCGGCCTGTTTCAGTTTTTTACCGATCTTGTCCGCGGCACGACCGCTGACCCCTGCATCGATCTCATCAAAAATCAATGTCTGAACGATATCTTTTTCCGAAAGAGCATTTTTAATAGCAAGCATGATACGTGACAATTCTCCGCCCGAAGCAACTTTTGCCAAAGGCTTGGGTTCCTCGCCGGGATTTGCAGAGATATAAAACTCAATCTGATCCAATCCGTTTTCATTCGGATCCGTTGTCTGCATATCAACCACAAATACCGCATTGGGCATATCAAGAAAATGAAGTTCATCTTCAATTCTCTGTTTTAATTGCAAAGCCGCCGTTTTGCGTTCAGCTGTCAGTTTTTCTCCCTTTTTCAACAGTTCTTGTTCCGCACGTTCGCAGAGTTCCGTTAATTCCTCAATCATCTGCTGTGAATTCTGCAATGCTTCATATTCGGTTTTACAATCGTCGAGATACTGAAGCATTGCAGCCTCATCGGGACCGTACTTTTTTGAAAGACGGTACAACAGGTCAAGGCGTTCTTCGATCTGTTCAATATCCCCTTGCGAATCATCCAACTGTGCAATTACGGAAGACGTTTCATCTTTACAATCGGAGAGTATAGAAAGTGCTTCCTGTAAACTTGTATCAAGCACACCCACGGACGGACTCACCTTTGCGGCATCCAGAATATTGCGTGAAGCACTGTCCGCAGAAGCAACAGCAGAATCCAAAGCAGCGTAAGCACCGTTCAAAGCCTTATACAAACGATCCATATTACGGATCATTTTCTTTTTTGCATTCAATTGTTCGCGTTCACCGATGCGGATATCGGCTACTTCCAATTCACGGATCTGGTATAAAAGAAGATCAATTTTTCTTTCTTTATCCGATTGATCGGTCACGGCTTTGCGTAACTTCGTTTTAGCCTGTACCCATGCTTCATACACTTCACGATAAGAAGAAAGCAATTCGTTCAAACCTGCAAACAGATCAACAAACCGAAAATGCACTTCAGCATTCAACAGATCCTGGCTGTCTCGCTGACCGTGAATGTTAATAAGACGCATTCCGATCCGATGCAATTGCGAAACCGTCACGCTTGCTCCGTTGATCTGACAGAGATTTCTGCCGTCTTTATAAAGCCTGCGGTGCAAAAGCAAAGAATGATCGTTTTCGATCGGTAAACCTTCCGTCTCCAACATGGATTCAATTTCCGCAGAAACATCAGAAAACACTGCGCGCACCGTTGCAGAAGAACAATCCGTTCGTATCAATTCACGGGAAGTTTTTTCACCGAGCACGGCGTTGATCGAATCTATAATAATGGATTTACCTGCACCCGTTTCACCGGACAATACATTAAATCCGTTGACAAAATCAACAGATGCTTTTTCGATGATTGCAATGTTTTCGATCTGCAAATTAACAAGCATAATTCAGTCTTACTTTATATTGGAAATGATCGCATCAAGCGTTTCTTTCGTCTGCATCGCACCGTCTTCGTTGCGGCACAAAATAAATATAGTGTCATCCCCCGCGAGAGTACCGACAACACCGGGCAGATTCATGGAATCAATTGCCGCACAGGCAGCCTGTGCCGTACCGACATGGCACTTGACAAGACAAATACCCATGGCACAATCGGTAAACACAACGGATTCGGTAAAAATAGCATCATATTTCGACAACTTGCTGTCGGGATTGTTGGCAGGCATACAATATTTATATTCGCCCGTTGCAGATGATTGCTTGACGATTCGCAGTTCCTTTATATCTCTGGAAACGGTCGCCTGCGTAACGTCCACACCTGCTTCAAGCAAAAGATTCATCAGTTCTTCCTGTGTACTCACACAATTCTGCTCTATCAATTGAATAATCAGAGCCTGTCTGTTCTTTTTCAACATGATCCATTCCTTCTTTCCGTTATCTGTTCATTGCCATTTTTACATTTAATACATCAACAAAATTCGTTGGCTTGATTTTTATAAAAGTCGCTTTAATATCCGCCTTCGTTACCTTCAGAACAGCATTTTTCCTTAATACAAAAGGCGGTTCTCCGTCCAATGAGGCATACAACTCTTTCGTTTCACGACGTTCACCGCAAGAAAACTCCAATACCGAATCAGGTCTGAAAATAAAGGGACGCAAATTCAGCTGATGAGGACAAATTGGGGTTACTACCATTGCTTCGAGTGTCGGATCTGCGATCGGTCCGCCTGCAGCAAGTGTATAGGCCGTTGAGCCTGTCGGTGTAGACACGATAACGCCGTCCGCAATATAATCAGCGATCAACTGTCCGTCGGAACGCACACTGATATCAACAAGATTCAGATTCACACCGCGTGAAACCACAAGATCATTCACGCAGATCCCCGAAAAAACAGATATGCCGTTTTCAATCAGATCAACGTTCAACAGCATACGTTCATCTGTTTCATACTTTCCGTCTTTCAGACATGAAAGCATAGAAAGTTCATCCGCATCAATGCCGCACAGATAAGCAAGATGTCCCGCATTGACACCGAGAATTTTTTTACCCTTTACAGCCGCTTGTTTTGCGGCGTGGATCATACTGCCGTCTCCGCCGATCGAAACGACAACATCTACCGCATCCAGCAGTTCTTCTTCAGCAACAAAAACCGCATTCGGAATATTGCAAAAGTCATTTTCAAACGCATCGGAAAACAAAAAAGAAATGCCGAGCCGTACCAATTCATTGCAGACAGCGACGGTTATCTCTTTTGCATTCTGCCTTGTCAGGTTAGGAATGATTGCCGTTTTCATCCGACTCACCGCCGTTCAATTGTAAATGAGAAGAATTCACAACACCGTCAATATCCAATTCCGATGCCTGTGCATTTCCCTTTTTTACATACATTAAATACTCAATATTTCCTTCGGGACCCTTGATCGGTGAAAAATCAAGTCCGCAGACCGTAAAACCGTTTTGAGATGCAAAATCCGTGATCTCTCGAACGACATCCTTATGTGTATTGATATCACGCACAACGCCTTTTTTGCCGACACGTTCTCGTCCTGCTTCAAATTGAGGCTTGATAAGACATACACCCTGTGCATCATCAGAAAGCAATCTTAAAACTGCGGGAAGCACCAAACGCAGGGAAATGAAGGATACATCCACACTGAAAAAATCAATTTGTTCAGAAACCTGTTCTTCCGTTATGTATCTTACGTTTGTGCGTTCAAGATTTACAACGCGGTCATCACTCCTCAATTTCCAGGCAAGCTGTCCGTATCCGACGTCTACACAATATACTTTTTTTGCACCGTTTTGCAACATACAATCGGTGAATCCGCCTGTTGAAGCCCCAACATCCATGCAAATTTTATCCGTCAATGAAATCGGAAACGCCTGCATGGCTTTTTTCAATTTATAACCGCCGCGACTGACAAATTCCATGCCTCCTCGTACTTCAACCGTATCTTCATCCGTAACATTCATGCCGGCCTTGAGAGCCTTCTGACCGTTCACGTAAACCACACCGGACATAATGAATGCCTTTGCTTTTTCTCGGCTCTCACTGAGACCTTTTTCAAACAAATATGCATCAAGCCTTTGTTTTACCGCCATTTTTCAACACCTCTGCGACCGTCTGAATCATACCGTCGCGATCCAATTTATATTTATGCAACTGTGCCTGTACCGTGTCATGCACGACAAATTCATCGTTCACAGCCGTAAGAACAAATTTACCGTCAAAACCCGATTCCAACAGCATTCCGGCAAACGTTTCACCGATGCCGCCGAATCTTTGGCCTTCCTCAAAGAAAAAGATATTTTTCTTTTGCATTGCAACTTCAATTGCTTGCGATGCAATCGGTTTGATTTGATTGAGTTTCAGTACGGAACAGTGAAAACCAAGTTGGTTTAATTCAGTTACTGCATCCGCGGCATGGAAAAAAATCCTGCCGTAAGTCACCAAAAGCACATCGGCATCTTCATTACCGTAATAATCATAAGCAGAAAAAGACGGCACAAAATCTGCGGGTACAGAAAGTTCTTTTCCTCTCGGATAACGAACCGCCGAAACGCCGTCAACCTCATAAAGAGCTTTTTTAAGAAACGCCTCAAGTTCACTGTAATAAGACGGACTGAAAACGGTAACGCCGGGTACGGTATTCAGAAATGCCGCATCAAAAATCCCCTGGTGAGACATACCGTCCTCTCCGACGAACCCGGCACGGTCAACAGCAAACACCATTTTCAGATTCTGCATAGCGGCATCATGAATGATCTGATCGTAAGAACGCTGAAAAAAGGATGAATATACGGCAAAGACAGGCAACATACCGCCTCTTGCAAGACCGCCGGAAAATGTAGCCGCGTGTTCTTCCGCGATTCCCGCATCAAAAAATCGTTCGGGATGGTTTTCTGCAAAAACCGACAAACCGGTTCCTGCTGACATTGCCGCCGTAATCGCACACAATTTATGATCGGTTTCAGCAGCTGTATCCAGAAACTTTCCGAAAACACCCGAAAAACTCGCTCCTGATACAGGCGGCTCGCCTGTCACGGGATCAAATCTCGAAACACCGTGGAACCGTTCCGGGCTTTTTTCTGCCTGCTCAAAGCCTTTACCTTTGATCGTATTGATATGCAACACAACGGGAATGTTCATGGACTTTGCCGCCTGCAATGCAGTTTCAAGCTGCTCAATGTTATGTCCGTCGATCGGTCCTATATATCGGAATCCGAGATCTTCAAACATCGTGCTGTTATAGATCATATTTTTAATGTCCGTCTTCAAATCATAAACCGCTTTTGCAAGTGATTTTCCGACTACGGGAATCCGATTCAGCACACGTTCGGTTCCTGCTTTGAATTTAACGTAACGCGGATTGGCTCTGATGGCAGCAAAATAACGAGCCAACGCACCGACGTTGGGAGAAATAGACATTTCGTTGTCATTCAGAATTACGATCAACCGACTGTCTGAACGTCCTGCATTGTTGAGTGCCTCATATACCATACCACCCGTGAACGCACCGTCACCGATAACAGCAACTGTATAGGCATCCGATTGTTTTAACCGGTTGGCTTGAGCCAGTCCGAATGCCGCAGACAATGCTGTACTGGAATGACCGGAATTAAAGAAGTCATGTTCGCTTTCGGTTATTCTTGTAAAACCTGACAAGCCACCGGGGGTACGGATCGTAGAAAAACGGTCATAACGTCCGGTAAACAGTTTGTGTATATATGACTGATGACCAACATCCCAAATGATTGCATCCTGCGGAGAATCAAACACACGGTGCAATGCAATCGTCAGTTCCACGACACCGAGATTGGATGCAAGATGTCCGCCGTTCACACTCAAAGTATCAATAAGCACTTTGCGGACCTCATCCGCAAGAAGCGGAAGTTGATCGTCATTCAGTTTTTTCAAGTCATCGGGTGACTTGATTTCAGATAAAAAATTCGTATTCATTTTATACTTTTCTTTTTAACAGTGACAAGGAAAACTCACGAAGAAAATCCGCCTTATCGCCGAATACATCCAATGCTTCAATCGCTTTTTTCGTATATTCTTCCGCAAGCAAATTTGCCAGCTCCAACCCTAATAATGAAGGATATGTACTTTTGTCATTCAAATTATCACTTGAATTTTCATCTTCTACATCAAGAAGATCGTCAATGATCTGAAACGCAAGGCCGAGATTTTCAGCAAACTCCCCCGCCTTGGCAACGGTTGCATCATCTGCACCTGCGGCAATACAACCCAACTGACACGCCGCCTTTATAAGAGCCGCAGTTTTATAAATATCCATCAGAAACAGATCGTCTATACTGCAGTTCTTTCCCTCAATGGCAAGATCAACGAACTGACCGCCGATCATACCGTTGACACCTGCACATTCTGCAAGCACGGCAGATGCTTTTACGGAAGCTTCCGCCGAAACGTTGCCGGTAAGATACGCATTGGCAATCAGTTCAAATGCATGTGTCAACAATGCATCGCCTGCAAGCAAAGCATTGGCTTCACCGAATTTCTTATGGCTTGACGGTTTTCCGCGTCTGAAGTCATCGTTATCCATACAAGGCAGATCATCGTGCACCAAGGAATACGTATGTATATATTCAACGGCAGATGCAAACCAAAGTGCCTTTTCGGGAGACGTGCCGCACAAAGAACAAAAAGACAGACACAACACGGGGCGTACTCGTTTTCCGCCGCTTTCAAGGGAATATTTGAGCATCGCAGACATATCTGACTTTTTATGTTCTGCAGTGGGAACGGTTGTTTCAATAAACGATTCAAAAAGAGTTGTTAACGTTTCTATTGAAAATACATTATTCATTGCCGTCCGCCGCCTCATCCAATGTGGTTATTTTCAATTCCGCCTCTTTGAGAGCTTTGTCACAAAAAGCGGAAAGTTTTGCACCTTTTTCAAACAGTTTAACCGCTTCGTCCAAAGACAGTTGACCGTCTTCAAGTTTCAAAACAATTTCCTCTAATTGTTTCATAGCGGATTCATAAGTCATTTTTGCCATAGCAAACCAACCTTTTCAGTGATTTGTAATTCCTATAATCTTACAGGATAATTCTCCGTCCGACATTGCAACACTGATCTCATTTCCGGCCGTCAATCCGTGAACACTGCTGACAATGCTGTCATCCTTATATACTGCGGCATAACCGCGGCTGAGCACCTTCAACGGGCTCATGGAATCAAGTTTTGCAATGTGCATTCTAAGTCTGTGCTTCCGTTCAGACAGATAATTATTATATGAATTGAGCAATCGTTGCGACAGATAATCAGTCAATTGCTTTTCCCTGTCAAAAAAATGTTCAGGGGACGCAAACGACCGCATTCTGACAAGAGAAAAATATCGGTCTTTTTCTTCATAGAGTTTATCCGTTACAAATCCACGCAAATTCATTTGTAAAGAAGCAAGTATTTGTTTTTGTTGAGCTAATGAAGGGGTCACAAGTTCGGCTCCTGCCGAAGGAGTAGGAGCACGAAGATCTGCCGCAAAATCACACAAGGTAAAATCCGTTTCATGACCGACCGCAGAAACGATCGGTATTGAACAGGCGTAGACGGCACGGACGACCCGTTCATCATTGAACGCCCATAAATCCTCAACAGAACCGCCGCCGCGACCGACGATGATAACGTCGCAGGCATTTTTCAGATCCATTTCATTGATTGCCGCAACAATCTCACCAGGTGCGGCATCGCCCTGCACGGTAACGGGACACAACACAACGGTTGCCAACGGCCAACGCCGTCCGATCACATTCAGCATATCCTGCACGGCCGCACCTGTCGGAGATGTCACAACGCCGATACGTTCGGGAAATGCAGGCAATTTCTTTTTATGATCCACCGCAAACAGGCCTTCCGCTTCCAGTCTTTTTTTCATTTGCTCAAAAGCAACGGCAAGTGCACCGGCACCGTCGGGTTGCATATCCTCAACATAGATCTGATAAACACCGTCGCGTTCATAAACGGAAACTCTGCCGCGGACAATCACTTTCATTCCGTCCTGCGGAGCAAATTTCAATTTAGACGCACTTCTGCTGAACATGACTGCCTTTACAGCCGCCAATTCATCTTTCAACGTAAAATACAAATGTCCTGATCTGTAATGTCCCGAAAAGTTAGATATCTCTCCGCACAGCACAACATCTGCCAAACGCACATCGGCATCTAACAGACTTTTGATAAAAAGATTCAGTTGTGATACACTGATAGCCGGTTTTTGCGTAAAGATCGCCTCATTTACTTCAAAGAGGTTAAGTATGCAATGCCTGCCGCATTATCCGAAGAATAAAACGGATCCGAAAACACCGCATCAAATCGTTCACTGAGTTTGTCACGGATAATGGAATCCGCCATAACGCCACCCGAAAACAACAAAGTGCAAGTCGGATACTTTTCAGTACAACAAGCGGCCATTTCCGACAATGCGGCAGCAATATAATCGAGACAGTACTTCGCTACGTCACAAGGTTCTTCCCTGTTTTGCAACATCTGACGGCACTTGTTTTCAAGTCCCGATAAACTCGGCTGACCGTCTCGCATGAAAGGTTTTATTTTATATGATTTACTGCTTTTCAAAGCAAGCTCTTCCAGTTGAACGCCTGCAGGAAAAGAGAGAGAAAGCATCTGACCGACACGATCAACCGCCTGACCTGCTTTCAGATCCAAAGAAGATGCAAGCAAGGTCGTGCGAATGATATGTTCCGAATCCGGCTCAACCAGTACAGCTTCCGTCGTACCACCGGAAACATGAAAAGCAATAAAAGACTGTTGCAACAGATCACATCGCTTTGCAGAATATGCCGCAGCAGCAATATGTCCTGCTTGATGCGAAAACAAATGCAACGGTATTCCGTGCGAAGAAGCAAGACATGAAGCAAGCATATTTCCGACCGTAAAACAGGGCATATACGATCCTTGCTCATCTCTCGGCGTTGCCGACACACCGACGGCACACAAATCCGATCGATACTGCTTAAAGAGATCCTGCATCAATAACGGAAGATTCTGCACATGCTGAAAAACGGCATCACTCTGCCGAAGACCGACTTCCCCATCTTTTACCTGTAATATTTTACGTACAAAAGCCTGAATGCCTTTCTGCTCGTCAAAAAGGCAAAGAGAAGTCGTATAATTGCTCGTGTCGATACCAAGATAACAAGACATCATTATTCACCGTCGGATGTGTCACCCATACGAGATAAACTACCCAGAATGCCGTTGATAAAAGAAGCATCTTCGGCAGAAGCATACTTTTTAGCAAGTTCAACCGCTTCATTGATGGAAACCGAAACAGGAATATCATCAAAATAAAGCATTTCCGCACTTGCAAGCCGCAAGATAGCCAAAGTCACTCTCGGCATACGGTACAGTGACCATTTCTGCGACAAAGCGGAAAGTTTTTCATCAATAACGGCAATATTTTCAATGGCACAGGAAGCCAGTTTTGTAGCAAATTCATCCGCAACAAACAATCCGCTTTCCCCTGCAAAATGAGCAAGTTCACCGATCTCGCAATCCCAGTTGAACATTTTTTCAAATAACAGCATAAAAGCCTGTTCGCGAATTTCACGTCTTGTCATATCCAAATCCTCGTATTCTGAATTTTGCAAAGTTGAGTATATCATATATATTTTATTTATACAAGATTTTTTGCATATTTTCTTGTATAAATTTAATATTATGCAAAAATACAGCAGGTGGATTGCAACAAAAAGCAAGCACCTGCTGTCATATTATCCGTTTTTCTTAAAGCTGTGCCGGACTCCGTTATACACATTCTTCGGTACGCGGAACACGTAATGGTATG
Organism: Acutalibacteraceae bacterium; assembly: GCA_045590895.1. Lineage (GTDB taxonomy): Bacteria > Bacillota > Clostridia > Oscillospirales > Acutalibacteraceae > RUG806. The sequence continues at coordinate 117,084 of JAZNRU010000044.1, forward strand.
CAGTATTCTCACCGTCACCCTCTGCGACGTCGCGTGTAGCATTGACCGTAAATATGCAACTGTCGGTGTTGTATTCAACCGAATTGATCGTATGTTTCGTATCGGCATTGTTTTCACGCACGGAAACAACGATCAGATGCCATTTATCATAAAAATCCGCATCCGCGTAAATTGCTTTGCCTTCATCCGTCAAATTCATTTCATCATAAAGCTTTTGTGCTTTCTTCTGAACATTGCCGTTTTCGTCAGAATATTCAAAAAATGCCTGAAACTCAGAAGCATCCGTGATAATGGCAGGTGTGACAGCAGATTCGGCAATTGCGTAAAATTCACTGTCTTCAACAATATAATCAAGATAGCAGAGAAGCATTCCGTCCACAACCTGCTGCAGAGCATTGGACGGTTGCACAATATAACCGTTTTCATTTGTCATATATTGTGTCGGCTCTACAACCTCGCCCTGTTCGTTGGTCACCGTTTCTGTAGCAGGATCCTTTTCACCGCAACCGACAAAACAAAAGGCGACAGTGAATACACACAAAATCAAACATAAAACACGTTTCATAATAACACTCCTTCATTTCTTGAACAAATGATATTTCAGAATCATTAAATTATGCTTTACATTTTAACTCAAAACATATAAAATGTAAATACCAAAAATAAATTCGGAGATCATTATGAAATCTATCAAAGAATTATACTGTATCGGCAGAGGTCCTTCAAGTTCACATACGATGGGTCCCGTAAAAGCCGCAAGACTGTTTGCGGAAGAAAATCCGCAGGCTGACTTCATTGAAGTTACACTGTACGGTTCCCTTGCCCTTACGGGCAAAGGACACCAGACAGACCGTGCCATTCGGGAAACATTTGAACCGATCAAATGCAAGATCATTTTCGATGAAGAAAACGAGAGCATGCCGCATCCGAACACATTGGATATGCAGGCTTATACGAACGGCGAAACAGGTGCCTTCATGCGAGTATACAGCGTCGGCGGCGGTGCAATCAAAGTTGAAGGCAGACCGGATATTGACACACCCGACGTTTACCCCGAAAATTCATTCAAAGAGATTGCCGCATTTTGCTTTGAAAACAATATGCGTATTTCGGATTATTGCATACTGCGTGAAGGTGAAGAAATACTCGATCATCTTGCAAAAGTATGGCAGACCATGAAACATTGCATTGCTTCGGGACTTGCAGCATCCGGTGAACTTCCCGGCGGATTGCACGTAGAACGAAAAGCACAGTATTTATTCAATCAAAGACACATTGATGAAAGCGAAGCAACGAGAGAAAACCGTCTCGTTTGTGCGTATGCGTATGCGGCAAGCGAACAGAATGCGGATGCAGGCATCGTTGTGACTGCACCTACCTGCGGTGCTTGCGGCGTGGTTCCTGCCGCATTGTTCTACACACAGCAAAAGAAAGGTTTTTCAGACGAGCAGATCCTGCGTGCACTTGCCGTCGGCGGAATCATCGGCAATCTCATCAAAACAAATGCCACCATATCCGGTGCAGCATCCGGATGCCAGGCAGAGATCGGCTCTGCTTGCTCCATGGCAGCCGCCGCACTTGCAGAATTATACGAAATGGGTATCGGCCAGATCGAATACGCAGCCGAAGTTGCAATGGAGCATCATCTCGGTCTCACCTGCGATCCCATTCACGGACTCGTACAGATTCCGTGCATTGAACGCAATGCAGTTGCCGCCATGCGTGCCATTAACGCATTGAGCCTTGCAAATTTCCTTGCAGGCTCAAGAAAGATCAGTTTTGATATGGTCGTTGAAACCATGCATGAAACAGGCAGAGATCTTGCATATCAATACAGAGAAACAAGCGAAGGCGGTCTTGCCAAACTGTATCAGACTAAAAAACTCAGTATCAAACGTCCAAATAAAAATTGACAAAACCGAATCTCTTATATACAATATGATTAACAACAATCAGAGGAGGAAGACCTATGAAGAAAGCAAAAACAAATGCACCGCCTGCAGCACTTCGGCATCCGAATGCAATCGGCATCAAAGAAGGCTTGGGATATATGTTCGGTGACGTCGGCAATCTTCTTGTCCTGACGTTCATTTCTACATATCTGAAAGTCTTTTATACAGACAGTCTGATGGTTGGATTCAATGCAGACAAGGTCTACAATGACATCACGGTATTGTTCCTTGTTGTTCGCTTATGGGATGCGATCAACGATCCGCTTTGGGGATTGATCGTCGATTCAAGAAAACCCACTCCCGCAGGTAAATTCAGACCTTATATCAAGGTTGTCTGCGTTCCGCTTGCAATTTCCTGCATTCTTTGTTTCCTGAACATCAGTAACTACATCAGCAATTACACCGTACTTCTTGCATTTGCATACATCACGTATACTGCATTCGGAATGCTTTACACGGGCATGAATATCCCCTACGGTTCCCTTGCATCCGTCATTACGGATGATCCCAAGGGCAGAACGCTACTGTCAACATTCCGTTCCATCGGCGGCGGTGTCGGCGGTGCAATGCCCACGATCGTCGGACAGGCTCTTATTTACATTAAAGTACAGCAACCCGACGGAACTGTCGCATCCCAATTCAGTGACAGCCGTGCACTTATTCTTGTTCTCGTATTTTCCGTTGCATCTGCTGTCATGTATCTGTTCTGCTACAAATCGACAAAAGAACGTGTACCGAGTGCACAGGAAAAGAAAAAGATCGACGTCAAAAAGACCTATGCGCCCTTGTTCAAGAGCCTTCCTTTCTTGATGGTCATGATTTCCGGTATACTTATCAGCGGATTACTGCAGTTCGGTTCGTTCTCACAGTATCTCTACAAAAACTATTTCGGAGATTCAAACCTTTCCATCATCAATACGCTTTGCACTTACGGCCCGATGGCGGCACTTATCCTGTTTGTTCCGAAGCTTGTTGAAAAGTTCGGCAAAAAGGAACTTTGTGTATTCGGCTTGTTCCTTTCCTCCGCAGCCGCGATCTTCAATGCGGTTGTTTTGCCCGGAAAAGTACTGTATTTCATCATGCAGGCTCTCATCGGTCTCGGTTATTCCTTCATGAGCATTACAAACTGGGCAATCGTTATGGACGTAATCGATTATCAGGAATATACGACACACGAACAATGCGAAAGTGCAATTTATGCCGTTTACACATTTGCAAGAAAACTCGGCCAGACCATTGCGGATTCCGGCGGAATGCAGTTGCTTAAAAAGACGGGTTACAGTGATAAACTCAAGGACACCGTCACAACGGCAAAAGGCTCCGTCGGTCACAAGATCTATCAGATGTGCACCGTCATTCCTGCCGTGGTATACACTTTGATTCTCATTCTCACGATCATCTATCCCCTTTCCAAAAAGAAACTCATCCCCATCCAGGAAGAACTTCGCCAAAGACGTGAAGCCGCATTAAACAGAGAAAACTCGGTAGCGGCTGCTGAATAAGTCAAGCATAATCAAAACCACCGGTTGAACCGGTGGTTTGCTCTGCCCCTATAAGGGGCGTTACTGGCTTTACCCCTGAAAGGGGTTCTGAAGTTTAGCACCGCATTACTATTTCAAGCAGCCGCTCCCGTGCGGCTGTTTATTTTTGCTTACTTATTCGGGTTACCCGTGAACGGGTCGATGTACTCTTTTATGCTTATTTGGTCGTGTGCATAATCTTCTTCAAGCTGATTCTTTATGTATTCCGCTATTACCTTTTTATTTCGACCGACCGTATCCACATAATACCCTCGGCACCAAAATGTCCGTGTGCCGTATTTGTATTTCAAGTTTGCATGTCGGTCGAAAATCATCAGGCTACTTTTCCCCTTGAGATATCCCATGAATTGTGATACACTTATTTGCGGTGGTATACTCACCAACATGTGGATATGATCGCTGCACGCCTCTGCTTCGATTATCTCCACTCCTTTTTGTACACACAACTTTCTCAATATCTCTCCGATATCTTTCTTTAGTTGTCCGTATATTACTTGCCTTCTGTACTTCGGTGCAAATACTATATGGTATTGACATCTGTACCGGGAATGTGCACTACTCTTTATTTCATTATCTTTTTTCATTGCTTGATTCCTCCTTTTATTTTAGTAATGCGGTCGCCAAACCACTACTATTATATCAGGAGGTTTCTTCTTGCCGTTAGTCTTTTTTCGGGCGGCTTTGAGCTCGCCCGTTTTTGGCTTTACTAAAGTCTTCTTTCACCCCCGGTAGAACCGGGGGTTTATTTCCACACCTGAAGGCACCAA
>JAZNRU010000045.1:0-45166 GCA_045590895.1 Acutalibacteraceae bacterium
GTGTAAATTGCTTCGTCAGCATTTAAAGATTTTTGGTCAAGCTTTTGCAAAAGCTTGCGGAGTCGGGAGGCAGAGCCTCTCGTCGCCCGTCGCAACGGGCGAAACACCCCTTTCCTTCAAAAAGCGCAGGAGAGTAGGAAAACAGTCCGGTGGACTGTTTTTCGTAGAGAACCCTCGCCGGGGGTTCTCTATTGGGCGAAGCCCAACGATAGCAAACTCTCCGCTAACTCATAATTTATCTTTCACTCATCTGTTATCGGCGGCTGTTTGAATGATCTCAATATTGCCGCCGTCTTTACCGTTTGCATACGCACCGTTCTGATAGTAAAGCGTGCCGTTGACGTTTACCGCGGCATTTGTCGGCACGCACAAGACCGCCTTCATATCTTGCGGAAGTGTCAGGTTGACCGTGTGATTTTCGTCCGTTTTTTCATATTGCAGGGTGATGAGGCCTTTGACGCTCGGCACGGTGCAGGTCATCGTGTCGGAAAGGTCGTACTGCGGTGCGATCTTCACCTTTTCATAGCCTGCTTCAAGAGGAGCAATGCCTGCAAAGTATTTGCTCATGATTACAAGCGGGCCGCCGCTCCATGCGTGATTCTTCGTGCCTTGCCATGCATTCCAGAATTCCCAGAGCGTCGAGTAATCCTCGTTCACCATATCCGCGTATCTGTCCTTGATCCTGTCTTTTGCCGCTTCGTATTCTCCCATCGTGCAAAGGGCTTCCAGCACGTAGTATTCCATATACGGACTTGCATTTTTCGTTTCTGTGAGCACCTTTTTGACCGTTTCGTACTGTTCCTTTTGTGCAAGGCCCGACAAAACGGCCAGTGCGTTGGCTCTGTCGTCGCATTCTTTTACGTCGTCGCTTCTGAATCCTTCGTCCGTCCAAAGTGATTTGTAGCCTTCTGCGATGGTTTTTTTGCGTTCGGTGATAAACGGGAGATCTTCATTTTTGCCCAACACTTGTGCCATGGTTTCCACGGCGGAAAGGGCGTGGTATACCCATGCGTTTTCAATGGCGGTCATGTCTGCCTTGTCACCCCAGTCGGGCCAGTCCCACGAGCCGCCGCGGTGAACGACAAGACCGTTGTCACCCATGTCCCAGAGTTTCAGATAGTCGAGAGAGGCATCGTAAACCTTTTCAAGAAAAGACCTGTCACCCGTGTATTGATAATAGGTCAGAAAACCTGCAATGCCTGCAAGTTGCTGAACGGGCAGTTCAAAGTAGTCGCCGCTGATGGGAACGACCGTCTGCAAGACCTTTGTTTCGTCCGCATGGGACAGCATGGCCTGCACGCCTTTCTGATACAGCAGGTAGGAATTGCTGTCCATGGAGTACATCGTCATGATCATTTCACTCGTCACGTCACCCCACCACTGGGCTCTTTCACGGTCGGGACAATCCATATAATTGTCACGCATGGTAACGTACAGCGTACGCAGGGATTTCTGCCACAGGGAATTGAGAAATGCATCGTCGCACTTGAAATCCCCGCTGAAGTCGCTGTTATATCCCGTTTCGCGGTACTGCAAGGAAAGAATCGTAACGCCTTTGGGAAGTTTGTACGTAATATGTTCACCGTTGAACCAGCCGGGAGTCTCAAATTCCTGCACGCCCTCTTTGGTTATGTAGGTGGTTGAAACCGCACCGATCAGCGTGTTTTCCGTCGTGATGCGGATCTTCTTTCCTGCAGGTGCCTTGATCTTCAGATAGGGCGTGACTTGTGCATTGTAGGGAATATCGACGGTGATTTTTTCTCCGAACAGTTTTTTGACGGTGTGGTTTTCATAGATCTTTGAATTTTCATAATCTTTCAGACCGTAATCTTTGAGGAAAGGGATTCCTCTGGGATAGAGTTTCCCGTAAACGCCCTCGCCGCCGACGGCAAATTCGGTTGCGTTCTCCCAAAGGGAAACGTCAAAAGATGCATCCTTCCAGTTGCCCATGTCCTTTCTTGCATCGTAATAAATGCTGTATTCGGGCAGTCTGTAATTGGGCGGATACAACGCACTGTCAACGAATGCATCGTTTCTTTTTACTTTCCAGCTGTTGTCGGAAAGAATGCTTATTTCCCCGTTGACCGCTTCAAACAAAAAACCGCCCTGTCCGCTGCCGTTGTAGGAATAACTCTTTTCCGCATCCCAGTACCACACCAGTACGCAAATTGCATTTTCACCCTCTTTGAGGAAAGGAGCGATATCGATGCTGTCGTAATAGCCGCTGTTCTGATCGGGCCCGCGTTTTACACTGCCCTCAAACACGACGGTTTCGCCGTTGACGTGCAGCCAATATTTTGAATCCGCCGCAATGTGTGCGGTCAGTTCCGCCGGAACTTGTTGCAGTTCCACCTTTTTGCAAAAGCACATCCAGGTGTTTTTCTGTGTCGGATCGTCTTGGTTCCAGATCCATTTTGCCTGCCAGTCGGTCTTTTCCTCGGTGGAGATCACGCTGTAAGCGGGAATCGTTTCGGGAATGGTGTAGTCATTCGTAAAGGGTATCATCGTTGCATCCTCCCATGAAAAAAGTGAAGTAATAAACGCCGCCGCGATTGCAAGGTAAGAAACAATTGTCTGTAAAATCTGCATAGAAACCTCCCTCCCTCAGGGTTCGGATTGCATCCGTCACCCTGACGGTTTACTATGTATTTCATTTTTTTATAACCCGTAAAATGCCCGTCTTTCTGCAGTTCTGTGAAAATGCTGATATTCGTATTATCTGCTGATCCCTGTTGATATCGGTTTGTTTCAGTTTGGCACAGTTTATGAAAAATGTCAAGCATCATAAAAAGCGTACCGCCATATATTTTTATCAATTTTCCCATTTGTCAGTGTGTTTATTTTGCCGCAATGCAAAAAAAATAAAAGCACCGAATATACGATGCTCTTATTTGGTGGGAGAGGGTGGTGCTGTATGGGTTTAATTTTTTCACTGCTCGCTTTGCACTGCTTGTTTGTTTAATTTACGGTAGCGCAATCCCACGGGCTAAAAATGCTCCCCCGGAGCATTTTCTTAACGCCCTTTCGAATCTACCCGAAGTAAGAGCCGCTAAAGAAAAAAATAAAAGCACCGAATATACGATGCTCTTATTTGGTGGGAGAGGGTGGATTCGAACCACCGAAGTCACTGACAACAGATTTACAGTCTGCCCCCTTTGGCCGCTCGGGAACTCTCCCATATTCAATTGAAACGCTACACCCTGCTATAAAAAGGTGGAGCTGGTGGACGGACTCGAACCCCCGACCTGCTGATTACAAATCAGCTGCTCTACCAACTGAGCTACACCAGCGTGTAGGTTTGCGTCGAACGCAAGAGATACTATAACACATTAATCCGCGTTCGTCAAGTCTTTTTTTCGGAAAATGTGAAAAAATTTTATTTTTTTGAAATCCTTTTTTCATTTTGTCGTGAACGCAATGATTTGTGTTGTGCAATGAAAATATTGTATGTTATAATGTATGTGATTTATGAAATGAAACGCATCCGAAAAAATGAAGTGAGGGAAGGCGTATGTTTGTACGGCAATGTGAAAAGGATATCGTGTTTTCCAATGATTTTCTGCGATTACGGATCGGTCGTGACGGCGTTGCACAAAGCCTTGTCTGTGAGCAGACGGGGGAGGAATTGCTTGACACGGCTTGTCGGATGCCGCTTTTTTCCGTTGCCCAGCAACGCTTTTATGACAACGAGCAAAAACTCATGCATCCGTGTAAGCGGATCACGTGCGGTGCCGATGCCGTGCGTTGGGAGAACGGCATATTGCACGTCGGCTTTGACAGTTTGCCCTACGAAGCCCTCGTCGGCGTGCAGGACGGGGGAGATTATCTTTGCTTCTCGTTTGAGGGTTTTGCAACGGATGAGAACACCTATCGATGGCTGTCCTTACCCAAACCGCCTGCGGATGCGCTCACGCTTTTGCAGTTGCCCGTCAGAAAGATGTCGCAATACGGCGAATGGATGAACACCGTATCGGACGGAAAGACCGCCGTGTGCGTGATGGCTGCAAACCGGAACGTGTGTGCGGATGCGGAAAAGACGGAAAATGCGTATCGGATGTACGCCGCAATCAGCCGTGAAACGGGGATGAAAAACACTGCCGCCGCCTTGTTCGTGAGCACGCACGACACCTTACTCGAAAAGGTGCATACCTTTGAATGTGATTTTTATTTGCCGCACGGTGCCGAAAACCGCAAGGGCGATCGCATCAACGCTTCCGTCTATTGGGTGAGCGATGCCGTTCCTGCCAACGTTGACGAGCATATCCGTTTTGCACGGCAGGGCGGATTTCGCATGATGCTGTTTTATTATACCTGCTTTTTCCGTGAGGAGGGCGGTTACGCACTGAACGGCAATTACGATTTCCGCGAAGAATACAAAAACGGACTTGACGATATCCGTACGGTGCTTGCGAAGGTGAATGCGGCAGGGATCACGGCGGGTTTTCACTTTTTGCAGACGCATATCGGCATAAAAAGCCGCTATATGACACCCGAAGCCGATCACCGCGTATTGCACAGACAGATGCTGACACTTCGCACTGCGGTCAGTGAAACCGATACCGACATTTTTACCGATCAGTGTCCGCTTGACGAACTTCCCGCATCCTGCCGTCTGCTTCGCATCGGCAACGAACTCATCCGCTATGAATCCGTCAGCACCGAACCGCCTTTCGGTTTTCTCGGCTGTGAACGCGGATTCAACGGTACGGCGGCAAGATTCCACGAACGCGGCAGTGCCTGCGGTGTGGTGTGGGTGAGCGAATTCGGTGCAAGCAGTGTTTACATTGACCAGAATACCGACCTGCAGGATGAAATTGCAGACAAGATCAGTGCGGTTTATAATTGCGGTTTCCGCTTTATTTATATGGATGGATCCGAGGGTACCAATCCGCCGTTTGAAAATTACGTGCCCTTTTCCCAGTGGCGTGTCTATAAAAAATGCAATCCCGAACCGCTGTTCTGCGAGGGGGCGGCAAAGGGACATTTCAGTTGGCATATGCTGGCAGGCGGCAATGCGTTCGACGTGTTCCCGACCGCCGTTTTCAAAGCCATGACCGACAAGTACCCGCTTTCCGAAGCACCGCTGATGCGGTATGATTTCACGCGGCTGAATTTCGGCTGGTGGGCACTGTATGAGGACACGCAACCCGACACCTTTGAATACGGAACGTCCCATGCCGCAGGTTTTGACTGTCCCGTGACGATTCAGACGAATCTCAACTTGCAACGCTGTCATCCGCGTATGGCGGATCTGTGGGAAGTCATGCGGCGGTGGGAAGACGTGCGTGCAAAAGGATGGCTGACCGAGGAGCAAAAGAGAGCCATCCGACAGCCGCAAAAGGAACATACCCTGCTTCTGAATGCCGAGAATGAATACGAACTCACGGCGTGTGAACGCACGGAAACGGCAGTTGCCGACGTCACTGCATACCGCTTTGAACGCGACGGCAAACAGTGGGTATCGCTGTGGCACAATACGGGAGAATGTGATCTGTTTTTGCCCGTGCCTGCATCGGTAGTTGCGTATTTTCGTGAGATCGACCGCGACCGCTTACCCGTGACACCGACCGCAGGCGGTTGTGTGATCCGTGTTGCAGACCGCTGTTATCTTCGCACGCAACTGACAAAAGAAGAACTTGCCGCTGTGCTGAACGGCATAAGCGAAAGAGAATAATCGGGCGGGTGAATCGTGATTCGGCATCACGTTTAAGAGGTGACTTTATGCCGCCGTCGGCCATCATAAAAAGTCAATGTTGTCCGTCCGTACGGAAGAATCGCCGTATTGACTTTCATCTGCGTCCGTGTTACACTGAAAAAGTACAAAAAATCAAAACGGGAGGAAATTGAAAATGAAATACAGCGTGAGTTCTTACAGCTATTCGCAACTGCGTGCAAGCGGTGCATATACCGAGATCGAACTGATCGCCCTTGCCAAAGAAATGGGATTTGACGGCATTGAATTTGCCGAGATCCACACGCCCGAGGGCAAAGACAAGTTGGCGTATGCCGCCGAACTGAAGGCGGAAGCCGAGCGTGTGGGCATTGAGATCGCCTGCTATTGCATCGGTGCGGACTTTTTGAAGAATAAAAATCAGGTCGAAGATCTGAAAAAAGAAATTGACGTTGCCGCCGCATTGGGCGTGAAGATCATGCGTCACGATGCCACAAGCGGTTTTGCCGACGGTGAACGCGGCAGCAAGGGCTTTGACCAGGCTCTGCCCGTTCTTGCGGACGGTTGCCGTGCGGTCACGGAATATGCACAGACCAAGGGTGTGCGCACCATGGTGGAAAACCACGGTTTCTTCTGCCAGGATTCCGAGCGTGTTGAAAAACTCGTCAACGCGGTCGCACACGAAAATTTCGGTGCGTTGGTGGATATCGGTAACTTCCTGTGTGCGGATGAAGATCCTGCCGTTGCAGTGGGCAGAATGGCTCCCTACGCCTTTCACGTCCACGCCAAGGACTTCCACGTCAAAAACGGTAACGGCGTAGTACCTCCCGACGGATTTTTCCGTTCCCGCGGCGGCAATGCACTGCGCGGTGCGATCATCGGCCACGGTGACGTTCCCGTTCTGCAGTGCCTTCGCATTCTGGATGCCCACGGCTATGACGAGTATATCACGGTTGAATTTGAGGGCATGGAAGATGCAAAAAAAGGCGTTGCCTGCGGTCTGCGTACGCTGAAATATTTTGACGATCTGCTGTAAGCGTATGGAGCAGGATATATTTTTCATGCACGAGGCGTTGCTTCTTGCAAGGCAGGCGGCGGACGAGTGGGAAACCCCCGTGGGTGCGGTGATCGTGCGAAACGGTGAAGTCATTGCCACGGGCAGAAACCGCCGTGAAAACGGCAAAAACGCCCTCTACCACGCCGAGATCGAAGCCATTGATGCGGCGTGCAAAAAATTGGGCGGCTGGCGATTACCGGGTTGCACGCTGTACGTGACGCTGGAGCCCTGCCCCATGTGTACGGGTGCGATCATCAATTCCCGCATTGAACGCGTGGTGTACGGTGCGAGCGATGCCAAAGCCGGCTCCATGGGCTCGGTGACGGATCTTACACTTCTGCCCTATAACCACAAACCCGACGTTGTACGCGGTGTTCTGCAGGAGGAATGTGCCGAAGTGCTGTCCTCTTTTTTCAAGGCACTGCGGAAGAAAAAAGAGAAAGATAAGTCATAATTTATCATACCCCGATCTGACAACAAAAGAAATCACCGGACATTTTTTGGTTTGTCCGGTGATTTTTTATAATGTTTATGCTTTTCAGAATGCGAAATACTTTTCTCTCTGGGCTTTCATTCTGCCCGAAATGGTGCAGAGGATTTCCTTTGCACCCGGCTCGCCGAAGGCGTAGTCCTTCATGGCTCTGCCTTCTTCGTAGCACAGTTCGTCGTGCAGGGGGAAGAAGTTTTCGTAGAGGAACGAAGCGTACTGCGTCAGACGCAGGTCACCGACGATGCGGTATTCGCGGCTGATGGTGTCGATTGCGACCGAGTAATAGTCCTTGATCGCGTTGATGATGGAAACACGCTCGTTTTCGGGTGCAAAGACCATGGTGCAGCAGATGTCTGCTTTGGGATTGACGGAATCGTGGGTATCGGTACTGCCGACGATGGGCATTCTGTTGCCGTTTGCCCACTGTTCGTACCATGCGGCGGTCTGATAGCCGTTGTGGTTGAACTCACGTTCGCCGCCGAGTACTTCAAATGCATCGAAAATACGGTTTTTGAACATCAGTTTCCACAGTTTTTCGGGTACGTGGTTGACGTCGTTTCTCCAGTACGGATGCGGGAAGATGGCAAGACCGTTTGCCTTGCGGATCTGATCGAAGATGTAAACGCAACAGGCGTAGGTGTATTTTTCAACGTCATCGGGAATGTCAAGCGTGTCCTTGAGAGCATCCACCGCGGCGAAGAATTCTTCCTTCGTCATCTGATCGGGAGCCGTGCCCGTCATGCTTCTGCCGTCCATGGCACCGCCCGTTTCGACGTCGTTGGATTCGCCTTTGATCAGCCCGTTGACCGACCATTCGCCGCCGAAGTTGACGATATGCACGTCGTTGATGTGCCATTCGTCACCCTTGGGCATATGAACTTCTTCACCTTCAACGAGGTTGAGTTCAATGGGAACGTCCTTGAACAGTTCCTTGACACGCAGGGACGGATAATATCTGCCGTGATCGGTGATCGCCATAAAATCGTAACCCTTGCGGCGGTAGTTGGAGGCAACCACGGCGGGGGACTGTCTGCCGTCCGAACAGGTGGTGTGCATATGCAGGTCGCCGATGAACGGATATCTGCCGCACAGATCCTCGTGCAGAGAATACACGGACAGTTCCACCAGTTCTTTGCCGTCCAGTTTCACACGGACGAAATGTTCCTGTTCATCGGGGAAGGCGTGTTTGAAGCGGATGCATCCGTCCGCACAGGGGGTAACGGTTTTGTATGCCCATCTGGAAACGTGCGGATAATCGCGGGTGCAACCCTCGTTCATCGGACACAGTTCAACGGTGTATTCGGTATCGGCGGCAAAGGAAATCTTACTGCCGAGGGGTTTGATGGTGATCTCCACTTCCTTGTCGGCAGGGAAAACTTTCGGGAAAATATCAAAATAGTGCAAGGTAACACTTTTTACAAAGCCCATAACAAACCCTCTTTTCTGCTTTTACAGCAATTCTTTGAACAGTGCGGTGATTTCTTCCACGCTGGTATCTCTCGGGTTGCCGGGACGGCAGGCATCATCGTAAGCGGACTGTGCAAGGAAGGGGATGTCTTCTTCTTTGACGATCTCCTTGAGGTCTGCGGGGATGCCCACATCTGCGGAAAGCTGACGGACGGCGTTGATGGCGGCTTCGCGTGCTTCTTCAATGCTCATGCCGTCGGTGCCTTCCACGCCCATTGCCTTTGCAATTGCACGGTACTTGTCACCCGTTGCAGGTGCGTTGTATGCCATAACGGTGGGAAGAATGATCGCGTTTGCAACACCGTGGGGGGTATCGTACAGAGCACCCAGCGGATGTGCCATGGAGTGAACGATGCCCAGACCTACGTTGGAGAAGCCCATGCCTGCGATGTACTGACCGAGTGCCATGCCTTCTCTGCCCTTGTCACAGCCGTTGACGGCACCGCGAAGGGATGCGGCAATGATCTCAATGGCTTTGAGGTGGAACATATCGCACATTTCCCATGCACCCTTGGTGATGTAACCTTCGATTGCGTGGGTGAGAGCATCCATACCCGTAGCGGCGGTAAGGCCTTTGGGCATGGTTGCCATCATATCGGGATCCACAACGGCAACTACGGGGATGTCGTGCACGTCTACGCACACCATTTTGCGGTTGTTTTCGGCATCGGTGATAACGTAGTTGATGGTAACCTCAGCGGCAGTGCCTGCGGTGGTGGGAACGGCAATGATGGGAACGCACTTGTTGACCGTGGGAGCCACGCCTTCAAGGGAACGCACGTCTGCAAATTCGGGATTGGTGATGATGATACCGATCGCCTTTGCGGTGTCCATGGAAGAACCGCCGCCGACGGCTACGATGCAATCCGCTTCTGCTGCCTTGAATGCGACAACGCCGTTCTGTACGTTTTCAATGGTGGGATTGGGTTTGATATCGGAATAAATGACGTATGCAATGCCTGCTTCATCCAGCACGTCGGTCACTTTTTGGGTGACGTTGAACTTGATGAGGTCGGGGTCGGAGCAGACGAATACCTTTTTGAATCCTCTTGCTTTGATTTCTGCGGGGATCTCGCGGATCGCACCTGCACCGTGGTAGGATGTTTCATTGAGAACGAATCTGTTTGCCATGTTTGTTACCTCCGTATATTTTAATCAGTCTGCAAAGAATACTTTGAAAGCTCTGTGTGTCATATAAACGTCGAGTTTGCTGACCACTTCAAAGGGAGCGTGCATGGAAAGCACGGCAACGCCTGCATCGACAACGTCAATGTTGTGGGAAGCGACGTATTTTGCAACCGTTCCGCCGCCGCCGAGGTCGACTTTGCCCAGTTCACCGATCTGCCAGACCACACCGTTCTTGTCGAGCATATTGCGGACTCTGCCCATGAGTTCTGCGGATGCGTCGCTGGTGCCGCCCTTGCCGCGGGAGCCCGTATATTTGGTGATTACGATGCCCTTGTTGACGTAAGCGGCGTTTTTGCGTTCGAGAACGTCGGAGAACGTGGGATCGAATGCGGCGTTGACGTCAGCGGACAGGCATTCGCTGTTCTTCATGCAGATTCTGCCGGGAACGCCCTGCGTTTCGGCGAGATCGGTGATGAAATCTGCCATGTAGGAAGAATTAAGCCCCGTGTTGCCGTCCGAACCGGTTTCTTCCTTGTCGGTCAGCACCGTCAGAACGGTATATTCGGGATCTTCCGTTTCAAAGATCGCGGTGAGTGCGGGGTAAGCACAAACGCGGTCATCGTGACCGTAAGCACCGATGAGAGAACGGTCAAGACCGACGTCGCAGGCTTTGTATGCGGGTACGGCTTCGAGTTCCGCAGACAGGAAATCGGCTTCAATGATGCCGTATTTTTCGTTGAGGAGTTTGAGAATGTTGAGTTTGACCGCTTCGCTTTCTTCGCAGTCTGCAAACGGACGGCTGCCGATGACGATGTTGAGTTCTTCACCGCGGATGCCGTCGCCGAGGGTGCGTTTGCTCTGTTCCTGTGCAAGATGGGGAAGCAGGTCGGTAATGACGAATTTGGGATCGTTTTCGTCTTCACCGATGCACACGTTCACGACCGTGCCGTCTTTTTTGACGACTACGCCGTGCAGGGCAAGGGGGATGACCGTCCACTGGTATTTTTTGATGCCGCCGTAGTAATGGGTTTTCAGCAGTGCAATGTCGTTGTCTTCATACAGCGGATTGGGTTTGAGGTCGACACGCGGAGAATCCACGTGTGCGGCGGCAATGCGAACGCCGTCTGCAAGGCTTCTCGTGCCCAAAACAGCCAGAATGATGCTCTTGCCGCGGTTGTTGTAATATACTTTAGCACCGGGTGCGTATTGTTTGCCGAATTCATAAGGCGTAAAACCGTGCATTTCTGCCTGTGCCACTGCGGCACTGACGGCTTCGCGTTCGGTTTTTGCATCGTTGAGGAACTGCTTGTAGCCTTCGCAGTATGCATCGGCGGCGGCAACTTCCTCGGCGGAAATGACGCGGCTTGCGTGTTTGGGTGCGTAAAAAAGTTCTTCTTTCAGGGCTGCAAAATCGGTTTTGTTCTCGCTCATAATGTCCTCCGGATAATATTCTTTATTGAGAGTATAGCACCCTTTCGGGTGATTTACAATTCTTTTTGTTAAAAATATAACAGTTCTACCTTGTATTTTTCCGCAAGAGATGCCAGCAATTCGCGGCTTTCTTTCCGGTTGGTGTTCACAACGATGTAATCGCAGGCGATCATGGCACCTTTCAGGCGTTTTGCAATGGCGGAATGCTTGGTGGGATAGCGGTCACCGCGTTCCAGACGGCTGATCTGTTCAAAGATGTCAATATCCTCGCCGTCTTTGTCGAACAGGGTATGGTGGAACATGATCGATTTGTCCTGACTTGTGTAGCGGATCCAGTCCACCGTTTTGAACGCACTCACGTCAAGTTTGCCTTGCATGGCACTGTAAAAATCCTTGACTCCCTTGTTGAACGCAAGATCCCGAAGCAGTTTTTCAAAATTTTTCTGACGGCTCGGGGCAACTTTGCGGTCGCCGATGAAGCCGCATTTTTTCTTGGTTTTTCTGCCGCCCTGCGAATAAATAAGGTTGAGAACGGTTACGAACTGCGAAAAAAGATCGTCATCGGGATTGTTGTGCACCACATATGAACAGCGTTGGGAGAAATATTCCTCACCGTGCTGTGCATCCATACGCCGTTCAATGGCTTCATCGGAGATCTTATCGCGTTTGCGAAGTCTTTCCTTGCGTACTTCACGGTCAGCGGTCACGTGGACGGTGTAATCGCACATACTGTCCAGACCGCATTCAAACAACAGCGGCACGTCCAGCACCACGTTTTTGTGGTTGGAAAGGGCAACCTGTGTCTGCATACGGATGGTCCTGAGAATGGCGGGATGTGTTACGGAATTGAGAAGTGCCGTCTTTTCGGGGCTCATAAAGGCGATCGCCGCTAATTTTTTGCGGTCAAGTCTGCCGTTTTCGGTCAGAATATCCTCACCGAATGCTTCCGCAAGGGCTTTGAGTGCAGGTGTGCCGGGCATGACGACTTCGCGGGCGACTTTGTCCGCATCGATGTGTACGAAGCCGCTTTCGGAAAAATATCTGCACAGCGTGCTTTTGCCTGCACCCGTGGTTCCCGTGATGCCGACGATATAGCCGCGGCGGGTGACAAACTGAAAACCTGCGGCACGGTACAGGCGGTTGCACACCGCAAGACCGACGCCCTCCGTGGACGGCTCTCTTGCCCATACACGCTCGGCTCCGCGTTCATCGAGTTCACGCAAGGCTTCAAACAGGCGGTGCGTTTGCGAAAGCGGATCGTTTTCACTGCCGAAAGTCACGTATTTCCCGGGCATAAAGGGTATATCTTCTTCAAAGCAAAGGGCAAAATCGTTTTTGTGATCGTCTTCGTGCATAAAGTCACGGAACGCCTTTGCATCCCCGCGTACGATCGTGATCTTTGCTTTGGGGGCGTAGTGGCGGTATTTCATGCCGGGCGAGGACACGGTTTCGCCCTCTTTCAGCGGATGCAGAACGGCGTTATCCACCATCACTTCACCCAACACGCTTTCAAGTTGTTCTTTGGTGACACTGCCCGGTCGCAGTAAGGTCGGTACGGGCGTTGCAAGGCTTATGACGGTGCTTTCCACGCCGAATTCGCAGTTGCCGCCGTCGCACACAGCCGCAATTCGGCCTTTCATGTCGTCTGCCACGTGACGCATTTCCGTGGGGCTGGGGAAGCCCGAAATATTGGCACTGGGTGCGGCAAGAGGCACGCCTGCGGCACGGATGAGCGCGTTTGCACTTTTGTGTGAAGGCATACGCACGGCAACGGTCGCAAGGCCGCCGCTGACCGCATCGGGTACGCGGTCTTTTTTCGGCAAAATGATCGTCAGCGGGCCCGGCCAGAATTTTTCGGCAAGGCGTAAAGCCGCATCGGGCACTTCCGATGCCAGCAGATACAGATCGTCAACTTCCGCAATGTGTACGATCAGCGGATTGTCCTGCGGTCTGCCTTTGGCAACGAAGATCTTTGCGACCGCCTCGCCGTCAAACGCATTGGCGGCAAGGCCGTACACCGTTTCGGTGGGCATGGCGACCACTTCGCCTTTTTTCAGCAGTTCAGCCGCCTGTCGGAGTGCATCCTTGCTGTTTTCGGGATCTCTTATATCGAAAAAAAGTGTATTCATGTATTTCTTCCTTGATTTATTACATTCTTTCCAGTTCTTCCATCTTCTTTTTGTTGTGTACCGCTGCAAGCACAATCACCGTTGCAACGATGATCGCACCGAAAGCGAAGAATACAAGTCTTTTTACGGATATATTATCGGAAAGAAGGACGTCACCGTCCGTAGTCTGCGTACCGATGTCGGCACCGGGGGTGTGGGATTGGTTTTCATCGGGTTCTTGTGTCACAACGGCAGAGGGGATCACTGCGGAGTTTTCTTCGGAATCGGGCTTGCTCGTTTGGACGGTTATCGGTTCTTCCGTATATGCGGGATCCGATTCGGCAGGCTCCGTGCTTGCAGGCGGTGCGGTGGTGCTGACGTCAACCGGCTGTGTTTCCGCTTGCGGCATGATCGTGTCGGCGGTGACAATAAAAGCAGCGGCGAACATTTCGGCATACGTGGATGAATACTGATAATAATACTCCATATTGTCCATCAGTATTTCGTTTGCATTATTGTCCATGACGCTCATGGCATCGCACCCGGGGATGTAATACAGAGTATAGTCACCGTCCGGATATGAGAAATAAAGGAAAATATAATGCCCCTCATCCGCACCGAACATACCGACGTAGGTATCGTACAGGAAACTGTCCACGGTATCCCAATCGGGGTAATGTTCACCGTCGATATTGTCGAGTGTCAGCAAAAGCGGCTGCACACCCGTTGTTTCATAAAAATACTGCAGCGCATGATCCACCAGGTATGCATCCGATTCGTACGCGAACAGATTGGCTTCGTCCTGAAACCACAGTTCAACGGGGTTGCAGAGAGATGCATCGAGTTTTTCGCGTGCGTGGGTGTTGGGGGAGACGGACAGATCCTCCTCCCACAGCCAATCGACTTCTGCGGTCAGTTCAACCGAATACGGTTCCGTCTGCACAACGGTACCGTTCGGATTGCGGATGGCATACAAAAGATCGTCCAATATGCCGCCGCTGAACAGAATGTACAGCATGAAAACTCCCATGATAACGGGGATCAGACAGCCGCCGGCGGTCTTGTTCGTATCACTGCGACGGTGACCGCCGAACGGTCTGCCGTCTTCGGGTGTGTGGCGGAATCCCCCGTTAAACGGACGGTGTCCGCTTGAAAATGAGCCGCCTGCAGACGGTCTGCTGCCGCCTGAAACGCCGCCGCCGAGGCCACCGCCTCCGCCGCTTCTTCCTCCTCCTACGGGTCCGGGCATAAAAACTCTCCTTTCATATCAGGGATATATCATATCCGTGAAGCGGATATATCATTCCAAAAGTCCGTGGTATCTTGCCATCCAATACGGTAACAGATACACATACGGTTGCATGGCACGCATTCCGTTTGCACCTGCCGTGCCGGGCAGGGTGGACGTGCGGTTGACCACTTTGCTGTTGATGTTCACGAATTCTTCGGCACCCGAATCGCAGATAAAGGGATTGCCGTCATAATGCACGAGCAGGCGGGAGCCGTATTCCACGGGCTCTTTGAGCTGTGCGGGAACACCCATGGCTTCCTGCTCGGTATCCCACACGATGTCCTTGCGGTAACTGTTGAACACGGGCCAGCGTACGGTGTCCATGTTCATTTCGGCAAGGCTCTTTGCGGCATTTTCAATGTCGCAGTTGCGGTTTGTAAGTGCGCCGTAAACGATGTTGAAGAACGGAGAACGCTCCACTCTTTCATACGCCCAATGGTGGGTAAGTCCCATTTTGAAAATTTCTTTGTACGCTTCGTTCTGCGTGTAGGTGATAAGCGGATAGATGTTGACAAAATCCAGCTGATCGTCGATGTGTGCCACGTGGGCATCTTCGACTTTGTACTGCATACAGTTCATGGCGTAATGGTGGCGGCTGATGAGCATTTCAAAGACCTGTTCATACTTCTTGTCGCCCGTAACGTGGTAAGCCGTTTGCAGGAACGAAAGGATTTCCAGTGAATTGGTGCCGCGTTCGTTGTACCAGCGGTCGTCGTTGTTCAGAAGATCGGGCTCCCAGTTTGCCCACGTGGTGGGAACGCCGTCCACGTCGCACAGGTGGAAGTTGTTGTCTAAAATATGATCGGTGATCTCTTTTACGGTCCGTGCAATGCACTTCTTGTCTTCTTCGTCCGAAACCAGATCAAAATAAATGCCGTAAGCAAAATAATGTCCCGTCATTTCGTCGCTGGAAGTCTCACCCAGCCATTCGCAATCGGGATCGTTTTCGCAAATGTGCCATTCTTCGCGGTTGCCCGTTCCGAATTCCGCTTCTCCTTTATAGCGTGTAGCTCTTGCGGTGAATCCTGTTTTTCCCGTTACCTGCGTGAGTTTCATCATGGCGTATACGGTGCGTTTTGCGTTTTCTTTTGCTTTTTCATCACCCGTAACGGCATAGCGGAAACACTGCGAAGCACAGTACAGTCCCGTAAACAGACCGTCGTTGTCGGAATTGGGAAGCCAACCCGAATCAAGATCTCCGTATTTCCGCAGTTCACGGCTGACCTGATAGCCTTCGTTACGCATGAAATATTTTTCGTTCATGGCATCGTAATGAGCCGCTTTTTCGGCAAGCGTCATTTCGGTGGGAGTGATGATGCTGATGCCGCGTGGGGTAACGGCGGCGACCGTGCCTTTTTCGGACACGGCAAGATCGGTCACGGTGGGATGCAGGAGCCATGCTCCGTAGGAGAAATAGGAAATATGACCTTCGCTTAAAAGGATCAGTCCCGTATCGGTTGCAAAATACTTTTTACCGTCCCGGG
This sequence comes from Acutalibacteraceae bacterium, assembly GCA_045590895.1. Classification (GTDB taxonomy): domain Bacteria; phylum Bacillota; class Clostridia; order Oscillospirales; family Acutalibacteraceae; genus RUG806. Next base: position 16,128 of record JAZNRU010000045.1, read on the forward strand.
TAAAGCACATGGCGTTGAAAGCACCGTCGGGAACGGCGTAGAGATCGTTGCCGTTGAACCAGGTGCATCTGCCGTCGTAAATGTTGAGCCCTTCCTTGCTGCCTACCCACAGATGTCCGAGAGCATCACAGGACAGACAGGTGACGCTGTTGCTTTTTATGCCCGTGTTTTCGGTCAGAAGTTCTGCCCAGTGGCGGCGTTTGCCTTTCATGGAAACGAGCCCTTCACCGCTTGTGCCCAGAAATACGGTTTCGCCGTACTTTGCGGCGTTGTCTTTGGCACACAGACAGACCGTGTCTTCGGGAATGCCGACGATGCGGTCAAAATTCTTGCCGTCGTACAGGTACAGTGCCGTCTGCGAGATCACCCACAGCGAGCCGTCAATGCCGCAGCTTACGTCCTGCACGGGAGAATCAAAAGTGCCGAGAATGAGAGATTCATCCCCGAGGATCTGCAGAAGTCGGTTTTCGTTTGCGGCGTAGAGCAATCCGTTGCGGGAAAAGAGTTTGTCGGCTCTGCCCTGCACGGCTTCGTATTTGCCGTCTTCATACGTGTACAGACCGTCCTTTTGTGCAACCACAAGCGTCTCGCCCAAAAAGCCCACGGAAAGGATGTTCTGCACGTCCGTGCCGCTGTCTGCGTTCAGAAACGTTTTATTGTATTGGATAAACGTGCCGTAATCAATTTTTGTTTTCATTGTCGTTCCTCTTTCGTTTATGTGTTTTCCTCAGCGAGACGTGCTGCGGTGTCGGCGGTGATGAGTGCATCGATGAGTTCATCCATGTCGCCGTTGAGAATGTTTTCTATTTTATATAACGTAAGTCCGATGCGGTGATCGGTCACGCGGTACTGGTGGTAGTTGTAGGTGCGTATTTTTTCGCTTCTGTCGCCTGAACCGACCATGCTTTTGCGTTCGCCTGCCTGTTTTTCTGCCTGTTTGCGGCGTTCGCTTTCAAGCAAGCGGCTTTTGAGCACCTTCATTGCCTTGTCCTTGTTTTTGTACTGACTGCGTTCATCCTGGCATTCCACGACCAAGCCCGTGGGCAGATGCGTGATGCGGATGGCGGATTCGGTTTTATTGATGTGCTGACCGCCCGCACCGCCTGCACGGAAGGTGTCAATTTGCAGATCGGCGGGATTGATGTCCACTTCCACATCATCCGCTTCGGGGAATACCGCCACGGTAGCCGCCGAGGTGTGGATCCTTCCCTGCGTTTCGGTCTCGGGTACACGCTGAACGCGGTGCACGCCGCTTTCGAATTTGAATCGGGAATACGCCCCCGTGCCCTGAATTTCGAGCGTGATCTCCTTGTAGCCGCCCAACTCCGTGGGTGTAGCGTTGAGTACGGAAAAGCGGAAGCCCTTGCTTTGTGCGTACATGGTGTACATCCGCAAAAGCGTGGCGGCAAACAGGGCCCCTTCCTCTCCGCCCGTCCCCGCACGCAGCTCAAGAATGACGTTGCGGTCATCGTTCGGATCGCGTGGCAAAAGAAGTATTTTCAGTTCGTCTTCAAGCAGACGGCACTGTTCCGTTGCCGCTTCGTGTTCTTCGAACACCAAAGCACGGAACTCCTTGTCGGTGGTGCTTTCCATCAGTTCCTGCGTTTCCAGCACGGTGTCATTTGCCGTCTGCCATTGTGTGAATTTTTCCGACACGGGTGCAAGACGGGACAATTCCTGCATAAGAGCCGTGGATCTTCCCACGTCGGTTGCCACGGCAGGCTCGCACAGCAGTTTTTCTATTTCATTGCGGCGATCGTTTGCCGCACAAAGTCGGTCGTATAGAGATTTTTCCATAAAACTCCTCAAAAATATTAAACGTTGTCCGTTTCCGTACGGTTGATCTTCCGTATGCCCTTTTCGGCCTTGGTGCGGGGGATCATAAACATATGTCCGCACCCTTCGCACCGCAGACGGAAATCCATGCCGATCCGTAATACCGTAAAACGGTTGCATCCGCAGGGGTGATTCTTTTTCATTTCAAGCACATCGTTGATGCGAACGTCCATTGCGTCCTCCGCCTGTAAAAAATTATAACTTTTCAATGATAGTATAGCATACTTTTCCGTAAAGTGAAATACTTATTTATTACGAGTTTTATTTTTTTCCGAGAGGAAGCGATGATATGGTTTTTTTGCCGGAAGGCAGTCTGTGGAATATACCGTCGAACCTGCATTACATGAGCAGTGTTTCGGCTTTGCGTGATGCCATGCACGCACAGACGGTGCTCGAAGCGAGGGCGGTAAAATGTGACGGAGAACACAATCTGCACGTGGATCTGGGTTGTATGCGCGGCGTGATCCCGAGAGAGGAAGGTGCGTTGGGCATTGCCGAGGGGGCTGTGCGTGATATTGCACTGATCGCCCGCGTTGGAAAAGCGGTATGTTTTATTGTGGAGGAGATCCTGTTTGACAGGCACGGTATGCCCTACGCACAACTCTCACGCAGAAAAGCACAGCAGTTGTGTCAGCAATATTACGTGGATACGCTGTTGCCGGGGGACGTTGTGAACGTGCGTGTGACGCACTGTGAGCCGTTCGGTGCATTCTGTGACATCGGGGCAGGCATTCCCGCACTTCTGCCCATTGATGCGGTGTCCGTTTCCCGTATTCCGCATCCCGGTGTGCGTTTTTTTGCGGGACAGGAAATCAAAGCCGTGGTGATGAGTACGGACGCTCTCGGTCGCGTAACCCTTACGCACAAGGAACTGCTCGGCACGTGGGAAGAAAACGCCGCACTGTTCACGGCGGGTGAAACGGTGTCGGGCATCGTGCGGTCGGTGGAGCCCTACGGTGTGTTCGTCGAACTCACGCCCAACCTTGCAGGACTTGCAGAATACACGCCCGAAGCCAGAGCAGGACAAAAAGCGGCAGTGTTCATCAAGAGCATTCTGCCGCAGAAAATGAAGATCAAACTCATCGTTGTGGATTCGTTCGACGAGAAACCGCATCACACGCCGCCGCGGTATTTCTTTGACGGCGAACACATGGATCGGTTTTTGTATTCGCCTGCGAACTGCGACAAACGCATTGAAAGTATTTTTGCATAAAAGTGCGTGCGGAAAATTGGAACATATAACAAACTTTGCGTTCTTTCGGCAATTTGTGTTGACCGCCCCTTTTTTGTGTGTTAAATTAATAAAGTACGGTAAAATTTTCCGTGTACTATTTTTACACAACAAAGGAGTTCTTCATTATGGCATCTTTCAATGACACTTTACAGAGACTTGTCAATCTCGACTATCCGCAGATCCTTGAAATGGCAAAAGAATGCCTGGCAGATATGCTTCCCATTCTTAAAAAGATCGATGACGATAACAACGGCATGGTTCTTCTGCACGCAATCATTATGTCTGCCATCGGTGCTGACGGCAAACTCAGCGGAAAGGAAGCAAAACTTCTGCACGATCTGACCGGCATGAACGAAGAACAGATCGACAAATTCACCGACGTTTATTCTTCTTCCATGGTTGAACTCTGCGATAAATTTGCAGATGCTCTTGACGGTGACCGCAAAGCAAGAGTGGTTCTGTTCCTTGCCTGCTTTGCCGCTGTTGACGAAACCATCTGCCGCGAAGAAACCGCTTTCCTGCGTAAGATCCTCGAAGAATAATTTTTGTTCTTTTGCAACCTGCCGTGTGTGCCTTTTGTGTACACACGGTTTTCTTTTTATGCAAAACAAAAATACGATTTTACTTTTTTACACTTCAACAACAAATCGGTAACAATTGAACACAAAAAACAACATTTTTTACAGGTTTGCTTCTTGCAAGCAGGCGACGATTCTGTTATACTGTCTATGATTGCATATTAGCTTTTAATGCAAAAAAGAGGAGGAATCCCTTATGAAAATATTTTCAAGCTTTGGTGTGATCGGCGGCAAAATGGTGCACAGAGGCGTGCAGCATTTTACTTCCTGTGCAACCGAAACACAGGAAAAGACCCTGCTGGGCATTCTCAAACGCAACAAGGATTGCGAATTGGGCAAAAAATACGGTTTTGCCGATATTAAATCTTTCCGTGAATTTCAGGACAAAGTTCCGCTTTCCACCTTTGAAGATTACGCACCGCTCATTGACAGCATGATCGACGAAGGCAAGGAAAACGTCATTACTTCCGATAAAGTGCTTCGTTACTGTTCTTCTTCGGGCAGTGTCGGAAAGCCCAAATTGCAACCCAAGACCGCAAAGGACATTCTGAATATGTATCTGATGGGTTTTGTCGGCACACCCGGCTGTGCGGCTCTGCATTTTGAAAAGACGAAAGGCATGAAAAAACTGCCGCCGCAGATGGGACCGCTGCTCATCTCTCTCAACGGCCATCCGCTGAAAAACGGAATGCCCTGCAACGGTGCGGGACAGGTTCCGTTCCTGCTTGTCAAGCCCATTCTCAAGCACTTCACCACCACGCCGCTGGATATTCTGTTCCCCGAAGATGAAGAAGGCACCGATACCGCTTATTTCCAGCTTCGTTTCTGCCTGCCGAACAAGGACGTGACCTATCTCGGCTCCATGGTTATCACGCTTCTTTCCAATATGTTTGAATATCTGGAAGAAAACTGGGAAATGATCTGTAACGACATTGAAAAGGGTACCATCGATCCGTCCGTCCGCTGTCCGCAATCCCTGCGTGACAAATACGGCAATATGAAGCCCGATCCGAAACTTGCAAATGAACTGCGTGCCGAGTTCAGCAAAGGCTTCAACACGGGAGAACCCATTGCACAGCGCATCTGGCCGAAACTGCTGTGGGGCTACGGTATGATCTCCTCCACCCTTGCCGTGTACATGGAGAAACTCAAAAAGTACGTCGGTGATCTTCCCATGCACAACATGGGTTACGCCGCCAGCGAAGGTTTCATGGCGATGCCCGTGGAACTGGACGCTTCCGACTACGTTCTGCTTCCGCGCAGTCTCATTTATGAATTCCTGCCCGTGGATGCACCCGAAGGCACCCGTCCGCTTCTTCTTCATGAAATCGAAGTCGGCAAGGATTACGAGATCATCATCACCAACTTCTCGGGACTTTACCGTTACCGCATCATGGACATCGTGCACGTTACGGGTGAATTCAATGAATCCAAAAAAATCGAATTCCTGTACCGTTCCAACATGGGTCTGAATCTCGCAAACGAAAAGACCACCACGCAGATGCTTGACTGGGTTGCCGATCAGTTGCAGAAGAAATACGGCATTGAATTCAAAGGTCATTCTTTCTATTCCGATACCGATTCCAAGCCGCCGCGTTACATCATGCTCGTGGAGACCGATTCCGATGTTCCCACCACGCAGAACGAGCAGTTTGCCGCCGATATGGATGAGTTTTTCCGCAAATCCAACGGCAAATACGACAAATACAGAAGTTGGGGTATGATCGGAACGCCCGCCGTGTTGCAACTCGAAAAAGGTGCCTATGATGATTACAAGGCTTCTCTCGTGGCACAGGGCAGAGTTCTCAATCAGATCAAACCCGTGATCGTTATCAATACGCCCGAACGCAAGGAATTCTTCTTCGGTAAAGTCAAGAAATAAGGAAATAATAAATAAAAAGCGATCTGTACGTTGTGCAGATCGTTTTTTTGATGATAGAGTAAATGTAAATTATGATTCAGCGGCATTGCACAGACCGACTGCCCACCACACCCTTTCAGGGACGACAAGTGTTTGAGGGGTGCCGTTGGTGAGATAAATCATATTTTATCATTTTCGGCAAACCATGGCTTTCCGTGAAGAACCAAAAAACAAGGCCTGCAACCGGCAAGCCTTGTTTTTATTTTGAATATTACTTATTCGTGAGCATCCTGTTTACGCATTCTGCGTACGCCGAGGAACAGTCCGCCCGAAAGCAGGACGATTACGGCAATGGGCAGGAGCATATTCATCGTGCCCGTGTCAACGGAGTAAACAAGGATCTCACGGTAGGTTGCGGAGCATTCCTTGCACTTGTATTCCACGTAGCCGTTGGCAGTTGCCGTGGCAGCAATGCGTTTGTTTTCTTTCCACGTGTGCTTGCCGTTGGCGGCGGCGGGGACTTCTTTCTTTTCACCGCAGACACACTTGAAGATGTCCTTGCCTGCTTTTGAGCAGGTGGCGGTGGTGGAATCGTATTTGTAGTCATGGCCCTTTGCACTCGTTGCGGTCTGCTTGACGAGTACGGCACCGCATTCTTTACATTCCTTACCTGCGGTCAGACCGCCCTTTGTACAGGTGGCTTCCACGGCGGGGATGTCTTTGGGCGTGCATTTTTCGGTCTTTGTCTGCTTGCAGACTTTGCAGGTCAAGGTGTGATAACCGCTTGTAGCAGGCGTTGCATCGGTGAAGTCATGATCTTCCGTTTTGGTTTCGGTGTAGGTGCAACCCTCGTTCGTACAGGCGTAAACAGCCGTGTGTTTGTCTGCGGTCTTGGTGATCTCGGCCTTGGTATCAAGTACGAGTTTGTGACCGAGTGCTTTCTTGGTGACGGTCTGACTATCGTCACGCACGCCGCAGTCTTCGCAGATATAATAGACGTAACCTTCTTTGTCACAGGTGGGATTGGTGCTGTTTTCTTTATCTCTGATGAAGTTCTCGCATTCGGTCGTGTAGGAGAATGCACAGACTTTACAGGTGTATTTGTGTTTGTTTTCTGCGTCCTGTTCAAACTCGCACTTGCCGCTGACGGCGGTTCCGCATTCGGTGCAGGTGCCGTCGTGGCTGTGTACGCCGCGTGCGGCTTCGGTCTCACTGTGTGTCCACGTACTTACGCTCACGGTGTGCGAAGAAACGGCTTCGCAGGTCTTGCAGGTGACGGAGTGGGTGTTGTCTTCACTGTTGTATACCCATTCGCCGAGATCACTCGTGTGAACGACGCTGTCTTTGCAGACGGTGCATTCACCCGTGCATTCGACTTTTTTTGCATCAAGTGTATAAGTTTCAACCGTGCAGGATTTTACGTATTCTTCACCGCAATCGGTGCAGACGCCGCTGTGCAGATCCTTGTCGGTCTTGCCGTTTTCATCGGTTTTTTCGGTGGGTACCCACGTTTCCACGGTGCAGGCGGCAACGTAAGGCTGTGCACACTCCGTGCAGGTCGCGGTGTGGGTTTCGGTTTCGGCATTGTGGGTATAGGTTCCGTCGGAAGTGCATTTTGCGGTGAATGCTTCAAGACATACCTCGCAAACGCCGGAGTGGTTGCCTTTGCCGTCGGCGGTGTAGCCTGCTTCGTCGGGCGTGCAATAATCCTTGTAAGGACGCTCACAGCCTTTGCAGGTAGTTGCGTGAGCGGCGGTGCCTTCGATGTGTTTGTAGTCGCCTTTTTCGCATTCCTGCGTGTAAGGAGCAAGACAGGTGGAGCAGGTGCCGGAATGGGTAAAGACGCCGTCTCCTTCGTCGGCAGTGTAGTTTTCAACTACGCATTTTTCGTTTACGCTTGCAAGGCAACGGGTGCAGAAACCTGCGTGAATATCCGTGCCTTCAATGTGCAGCCATGTTTCCACGTTGTGACCGAGTGCAGGAATTTCTTTTTCGTTGCCGACTCCGCATTTGCACTTGGAAATGCGTTTGCCGCCTTCGGTGCAGGTCGCGGTTTCGCTGACGGTTTCAAAGACGCAATCCTCAACCACTTCTGCTCCGCAGCCTGTGCAGATGCCGGTGTGTTGCATGCTGTTTTCAACGGGTGTAAAGGTTTCAACCGCGTGTGCGGTAGGCTCACTGACGGTCACTGTGTTTTCACAGACGGTGCATTTGTATGTGTTTGTCGCACTTGCGGCACATTCGGGAGCCGATTCAACAAGTTCCATACTGCATTTTTCCGTAACGGTTTCGTTGCAGTTCACGCAAAGGAAAGAATGGCTCTTGGTTTCTTCGTCAAAGGTGTAAGGGGAGGGAGCTTCGGGATCTTCGCTCACAGCGGGAGCGTGACCGAGCTTGTCCGATACTTTTTCCACCTGTACGAACTTACACACCGAGCAGATGCGGGTGTGCCAGTTGTGTGCGGTGCAGGTCGCACCCGTTTCTGCAGACCATTCGCCGAACGTGTGCTCGGCACAAAGACCGTCATCGGTGATGGCGGTATCGGGTGCAACGGGCAAAACAACGGGTACGGGCTCTGCGGTAACTTCTGCCGCCGCGGCGGGCAGTGCCACCCAAACGGATGCCATAATAATGAGCATCGTCATCAGTACGGAAATAAATTTATTCATGTCAGTCCCTCCGAAAATCGGGAAATTCAAAATCCCATGTGTTATCAGTACATATTAATATATAATAATATTACCTTAAATGGAATTGAAAGTCAATAGTGCCGCTTGTCATTTTCACCGGAAAATAATGGAAAAAACCCTTGTGCAAGGGCTATGGAATCGACGGTACAACGCATTGTTGTATGCTGATTTTATGATCGGTACTATATGTTGTTTTGCAATCAATTTAAAAAATTTTTATTTCATTTTTTCAAATTTACACAAAAACAAGGGCTGTTGTACGGTAATACAACAGCCCCAAATATCACATTCAAGGGTAAAGCAAGGAAAAGACGGAAAAGAACCGTTTTCAGACGGCTTCGCTCATACCGTCAGCGTACCGTTGTTGCGGCATCTGCCTTTTCGGCGATATCCAGATACACCTGTATGCGATCTTCGGCGTATGCACGGGCGGCCACTTCAATGGGTTGGTTGCGGTATGCAGAGTAACTGACATTTGCGGAACGGTAGTTTTCGATGTTCTCTTTCCATTCTCTTGCTTCTTTGAAGTAATAACCCGTCTGCACTTCTTCGGAAGTGAAATCAAGAGATTCCACCGTGTAATGCACGTAAGCGTGGTGCATTTCGTGCAGAACGGTATCCAGCATTTCTTCCAAAGACGCCTCGTGCAGTTGTTCGTAACTGATGCTGATGCGTTTGAGTTTGTCGTTATAACTGCCGTAGGTGTCCTGCTCGGTTTTGACGGTCTCCACGGTCAGTTCCACCTCGTCCGCGATGCCGAGTGCTTCCTTTTCGGTCATGGCGACCGTCCGCAGAAGCCGTTCGCGTTCTTTTTGCGACAGGTCATCCCAATCCGCAAGCCCGGCAAGCGGTTCCTCAGCGGCGGAAAGCACCTTTCTGCTGTTTTCTTCCGCTTCGGCGTATGCGTTCAGGTACTCCACGAAAGCCGCCCAATCTTCTTCGGACAGGCTCGGTGCGAAGTATTCGGAATATGCACCGATGCCTGCGGGAACGGCAAGCACAAGGCAGAGAACAACGGCGGTCAGCACGGCGGCGTGTTGACGGCAGGCTCTGCGGAATGCGGAAGAATCCGTTTTGCGGTGTGCGTTCGTCTTTTTCACAAAGCGGTATATCCCTGCGGAAATACCGACCGTCAGAGCCGCAAAAAGCAGGCTGAGGACGGGATGGTATTGTAAAAATAACAAAAACAGCACCGACTCCGCCGTCAGCACCGTATTCATGATAAGGCCGGGTACGGTCGTTTTGAAAAACGGAACGCTGTCAATGCCGAATTGCACCAAAAGGCACAGACTGCACATGACGAAGAAAGAATCAACATAGCCCAGCGACAGATGAAGAAACGGAAAATACAGCCTGTATCCGAAAAAGGCACTCAGCATACCCACAAGCAGTAACAGCGGAAACAGACGGATCACACTTTCGAAGTCGAAGAATGCGGAATTGCGTAATTTTTTCATGGTTTTCTCACCTTTCATATCGTTTAATTCTATTAAAAGGGAGAAAATGAAACAAAAGGCAAGGGGGTGGGGAATAATGTTATACGCACCTTTTTGTGCGTATGATATACACTTCGTGTATGATATGCGGCAAAGCCGCATGATATATTTGTTTCACAAATATGTCAAGTATGTCGGATGCTGTTGCTTGTTTGCTTCACTCTACAAAAATTCTGCAATCGGAGCGTACGCGACCCGCAATATTTTCCGCAAGGAAAATATATCATTCAAAAAGACCGTATCATCATGTCTGTGCAGAGATGATGATACGGTCTTTTACTGTTTTATTTGTTTGTCGTCAGCTGAGGTGGGGTGCAACGGTTTCGTAGTGGCCGGTGTTTACGTAATTGACGTCCGTACGTAAGACTTCACCGAATTTGCGTTCGATCTCCTCGTAGGAATCGGTTGCGAGTTTTGCACGCTCAAAACCGTCTTTGGCTCCGAACAGGCACCAGTCGGATTCCCACATACCGTGGTTGGCGGCTTTGTACGTCCACAGGCACCAGCTGTAATTGAAGCGTTTGAGTGAACGGAAACAGCCTTCCCAAGTGGTTTTCTCATGCGGATAGAACTCACCCATGAACATGGGAACATTGGGATGCAGGATCTTTGTAAGAAGCAGGAAGAAAGCGAAAATGAAGTCGGAATTGTTGTAGAAATGTACCTGATAGACGACGTTTTCCCAACCCTTGAGCCACGTCTGGGGCAGTGCAAAGCCCGTCCAGATGCACTCCATGGTGATGATGTGATCGGGATCTGCGGCACGCACGGTATCATAAAGAATGGTATAGATATACTCGTTCTTTACACGGCGTTCGATCTCGGTCACGGGGCAATCGCACATGGGTTCGTTGAGCAGGTCGTACATGGCAACGGCGGGATTGCCTGCAAAACGCTCCGCAATGGCGGTCCACAGTTCGTTGGTGAGCATTCTGTAAAACTCGCCTTCTTCGGTCTGATCGTAAAGACCGCAGGACGTGCCCTTGCCGCTGTGCGGTGCGTCACTCTGGAAACCGGGTGCACCGTGCATATCAAGAATGACGTAAATCTCTCTTTCGGCACATTCTTCAACTACCCAATCCAGACGGGAGAAATCCCATTCGCCGTTTTCGTCGAGGATTTTCGTGCCGTTGTCATCGTAATAGAAATTGCGGTACCAGAACGGAACGCGGATACAGTTGAAGCCCATTTCCTTGATCGTGTCAAGATCGGATTCGGTGAACCAGTTGTCCATGTACGTGTCCATCAGATCATAGGCTTTCTGCGTGCCGAAACGTTCAATGAGCACTTCAAAAGCACTGTAATGGTCGGTGGCTTCTTCATAGGGGGAAAGCCAGTCTTCCCAGATCATCCACGAGCCGATGTTGACGCCCTTGAGCACCACTTCTTCGCCTCTTTGGTTGTATATCTTCGTGCCTTTTGTTTTCAGAAAATCTTCCTGCGTAAAGCCTGTAACGGCATCTTCCGCCGCTGTGTCAGCCGCAAGTGCAAACACGGCAAAGGGGATTGCCATGACCGCGCAAAGCAAAACGCAGAGCATCTTTTTGCAGATCTTTTTCATAAGGATTCTCCTTTTATATAATTACTTTTCGAGTGTGATCTCCTGTCGGTACAGGCTGTACCACAAACGGCTTGCATAACTGCGGGGACGGACGATGACTTTTTCATCGTATACTTCAAATTGCATTCCCAGACCGCACCACTTGATGCCGTGGTGATTCCAGAACATAAAGCAGGGCAGGTTGAACAAATGCAGACTTCCGTCGTGCTCAACGGTGCAATAGCCCTCTTTTTTCTGCGTGTATTTACCGTTGAGACCCATGTGGGAATGCCCGCTCATGTAAAATACGTTTTTGTATTTTTTCATGATCGCCTTCACCTTGTCCGAAGCGTCTCCGATGCCGCCTTCGTCCATGGTCTTGTAGTCCTCTTTTTTGTCAAAGGTACGCGGCAGACCGTGGGTCTGATTCAAAGCCTGGTGGCACAGCACGAAAATGGGTTTGCCCGTGGCACCTGCTTTTGCCATGGCTTCTTCAAACCATGCAAGCTGTTCGTCGGATATATCGGCGTTCAGACAGTCGCTCTCACTGCCGAGGGATATGAACGGATAACCTTTGACTTCGGTGTAAAAATAAACCTTATCAAGTTTGCGGCCGCAGATCTTTTCGGAATATTCAATGAACAGATCCTTGAATTCTCTGCCGTGATTTTCCGTGTGCGACCACGTATCGTGGTTTCCGATGGCGAAAATGAGTTCCTTTGCAGGCTTGTGCTGCATAAAGATCCATTCCGCCATTTCCCAGTGGTCGGGTTCGCCGTGGTCGGTGGTATCTCCGAGGGTGACGAGTGCATCCACGGGCGTATAGGAATGCTCCATGTCACGCAGTGCCGCGTGCAGACGACGCCAGCGGTAACTTCTCCAATCCACATGAACATCCGCAAGGGCGGCGAAATTCAGACGGATGTGTTCGGGATCTTCCGCACGGAGCGGTGCGGCAAAATCACCGAAAACGGGCTTTGTGACAAAGGACAGTGCCTTGAAACCGGGTGTGAGTGCGGTACGTAAAGGTTCGGGTATCATAGACAGATCGCCTCCGTGTATCAACGTTTATGCAATAAAAGAAAAATAAATAAACAAAAGAAAAAACAGAGCTGTAAAAAAACAGTGTTTTTCACAGCTCTCCGTCATTTTTTTACAGGTCGATCTTATCGAGCATCTCTTTGAGTGCTTTGAGATCGGCAGCGGTAAGGGTGATGCCCTTGCCCATCTTTTCGTGTTCGGGACCCCAGTCACGAATGTCGTACTTGGCTTCTTTGCCGTTCCAGCTGATGAGGTTGAGTTCTTTTGCCCAACCGCCGGAGCCTTCGGAAATGACACCGAATTCTTTTACGATTTCATAAGTAAATTCAGGCATGACGCATACTCCTTTCTTAAAAGTATATCAACATTACTTATAATATATATTAAAAATAAATAAAAAGTCAAGAGAAAAAACAAAATTTTTATTTTAATTTTATAAATTCCTTATTTTATATACTATTATATATAAACGTTCCTACTGTACCCGTATTTTGCCTTTTTTTGCAAACAACAACCGCCTGCGAAAAATTTCTTCTGCACAGGCGGTGTTTTTTGTTTTCAGATCAGATTGCACGGAATAAAACAGTTGCGTTCATCAATCGGAATTACTTCTTCGCACATGCACACGATTCCGCCGCATCCCCTTGTCAGCGAGCTTTTGTCGATCAATTCATACTTTTTGATTTCCCGCCTGTCCGGATTTGCCGCTTTTTTGATCTCAAGCGGATGAACGGTGTCATTTTCCTCGATCAACACGTCGATTTCTTTGGCATTTGCATCCCGATAGTAAGAAAGATTGGCTTTGGCGGGGGAATATGCATAAGATTTTACCAATTCCATAACAACGTAATTCTCATAGTAGTGACCGCTTGCAGCCCCGTTCATCAATGTTTGCGGCGACAGCCACATGGAAAGATGAGCACACAGGGCAGTGTCGCAAAAATACAACTTCGGCATTTTGACAAGACGTTTGAGTTCATTGTTTTCAAACGGTTGCAACAGATATATGATGCCGAGCCCCTGCAAAACCGAGAGCCATTTTTTTGCGGTCGGTTCGCTGATGCCCGAAGCCTCCGCAAGTGTGGCATAATTGACCTGTTGGGCGACCAATGCGGCACAGGCACTCAAAAAGGATGAAAAGCGTACGGGATCGGAAATGCCGCCGACTTCAGTCGCATCCCGCATCAGATACGTTTCAACGTAGGAATTAAAGTATTCCGTGCGGATTTCACTGTCTGCTTCCAGCACGGCAGGCATACCGCCCGTCCAGATGTGCTGAAAAACACGGATGATATTGTTTTTTTGAAAAAAGCTTTGCCGCCTTAGCAGTGACGGCAGGGACAGGTCCAGTTCTTCAATCGATATCATACCTTGTTTTTCCCGTTGGGAAAGGCTGTACAGTCGCAGAATGCCGATTCTGCCCGCCATGGTTTCTCTGACCTGTTGCATCATCTGATACTGCTGTGAACCTGTCAGCCAGAACCGTCCTTTTTCATCGCTTTCATCGCACATGATCTTTATTTGTTCAAAGAGTTCGGGTGCTTTTTGGATTTCATCGATCAGTACGGGCGGCTGATACGTCTGGAAAAACAAAACGGGATCGCTTTTTTTATCATAAAATTGTTCGCGTGTCAATTATATTACACTCAAATTTTAGGAAAATCTAAAATCGACTTTAGATTTTCCTAAAATTTAGGGTGGCGGATATAATCTGAACCCGTTTTTCACAGGTGTAGTATTCCTTTTTTTTGCAAACAACAACCGCCTGCGGAGAAGAAATTTTCCGCAGGCGGGGTTTTCATTTGTTATTTGCAAGACGTGCGTTTTTGTTTACCAGACGTGATTCCAGAGTATTTTCTTAATGAACGTAGCGAAAATGCCGTGGCCGAAGGTTGCGTTGAATACATCCACAAAAAGGCGTGCGATCATGGCGGTGTCAAAGGTCACATACAGATCGGCGGTGTATTCCACACCCTCTGCCATGGTGACGAACGGCTGTGAATAGAGGATGCCGCCGGGGCCTGTCAGGTGGAAACGGACGTAGCAACCGAGCACGTCTTCGTAGGCGTTCAGGTCAAGGCTCGTCATATCCTTGCCCTCGGCAATGACCTTGCCTTCGGAGATCCATTGGATGTTGTCGTATTCGCTGCCGATGACGGTGATGGTGTTGGTTTCTCTGTTGACTTCGATCTTCGATACGGCGGGGGGAAGATTGCCCTTGCCGTCAAAGTCTTCACCGAGATTCAGCGGATCCACTCTGCCGATGGAGAACCACGCACCGCTCCGCATACAGTCTTCAAAGGCTTCCTGCGTGAGTTCGGGCATGAGCATCATGGTGAACGCCCAGTCGTTGTCTTCCATGCTGTGCGAATCGGAAAATGCAATACCGGGAACGTTTCTGCCGTTGGGGATGGTCTTTTTGAGGATCTCATCCCAGATCACGCCGTCGTAGCGTGTGGAGTTGACGTCAAAGGCAACGCAGGAGTCGTAATCCAGGAAGATGTTTGCAAATTTGTTGGAGTAGTACGGTGCGTAGGCACGTTCTTCGTCCTCAACGTTTCTGCCGACGTATTCGCCCACGTGGTCAAGGAACGAGAAGCCGCCCTCGGCGTCGCAGTCCTCCACGACCGTTTCATAATCGCCGTACACGCCCATTTTTGCCTGCACGCTCGTGCAACCGAAGGTGTTGACGTGGCAATCGTTGATGGGGGTGGCACCGTTGGCTTCGCAAGCCCCCGTCACTTCCATCATACCGCCCAGATCGTAGCCGAGCTGTTCTGCAAGTGCATCGCGTGCGGCACTTTCATAGGTGCCGTTGATGATCTGCTCGCGTTCTTCGCTCGTCAGCACCACGGGATCACGCATTTCCGTGCGTGAAAACTTGAAAAATCTGTAAATGGGAACGGTCTGCGGCACTTCATCCCACGGCACACCGACAACTGCGTGGTCGGAAATGGCAAGGATCTGATAACCGAGATCGTAGTGGCTCTTCACGCTTTCGGCAATGGTCTGATCGCCGTCGCTGGCATCGGTGTGCGAATGCAGAGAGGCTTTGTATTGATTGATGTTGTCCCAGTCAATGCCGTCGTAGGGGCTTGAAATGTTGTAGGTGTACTGTCCGGTCACGTCCTCATTGCCGTTTGCAAAGGCGATCGCACCGATGTGCATAAGAAGCACCGCACACAGCAGGAGGCTCAGCATTTTTTTTGCTTGTTTTTTCATACGGAAAACACTCCTTTCGGTCTTTGTTGAGAACTTTGCTTTAATACCGTTTCAACTGCGGAAAAACAGAACTCATTTTTACAATGAAGTCATAGAAAAAGTCGTTGATCTTTGCAATGAAATTACGCAAAAAGGTATTGGTGTCGACCAATTCAATTTCGGGCATGGTATAAATCTCCTTTCACATCGGCAAATTTGCCGCAATTTATAATATTATCGTAATAAATTATGGTGAAATTGTCAATACTTCTTTGCAATTTTTGGTAAAAAGAAAAAACGAAAATCATAAAAACATACTTGCGAATCGAATATTTTGGTGGTATACTATAATTGCAATAAAACGGAATAAAATAAACGGAGGTAATTTCTTATGCCCAAAGTAGTTGTTGATTGGAAAACCATTAACGATTTCGTGATCGATGCATTCAAAGGTGTCGGTGTTCCCGCTGAAGATGCAGCCATCGTTGCTGACGTTCTTCTTGAATCCGACCGCAGAGGCATCGAATCCCACGGTGTAAACCGTTTCAAACCCGTCTATATCGACCGCATCAACGACGGTATCCAGCATCCCGTCACCAATTTTGAGATCATCCGTGAAACCCCCTGCACCGCAGTTGTCGACGGCCACGACGGTATGGGACAGGTCATCGGTTACAAAGCCATGAGCATGGCGATCGAAAAGGCAAAGACCTACGGCATGGGTATGGTTGCGGTTCGCAACTCCACCCACTACGGCATTGCAGGTTATTATGCATCCATGGCAGCAAAAGCAGGCTGCATCGGCATCACAGGCACCAATGCCCGTCCGTCCGTTGCTCCTACGTTCGGTGTCGAAGGTATGTTCGGTACCAACCCGCTGACCATCGGCATCCCCACCGACGAAGATTTCGATTTCGTCATTGACTGTGCAACGTCCATTACCCAGAACGGTAAAGTTGAATATTATGAAAGAATCGGCGAAGACGTGCATCCCGGCACCATCATCGGTCTTGACGGTGAAGAAGTTTCCGGTGATGCAGGTGCGGCACTCAGACAGATCCGCAACGGCACCGCAGCACTGACCACCCTCGGCGGTATCGGTGAAGCACTCGGCGGCTACAAGGGTTACGGCTACGCAATGGTCGTTGAACTGCTTTCCTCCATCCTGCAGGACGGTAACTACGGCAAGGCTCTTGACGGCAAGGGCGAAAACGGCGAAAAAGTGCCTTATCATCTGGGTCACTTCTTCATTGCCATCGACACCAACCACTTCCTCGGCGAAGAACTCACCCGCAAAAAAGCAGGCGAGATCATCCGCAGTGTCCGTGCATCCAAGAAGGCTCCCGGTGCGGACAGAATCTACTCCGCAGGCGAAAAGGAATGGGATATCTGGCTTTCCAGAAAAGATTCCGGTGTGCCCATCAACGAATCCGTACAGGCAGAGATCTGCAAAGTGCGTGACGATCTCGGCCTTACAAAGTATGTATTCCCCTGGGAAAAATAAGAGAGGTATAGAAAAATGGATTATTTGACCGAATCACTCAAAAAGCACGCCGAATGGAAAGGCAAACTCGAAGTCATTGCCCGTGCAAAAGTAGACGATAAAGAAAAACTCTCCCTTGCATACACTCCCGGTGTTGCACAGCCCTGTCTTGAAATCCAGAAGGATATCAACAAGAGTTACGAACTGACCAGAAGATGGAACATGGTTGCCGTTATCACCGACGGTACCGCCGTTCTCGGTCTGGGCGACATCGGTCCCGAAGCCGGTATGCCCGTTATGGAAGGCAAATGCGTTCTGTTCAAGGAATTCGGCGGTGTTGACGCCTTCCCGCTCTGCATCAAGAGCAAGGACGTCGATGAGATCGTCCGTACCTGCCAGCTCATTTCCGGCTCCTTCGGCGGCATCAATCTGGAAGACATCTCCGCACCCCGCTGCTTTGAGATCGAAGAAAAACTCAAAGCCTGCACCGATATTCCGATCTTCCACGACGACCAGCACGGCACAGCCATCATCTGTGCAGGTGCACTCGTCAACGCTCTCAAACTTGTCGGTAAGAAGTTCGAGGATTGCACCGTTGCATTCTCGGGTGCAGGTGCCGCAGGCGTTGCCATTGCAAAACTGCTCAAGAAGTTCGGTGTAAAGGACATTTTCGTATGCGACCGCAAGGGTATTATCTGTGACGGCGACGATCTCGCTCCCGGTAAACAGATGATCGCTGATTTCACCAATGCGGAACATCGCAGAGGCACGCTTGCCGATGCCATGAAGGGTGCAGATATCTTCGTAGGCGTTTCCGCCGCAGGCGTCGTCACCCAGGATATGATCCGTTCCATGAACAGGGATGCCATCGTTCTTGCCATGGCAAATCCCGTTCCCGAGATCATGCCCGACCTCGCAAAAGAAGCTGGAGCCGCTGTTGTCGGTACCGGCAGAAGCGACTTCCCGAACCAGATCAACAACGTCCTTGCTTTCCCCGGCATCTTCAGAGGTGCTCTGGACGTTCGTGCTTCCGAGATCAACGAAGAAATGAAAGTTGCAGCCGCACTTGCTCTCGCAGGTCTTGTTTCCGACGAAGAACTCACGGCTGATTACATCATTCCCCACGCATTCGACGAACGTGTCGGTCCCACCGTCGCCGCCGCCGTTGCAAAAGCCGCAAGAGATACAGGCGTTGCCCGCATCTGATCGCACAATACAAAATAAACGCAACCGCCCGAACGCAGAAATGTGTCGGGCGGTTTTTGCAAGCTGATAAATCATAATTTATCAATATGTTAATGTTGCAATTATTAAAACGATAATATATAATATTATATTGCAAAGATATCAAAAAATTTCGGGATGGGGTGCGTTTGATGACCGAAGAACAAAAATTCAGCCTGTTTTCCCGCCTTGCCCACATACCGCGTACGGGCTGGACGGATCGCGGCGTGCCGCAACCCGAAAGCGTTGCCGAACACGTTTACGGCTGTTGGCTGTTGGGGCATTTTCTGTTGCCCGAAACGGCGGCGGATGCGACCTACGACAAGCAGAGAGTTCTGCAGATGCTCTTACTGCACGATCTGCCCGAAGCGGTCACGGGGGATATTTCACGCACCGTCAAAAAACAAGATCCCTCGTACTATGACGAACTCGAACGCCGTGCGGCACAGGACAGCCTGCTGTCGGGTGATTGCACGCAGTCCGACCGTGCTTTGTGGGAAGAATGGACGGCACAGGAGACGTATAATGCACTGGTTGCAAAAGATATAGACGATCTGCAGGCGATCTTTACCTACCGCTGTCTGCAAAAACAGTATCCCGGTCTGCTTTCCGATGCGGATGCCGCCGCATGGATGCAGGGTTTGGAAAACCTGAAGACCGAAACGGGAAAACGGATTGCGGAAAGAATGAAAAATGAAAATTTATTCTGATCCCCCCCCCCTTTGCGGCGTTTTTCCGCTTTTTCATATAATAGAGTTACGATACGATATAAGGAGATTCCATGTTTAAGTATGAGATTCATTGCCATACGCGGGAAACGAGCGTGTGTGCAACCGCACCGGCAAAAGAGGTCGTGCAGACGTACCGTGAGCACGGTTACGACGGCATCGTGGTGACCGACCATTTTTCACCCATGACCTTTCCGCTGACGAAACTGTTTTGTCCGCAAAAGCACACCGATTTTTATTTCCGCGGTTACCGTGCGGCATTTGCGGCGGCACAGGGAACCGATTTTACCGTGCTTCCCGGCTGTGAGATCCGCTTCTACGCCACCATCAACGATTATCTTTTGTTCGGGGACGTGGAGAATTTCCTGAAAAACAACGGCAATCTTCTGCGTGCATACCCGAAAAAGTTGTCGCAACTTTGCCGTGAACAGGGGATATTGATGATCCAGGCACATCCGTTCCGTGAATGGATGACACGGTGCAATCCCGCGTATCTGGACGGTGTGGAAGTGCTCAACGGCAAGGACAGCCCCGAAGAAAGGGCGAAAGCCCTTGCATGGGCAGAGCAAAACGGACTGACTTTGTGTACGGGCGGCGGCGATTTTCATCATCTGAAAAAACCGCTGATGGGCGGCATTCTCACAGAACGCCGCATAACGGACAACGAAACCCTTGTTAAAATTCTGCGAAACGGCGAATTTGAGTGCATAGAACCTTTGGTGTGAGTTTGATTGAACTGTGAAGGAGAGAGAAACCATGATAAAACTCAAAGAACTGCGTGAAAAGATCACAACGAGCAATTTTTATATCCGTCTTTCCAATATAATGAACAAGAATCTGGAAGGTGTACCCACGCATCTGTATGCCAAGTGCCAGTGCTACAATTACAGTGACCGTGCAAACCGCATCGTTTCTTACGTCGGCTATCAGCGTGTCGGCAAGAAAGAGACACCGCTTACCGAAATGGTGCTGATGTCACCGCAGGGGGAGATCCTCGATCTGAAGGAGAGCCCCGTCAAAAAACTGTCGGTGATACCCAAGAACAGTCTGATGTATACATTGCGTCAGCACAACGTCCGGAATGAAACGGAAGGGTTGACGGCAAGAGATACTCCCCAATATCAGAATCAGTTGTACTGTTATAAACTCAACAAAGACGGCGTTGCGGTCGGATTGTCCCGTCCGATCACGAACAGAGGCAAATTTCTGACCTACAACACCTGCTACCTTATTGCGGATGCCGACCGTACGTTTGCGATCTATCTGCAGGTCGGTAAAAATGAAAAATGGGAATTTCCTATCTATTGATAAAGGAGACCGTTCAAAATGAAAAAAGAAACGTTCAACTGTCCGTTCTGCAAAGGAACGATCCAGAAAAAGCCGCTTTATTCAAGTAAGCATTACAAATGCAGATTGAGAAAACTGCAAATTGAACAGCGTAAAAAAGCAAGTGCCGCGACCGCGGGCGGCAGTTTGCCCGTGGAGAATCCGAACAAAAAAGCAATAGATGACCTGTCTCTTGACGAAATCAAAACGTTGCTCTCCAATAAGAAAAACAATCTTCTGCGGTGGAAAATGCCGCAGAATCTTGCCGCAAACGAACTTTCCGACGTGATCCACAACACCCGTCTGCTGTGTGAGAACAACGGCGTACAGGAACCCAAAAACTACGAAGGAAGCAATTACTGCCACGTTATCAACGATTTCTGGTACGCCTGTTTTCTGCGTGCCTATGACAAAAAAGGACAACCCAAAGTATACGTCGACATTCATGAAAATCAGTTTGCACTGTATGTGACCGATGATCGGTTGAGTGCGGATCATCATTGCCTTGCCCTTGGTCTGGAGCCCGTTTGTCCGCATTGCAATATGATCCTGCCCGCGTGCGTGCTTGATCTGAACGACAAAACCCTGCACGTCAATCTCATCGGCGATCCGTCCACGGGTAAATCGGTCTGGCAGATCACGCTGGCGGCATTTCTGAAAAGAAAAGGCGGTCATTACAGAATTTCAAAGGAATATGAGCTTTGTCTGGCGGAGGGTATCAACCCCTATCTTGAAAGCCGCATGAACAATTTCTGCGAAAACGGTGAATTGCCCGATCAGACACGCCGTACCGCTGCCGCCGCCAGAAACCTGCGTGCAGGTGTCGCAAACAATGCCAATGCAGGCAACTTTGATCCGTGGAATCCGAACGCCAATGCGGATGTATTCGGCAATGCACGTCCGGATGCCGCACAGGCAAACAACGCAACCGCCGCCCTGCCTTTGTTGCTGATCCTGAAAAAATACGGTGAAAACGACCGTGTTGAAACGGTCCGCTTTCTGAGTATTTCCGACTACGCAGGTGAAAATCTGAAAGATAAAGAGCAGGGTATTACCGACGTCGACAAGTTCCGCCATTGCCACGCACTGTTCTTCTTTGCCGATATCTGCAGTGAAACGGGTCTGGAATCCGTAACGGGATTCATGCAGACACCGCACAATCTGAGTGCACCCTATTTCGGTTTTATGATTCCCAAAGCAGACAAGAGCAGGTTCTGTGAAATTCTGAAAGAAACTCTCGTTGACCTGTTTGTAAAAGGCTTTGTCCGTGTGATCACGTTTAATATTCCCGATGCACGGCCGAATACGGCAAAGATACTCGGTGAGCTGTTTGCACAGAATTTTCTTCATTATTCACCCGAGGAGATCGGCGGAGCCCTGTGCCATTATAACCGCCGCCTGCTGGAGCAATCGCTTCTGCAACCGATCGGACAGGACGAGATCATGCAGTTGTACGGTGAACTCGTGCAACACCGTCACTTTGCGGAGGTTTTCCCGTGGAAGAATGCCGATGAATGGGTAGGAAGTCTGCTCGCTGAAGACAAAATGTTCTATACCGATCTTCCCGATGCAACGGAGCCCGTCCGCGGATCGGATGATGGCCGCCGTTTGATGAATACGTATTTTCTTCGCAATATTTTTGCAAAATACGGCTTTGACTTTGAAAGTGCCGGAAAATGCTCCAGCGACATCGGATTTTTCCTGCTTTCCGCACTGGGTTCAAACTATGATGCGGTCAACAGCCCGATGAAGATCGAACCTGCCGCATGGGCACCGAAAAACCTGTTCGATCCCTTGCTCGGTTTCCTGCACAGCATTTATTGAAAGGACGTTCTTATATGAATTACGATGTTTTTTATGAGGCTTTTTATTACGCCTCCCGTCCGCAGGGCGGTGCCGACATCACTTCGGTTACTCCCGGATTTCCGAAAAATATGCAGGCACAACTGGTGAATTTCATGTGTTCGGTGCAATCCGCAGGCGAACACTGTGAAGAACGCCTTTTGTACTGTGCCCCCCTGCAACGGTTCTGTAAAATATTTATCAGCCGTGACGTTACCCGTCCCAGAGACTTTTTCTATCATACCGTTCTGGTGGATGAAAAGCAGTTTGCCGCCGCGAATATAAACGAAAACGATGCGGCGATCAATCTTTTTACCTCTCTGCTCGTGGCAAAAAGCAGGGAAAGAGGATTGCAGAAACCCGAGATCCTGCCCACGGAAAAGGCAACGTTGCAGTATGTCCATACACAGCATATCGGCAAAACGCTGACTGCCGATCCTGCACATCTTGCAAAGATCGTAAGCCTTGCATTCCGTCCGTTTTTCACCCGCAAGCCTTCGTTTTTCCGCTTTGCGGGAACGGCCGTTGACAACTGCGTACATCCGCTTACGGCGGAAGCGGGTGCGTTCGTGCTGTTGCTTCTGCCCGATCTGTTTCTGCCTTCGGTGCGTATGCGTTTTGCCGCCGATCCCGCCACGGCAGACAGTGCGTTTGATTGCAACTACTGTTTCATAAGTGCCGCCTGTCCTGCCGATTACGATTTCACCGCACCGACGGCTGTCACCGAAGAAGAAGACCCCCTCGGTATCTTTACCGCCATGGGTATGTATATTGTACAAAACGGAATGGATGCGTACCGTGCAAACATTCTGCCCGTCGTGCAGACGTGGGCACTGGTCTGCGGACAGCGTAATCAGGTTTCCGCCGATCTTCTGTATCTGATGCTTCGCAGTGTGAAAAACCTGCAACTGCCCGAACGGCAACTGACGCAAGCACTGCCGCAGGATCTGTTTTCCACCATGGATGCCGCATGGTTTGAAATGAGTGCACCTGCACTCATCCGCAATCTGCAATTCATCACAAGACCTGCGGTCGCTTCGTCCATGGAGGCCAATCCTCTGTTTAACTGCCCCGTATCCCGTCTTTCCGAAAAAGCCGTGCAGTCCTTCTTCCTGCTGTATGCGGCGGCCTGTTCTTCGTGCGATTATGCAACCAAAGTCAGAAAACTGACGGCACTGTACAACCGTTTTGCCGCCGATAAAAAAGGACTTCAACTGATTGCAACGATCAAAGCCGGCATGAATCTGACCTTGTATCTTCCCTCTAAACCGACACCTGCCAATGTTTTTGAGGGCGTTTTGTCTTTGCAGCGTTACAGCCCCGACTATGCCGCACAGGTAGCCGTTGCGGCTGTCGAAGGCTATAAAAAAGAGAAAGACGCCAACTGGATGGGCTGTCTGAATTCCATGTTTGAGGCACCCGAAACCAAAGAAGCGGTGACCGAGGTCATGGAAGAACACTGTGAAGAACTGCTCATGCAGGTGCCCGATTGCAATACGCTGGCATGGCTTTGCAGTGTCTGCAAAAAACGCATCTGTCAGGAAGTCGGTCTTTGTGACAGAATCATTGCCGTTTTGAAAGAAAAAAAGATCACTTACGATGAGATGGTGTTCTGCGTAAAGACCGCGGGACTTCCCGAAACCGTCATTCCGAAATGGCCGACGGTTGAGCCGCTGGGTGAACAGTACAACACCTTTGCAAAACTCGCTGAAATTTCTTTCCCCGTTTCCGCAACCGAAGCAGCTAAAAAACGCATTGCCGTTCTGGACCGCCTTTGTGAATTGCTTGAGGGGGATTGCACGTGGCAGGATTTCTCCGTTCACGTACCCGAAATTCTGCGTATTACGAAATTCAAGCCCACGATGCCCGTACAACCGAAGATCGAGAAACTGATGTTCAGACAACTTGCCGTTCTTGCAACGGACGTGCTGGGCGAACAGGGCGGCCGCATTGCTTATGCGGAACTGCTCATCAGTCTGCGTAAAGAATTCTGCCTGTGTCTGTATCCCTTTACGGGAGCCGCGGCAGGCGTGTTTGACGAAAACAAAGGCAAGATGTCGAATGTGAAAAAGACACTTCTTCGCTTTTTACCCCTTGTGCCGCTGTGTCTTGTGAGTTTGCTGGCGGTCTGGATTCTGTTCGTGGTTATTCCCGTCTCCATGCCGACGAATATCTTAACTACGGCCATACCTGCCGTTTTTGCTTCCATCGGCGGTATTCTGATCCTGTTACAGGTTTTGCTTCTGCGGCGTAACGTGACCGCAGACTATATTCTTCCCGCAGCCGTCGTGATGCTGGTCACGGCACTGTTACGGCTGTGTTGCTGAATACCGTGACGATATAAACGAAAGGAGATTTGAATATGAAATGTCCCAAAGTGATTCAATCTTTGATTGATGATCTGAAAAAAGCCCTCTCTTTGGATACGCTCAAAGAACAGTGGCTGGATATGCTTCGTCTGTTCGGAATGGATAAAAAAGCGGACAAAGCAGCTGAAAAAACGGTTGTGAAAGACAACGAACTCCATACGTTGCACATCCGATTCAGTCTGAAGGGCTGGACGGATCCCGATGCGGTCTGCCTTTGCACGCAGAAAAAGTCATTTTCCGTCGGTAACGCACCGCAGTTTGACATATATCTGGATCCCACGAAAATCAGCGTCGGTGAGATCTACTGTTCGGTGTTTTTTGATAAAGGGATCAACAGTTACGTCTTTATGCTCGTCAGCGGCGGATTCAACGTTCCCATCAAGGAAACGGATGAGCCGTATCTGCCCGGTGACTGGTCTCTGTTTGCAAGCGGAAACCGTGAACAGACCGATCTGCACAACGCCATCCGCGTTCCGGTCAGCAATCCCGACGAGCCGGTTTACGTACGTTTTAATATCGGCGGTATCTATTATTTTGAAGCGTGGGCACATCCGGCCGTCTCACCGATCACAAGTGAGAGTGACTGTACACCGACGGACGAAAATACGGATGCACCTGCAACCGAAACCACCGATGCACCTGCGGCTCCCGTAACCGAAACTCCCGCACAGGATGCGCCGTTTGAAGTGCCGGTCGCAGTGATCCCGCCCGTTGTACCCACAGAGGACGCACCGGTTGAAGTTCCTGCCGCAGTGATCCCGCCCGTTGTACCCGCAGAGGATGCCCCGGTCGAAACTCCTGCCGCGGTGATCCCGCCCATCGTTCCGAATATGCAAGCACCGGAGTCCTCGCAGAATTCCGATCTTGCTTCGCTTATCAATGCTGCATTGCACGGTTCGTTTGCCGCAAGTCTGTTTGCTTCCGAAAACGGCACAGGCTATACGCAGGTGGTTGATGTTCCTGCTTCTGCAGCGGATACACCCTCCGATCCGGGGGCGTTTGCCGCCAATTTTGCATCCTTTGACAGTACACAAGATGCATCTGACGGACAGATCGTAACCATCCATGCGGATGCAAATGCGTTTGCGGCGAATTTTGCACCCGCAACACCGCAGGAGCCGATTCCCGCCTGTGCAACCTCGCAAAACGGCGGTGATGCATCCGATGACGAAGAAACGGATTGATTTTTTTGAAAGGAGACGAGTGATCGAATGAAATTTTTTGAAAAGCCAAAGATCGAAACGATTGAATCAGCAGATTTTCGTCCGATCGTATTGCTGCTTAAATTCCGCAGTCTGATGAGCAATCCCACGATTCAGTTCTGGGTTCCCGTTGCCTATCAGATCTATCTTGCTCTTTGCCTGGTAGGCGGATTTTATTTCCGCAAGGAAATTCTGTACGTCGGTGCCGCGTTTGTCGTGCTTGACGTGCTGACTTACGTCGCATCTATGGTAAAACAGTCCATGGTATTCGGGCAGGTCATGTGTGCTCTCAATATTCTCATCAGTGCCGGTATCAGCGGACAGTCCGTGTTTGCAAAACGCTTTCCGTCCATCGGCGGATCCGTTTCGGGTGTCGTTGCCGATGTCGGTATAAACACCGTGGTCGGTCTGATTCTTGCAGCGGCCGTTGCAGGCGTGTGTATCGCCCTGCGGAAGTTTATATGGAGCAATGCCGATACCAAATCAAAAGCAGGCGGTCTTACCATTCTCAGTTACATATTCCTGGGTGGCTTCGCCGTTCTCTGCGTGGTGTTCGCCTGCATGGGACAGTGGATCAGAATCGGTCCGTTTTCCGTACAGCCCGGTGAATATATGAAGGTCGTTTTCCTGTTTTATATTTCCTTTGTGTCGGGTGCTTCCGACAAAGAAATGAGTTTTCTCAAGAAGATGATCCTTGAACTCATCGCTTTTGCCGCCATTTGTGCTTATTTCGTATTACAGAGTGAATTCGGCAGTATTCTCGTCATTCTTGCCGTGTTTATATTCTTCCTGCTCATCAGTCACCGCAACTGGATTGCGATCGTTGCCATTCTTCTCGTCGTATGTCTTATTGCAGGTCTTGCATTCTCCGTTATCATCGGTCTGGGCAATACTTACATTGAGGAAAAATACGGAGAGGAACAGGTGGATGAGTTTGAAGAACAACTCAATGCCGAAAGCAGTGCGGGCACTGCCGAAGAAAGTGAACTGACGGGCGGCAACGAAGCACAGGAGGAAAAGAAAAATCTGTTCGTCGGACGTGAATACGGAAAAGTAACGGGTAAGATCGTAAGTCTGTTCACCTCAAACTACGAAAAGATCTATATGCGTTACATGGTGGTCAAGGACATTGACGGTACCGATCCCGACACCTTGCCCGGCGTGCGTGAAGTACTGCGTACGCAATATTCTTTCCAGGCTTCCGCGGCACTGGATGCCATCGGTATCAGCAGATTTTTCCCCTTCAATGCTCCCATTTTCAATTACGTTCCCGTCGGTGCATCCGACTATATTTACACCAGCGTTCTGCAGTGCGGCGGTCTTGCGAGTGTTATCGTCATGCTCTTTGCGTATCTTCTTCTTGCGGACTCCGCTTTTGCACTGATTACGACAAATTGCCATGCGTTCAGCCGCAATCTGGTATTTGTTATGATTTCATCCATCCTTATGCAGATGTTCATCAACGTCCTCGGTGTCAACAATCTGATCCCCCTGACGGGTATTACCCTGCCGTTTGTAAGTTCGGGCGGTTCCAGTTTTTCCGCCTGCATTATGATGATCGGTTGTATGATCTGGGCGGATATTGATTACTTCAGACAAAAAGAAAAGAGCAGAATGCAATGGGAAAACAGTGAACAGGTAAAAGGAGGTGTGCTTGTCAATGAGTCAGCAGAATTCCGCTTTGAATAAAGAAAGAAGATTGCCCGGCAAAGGTACGAAAAAGGTCAGACGTCTGTTTTCCGTGATGCGAAATACAACGCTGACGAGTGAAGTGACAAACCGCATCATTCTTACGCGTCTGAGTTTTATGATGTTCCTTGCCGTCCTGTTTGTGATCGGCATCACGGCGGTTGCCATGCAGGGCAACACCATTGCCGCAAGCAACCCCGAATACGGCGAAATCGCCGTTCGTGATCTTGCAACCACGAACGTACGCGGCACGGTCTATGACAGCGAAGGTGTCATTCTTGCACGGACCTACTCCACCGAATCCGGTGAAAAAGTACGTGATTATCCCTATCCCGAAGCCTTTTCGCATCTTTTGGGATCCTCTTTCGGCAACGACGGTATTGAAGCGTATTTCAATCCCGAACTGGTCGGTTCCCGTAAGATCAACATCAGCAGAGGCGAAGGAAACGACGTGTATTCCACCGTCAACGCCGAAATTCAGCAACGTATCCTGAATGTTGCATCTTCTATTGACGACGGTTGCGTCGTGGTTTCCGACTGCAACACGGGTGCCGTGATCGCGATGGTCAGCATGCCTACCTACGATCTGACCGTATCTGCCGATGAAGCGTATGAAATGTATCAGACGAGTGAATTTGTCAACAAGGCCATGCGTAAACTGACACCGGGTTCCGTATTCAAACTCCTCAGCGCCTGTGTTCTGGTGGACAATGAATGCACGGAAAGTATGTACGATACGGGCGTTGCCGATTTCGGCGATCCCGAGGTGGAGACGATCCAAAACTATGAAAGCGGTGAAAACGGCGAATGCGATCTTGCGTACGCCATTCAGCGTTCCTCCAACGTCTGGTTCAGCACCTCCGTCTGGAAACTGTGTACCCGCGGCAATTCTTTTTCCGCAGGCACGTACATTACGGGACTTCAGAAATTGGGCATGAACGATACGATCATCACCCAGTTGGGCACACTGAACCAGGAACACAAAATGACACATGCCGACAAGAATGAGGTCATTCAGTCTTCGTTCGGACAGGGCGGCACACAGATCACCCCCCTGTATATGAACGCTTTCGTGTCTGCCATTGCAACGGACGGCACGATGAACAGACCTTATTTTGTCAGCAAGGTCGTCGATCCCAAAGACAGGATCGTTGAGCAGACCGAGCCCGAAAAACTGGAATATACCATTTCCGAAGAAGCCTTGCAGGCCGTTCGCAAGGGTATGACACAGGCCGCCAACAAAACCTACGGTTTGACCTACAAGGGCGACTACGATGAGATCTACGCCAAAACGGGCACGGCAGAGATCACCGAATACCGTAACAACAAATGGATCACCATGGCTTTCCCCGTCTCCGATCCCAAGTATGCCGTCACAATGGTGGACGTATCGGGACAGGGCATGAGCTCGGAACTGTTCGGTGTTGCACAGGACGTCATTGACATTCTTTCGGATTACATCGTTGAACCCGATTTTGAGGAAGATACGGAATAAACCGTTTTTCTTACCTGAACCAAACGCAGAGAAGAGCCGAAAAGTTCATCTCTGCGTTTTTTGGTGCAGTAAATTATGATTTAGTGAACTGTTCGCACAGAGTAGATTACTTCGTCAGTATTTAAAGATTTTTGGTCAAGCTTTTGCAAAAGCTTGCGGGTTAAGGGCAGAGCCCTTATCGCCCATCGCAATGGGCGAAACTCC
>JAZNRU010000046.1:0-39841 GCA_045590895.1 Acutalibacteraceae bacterium
ATATGCAGCCATGCGGCTGATGATATGCAGCCTGCGGCTGATGATATACAGCCATGCGGCCGATGATATACAGCCATGCGGCTGATTTAACCTTTGTTTTTTAATGTTTTGCAACTTGCAATCAGCATTCTTCTTATTCTGCCGCAGAGATTTCTGTTATTTTTGAAAGTCTGCTCATCTATAGCTTTCGTGTTGTAAAGCAATTGTAACCATCCTTCTGTTTCATTGCATTCTTTTAAGGATATCTCAAATTTAGCAATCATATCAGCTTTGCTTTGAGCGTAGTTTGCTTCACGGATGTTGACATAAACACTGCTTGAACTTCTGCGAATCTGATCTGACATTTTTTCCGGAGCATTTATAACATTGCAAAGCATTGCGATGTCGGTTGCCAATTGCTCGGAGTATGCAAGAAGATAATTCTGGGCCATATAATCACTTCCTTAAAAAGAATATACTACATGATTGCACAAAAATCAATGCGTAGCATTGTATATCATCCATTCCGCAAGGAATGGTATATCATCAACTTTGAAAAAGTTGTATATCATCAAAACGAAGTTTTGTATATCATCATTGCGAAAGCTTTTTAATACACACCTAACGGTGTGATGAGATACAAAGGCGGCACGCCGCCTTTGATGATATACACGCTAACGCGTGATGATATACCATTGCTTTCGCAATGGATAAAAAAATCCAAGTCTTTCGACTTGGATTTTTTTGGCTGGGGTGGTTGGACTCGAACCAACGAATGGCGGAGTCAAAGTCCGATGTGTTACCGCTTCACCACACCCCAATGTATTTTGCTCAATAAGTATAGCAAAAACAAAAGCGTATGTCAACACAAATTTTTAAATAATTCCGCTTTACTAAATCTTATTTTTGTGATAAATTATACATTACATATTAGATAAGGACGGTGTTCGGTATGCAGGAAATCCGAATCGGCATTTTTGGTTTACGCCGCGGTTCTTCTTTTTTTGATTCCATCAAAGCGTGCGGCGGAAAGATCGTTGCCGTTTGTGAAAAAGACGAAAAGCAGGTGGAAGAAGTTAAAAAAGATCTTCCGAAAAATGTTGCGGTATATTCCGACTTTGATTCTTTTTTAGAACATCCTATGGATGCGGTGTTGCTTGCAAACTTTTTCCATGAACACGCCCCCTATGCGATCCGCTGTCTTGAAAAGGGGATCCACGTGCTGAGTGAATGCACGGCGGCATCCACACTCTCTGAATGTGCCGCCCTTGCACGTGCCGCACGAAAAAGCAGTGCGGTTTATATGCTTGCCGAAAACTATCCCTTTATGGTTTTCAATCAGGAAATGAAGAATGTCTGCGATTCGGGTACGTTGGGGAAGATATACTATGCCGAGGGGGAATACAATCATCCGATGGACTGGTATGATACCCCTGCCGTGCGTTCCATTCGTCCGTATGAAAAGCATTGGCGTAATTTCCTGCCGCGATCCTATTATATCACCCATTCGCTGGCTCCGATTATGTATGCAACGGGTTCCGTTCCTGCCCGCGTGACGGCAATGGCGGTCAATCATCCTCTGCCGGCGGATTGTCCCACGGCAGGTCACGTTTCCGATGTGGCGGCAATCATTACAACACAGAATACGGACGGCTCCGTATTTAAGGTAACGGGATGTTCCGCTTTCGGTGCACACGGCAACTCCTATCGCATCTGCGGTGAAAAAGGACAGATCGAGAATCTTCGCGGTATGGGGGATAAAGTCATGTTGCGTTATAACGCATGGCAGATTCCCGCAGGAAAAAAAGAGGTCAATCTTTATAAACCGAAATGGAAGACGGAAGACCGCAAATCCGCAAGAGCCGCAGGCCACGGCGGCGGAGATTACTTCGTGATCCTGCATTTCTTTGACAGCATCCGCAACGGCACGCCGCCTGTTTTTGATTACCGTTTTGCAACCACTCTTTCCGCGGTTGCCATCCTTGCACACAGAAGCATTCTCAACGGTTCCGCACCCTTTGCAGTGCCCGATTTCGGCAGGGAAGAAGATTGTCTGCAATATGAAAATGACAATGCTTCACCTTTTTATTATTCGGATGCAACCGAACCGACCGTTGCGTGCTGTTCGGATGTAACCTTTTTGCCCACGCAAGAACAGATTTGTATGTATTTGAAAGATTGATAACACCCTTTTGTGTAAATTGAATGTAAATAATCGGAATAACACCCTGTGATTTTGCACATGGTGTTATTTTTGTGCAATACCTCAAAAAACAAAAAGTAAATTTTGTGTAGTATTACATGACACGCAAATTAAAGTTTTGTTGACATTTTTATGAAAATCAGTATAATATAAGTAACTATATTTTACGGGATAATTCTGCCGTAAAGTAAAAAAAGGAGTGTTGTTCGAATGACAAACGCAAAGTTCCTGACAAAGAAGTTGATTTCTCTGCTTCTTGTCCTCTGCCTTGTGGTTCCGCTGTTTTCAGTAGGCTTCGGTCCGCTTGCAGATGAAATCAAGGATGTTCTGACGGTGGAATCCTCCGCTGCCAGCACAGACGATATCTCCACCATCAATTACAGATCCGGTGGCTATCATTACTATTACCATCAATCCGGTGCAACCTTTGTTTCGAAAATCGAGGTAAGGAGTAAAAGCCAATGGGCCGTCACCACCAACCTTGCCAAAGATATTAAGAATGCAGGTTACTATTATCCGACCGACGTTGACCTGAATGACGGTGCCGGCGGTTACTACATCAAGTTCGGTTTCGGTATGTCCGATGATCCTAAGGTGGCATACACCAAAATGGCAATTTCCTCCGACCAAACCGCAGATATTGCCAGCAGTCCATCATGGCCGGCATATTACCGTTTTTCCCTGTCCGGTAAAACGTATGATGTAACGTGGGAAAAGTCTTCAACAAATGATCTGAATCAAGAAGCAGGCGGTGCATACCTTTATTTCTGTAACACCCACGATACCCGTGTCGGTAAGCCGCTTACCTTTATTTATGCTGTCAACAACGAAGGCAGTTCTGCCGCAAACGGTAACTATGCACGTTATCTGAACAACAGTTCCGTTGCTGACCTGAACCAGGATGCAGGCGGTGACTATATCCACCTTGCACAGGAAGACGGTGCACAGTCCAACCGTGCCTGCCATGATAATCATGCGTATGTCAATACCACAGGTACAACCGACGTTTCTGACGAACTGGAAGAACTGCAGATGACATACAATCAGTATAATGATTATTATGTATCCGGCAGATATACCACTGCATCCTACAATGCTCTCGGTACGGCTCTGAACAATGCATTGAACTGCATCAACGATTATTCTGACTACTACAGCTCTTCTTTCACGGCTGCTACCATGTCCTCTTATCAGCAGGCAATTATTGATGCAGCTGAAAATCTTGCTATCAATGTCTACTATGATGCCGCTACCAACGGCGGCACCACCTCCAAGACTTCCGACACGATGGTCGTCGGTATCGATGACTCCGGTGCTTATCAGTTCATCACCACCAACACTGCCTCCAAAGACGGTTGGGCATATTCCGGTTGGTCTACCGATAAGAATGCCATCACGGGCGGATCTTCCGTCATTGTCGGATACAACTCCACCATCTATGCAATCTTCAGCAGACGAATCAACTTCCAGTTCAGTTATTATACGAGAACCGGTTCACCCACACAGAGAATCATCCCGCTGATCTTCTATAATGCACAGACTACGGGTGAAATAACTTCTGCCGCAGGTGTCGATAATATCAAACGTAACGGCGGTACGTTCACCATTCTCGGTTTCCGTGATGACAAAGATGCCGTCAATGTACCCGAAGTGGCATTGAACACGGCTTATACTCTCAACGAAGCAGATCTTGCCGAAAATACTTATGTTTATTATGCAATTTATGAACGCCATGACCATACGTTGGCATTCGATGCAAACAAGGGTGAAAATGCTCCTGCCGCACTGACCGCAACCCAGTATCTCAATGCAGGCGGCACCATTACGGAAAACACCTTTACCATTCCCGCAGAAATCCCCACCCGTAACGGTTATACTTTCCGGGGTTGGAGCGAAACCAAAGCAGGTGCCGTTGCATATCACCCCGGTGATTCGGTCAAGATCGACGTGGATATGACTCTCTATGCAATCTGGACACCGACCGACTATACCATTACCTTTGATACCGACGGCGGTGAAGAACTTGAACCCAAGACCTATACTTACGAATCCGCCGAAAGACTGAATGTGATCCCCGAAAAGACCGGTTATACATTCAGCCAGAAATGGATCGTTACCGAAGCGGAAGGTACGTGGACGAAAGATACCGTTGTCGAATACAACACTGCTCTCAGACGTAACACAGGTAACGTTACCCTCAAAGCACAGTGGATTCCCAACACGGACACTCCTTACACCGTTTACCACATGAAACAGACGGCAGACGGTACGGATTATGAAGCACATCTCATTGAAACGTTCAAGGGTACGACTGCTTCTGAAATCACGGTTGCTGATTTTGCAAAGACTCTGACAGGCTTCACTTACAGCAAAGCAAAAGTGGGCGATACGGATGTTACCACTGCTGAAATTGCCGCTGACGGCACTCTCGCTGTATACCTTTATTATAATCGTAATTCCTATAATGTAACGCTGAACACTGCGGAACATATTACCGAAGCAACAGGTGCTGGTTCTTATCTCCACGGTTCCGAAGCCACCGTCAGTGCGATCTGCCCGCCCGGTTATGCAGTTGAAGGCTGGTATGATGCAGACGGCAATCTTGTAAGTTCTGCTTCCACCTATACGTTTGTTGTTAATGACAATGTCACTCTCACTCCCAAAGCACATGAACTGCACTATACCGTAACTTTCAATGACGGCAGTACGCTTGAATACAGTTTCGGTGAGGTCGGATTCTCTCTCGGTGCCGATGAAAAAGCAGGTTATACCTTTGCAGGCTGGAAATTTGAAGTTGTCGGCGACAGAAGCAACAACTGGACAGAAGTTTTCACCGACGGTGTCATTGATGCCGATGAACCTTTCGCTTCCGAACTCCTTTACGGTGATGTCAGTGTTGAACCCGTATGGACGGCAAATGAATATACCGTAACGTTTGATGTTGACGGCGGCGAAGAAATTACTGCAATCACCTACACGATCGAAAGCACTGATGAGCTGCCCACTCCTGAAAAGACAGGTTATATGGGTGTTGCATGGACGGTTAAACAAGCCGACGAAGACGGCAACTGGGCACTTGGCAGCGATGCAGCCCTTGGTTCTTCTCTGGAAGGCAAGTATGGTAACGTCGTTCTGAAAGCCGAATACAATTCCGTTTCTTATACCCTTTCTTTCAATGCCGCATCCGGTATTGTATCTCCTGCATTCATGATTTATAACACCGCTGGCGAAGTACAGCGTCCCGAAGGCGGAGAAGGTGTTCTTCCCACTCCCACACGCCCCGGCTATACCTTCAACGGATGGCTTTGCACCGAAATCGGTGAAGAATCCAACTGGGTAGTAAATGAAAAATACGCCGCAGGCCTTTCTCTTGTCGGCAAAACAGGTCTTGCCAAGTTCACTGCAACATGGACAGCCAATAGTTATGCTCTTTCCGTAATCGAAAGCAACGCCGTATTCAACGGTGCAACCGGTGAAAATGTTGCTACGGCAGGTACGGATTATACTGCAACCCTTTCCGCCGAAAACGGATATAAGCTCTTCAATAAGATCAGCGTGAAGATCGGCGGCAAGGAAGCAGCAAACAAGAAAGACTTTACTTACACTTCCACCGACGGTTACAAGACCGCAACCCTTACCATCAAGGGTGCTTCCATCGCGGGCGATATCGTTGTAACTCCCATTGTATCCGTTGTTAATTACTCCATTACTTATAATCAGGTTCTCAGCAACCATGCATTCCCGACCACGTATAATATTGAATCCGATGCAATCGTGATCGGTGCTCCCGCAAGACCCGGCTATGAATTTGCAGGCTGGACCGGTGATGGCATTGACGAAGCAGTTGACTCCATCACAATTACTGCAGGCAGCACAGGTGACAAGACCTTTACTGCAAACTGGGAAAAGATCTACACTCTGCGTTTTGTAACATCCGATGCAGGCTACATTGCTCCGATCAAGTACAAAGCCGGTGATGAAATCGTTGTTCCCGCAGTTTCCCTGGAAGGTGCCAAGTTCCTGTACTGGACCGCTTCCGGTGCATGGACGGATGAAGTTGTAAATCCCGGAACGCTTACCGATCGCACGGGCGATGCAACTCTTACCGCTGTATTTGCATACGCAACATCCTACAAGGTAGAAGAATACTTCATGGATACCGAAGGCAACTACGGTACACCCACCACAACCGTAATTGATGACGTTTATACCGGTACCGAAGTATCCGCAGAATTCAAAACGTATGAAGGCTTCACAGCCGATGCGGAAAACAGCATCCTTACCGGTACTGTTCTCGATGAAGGTGCTCTTGCTCTCAAACTCTACTACACCAGAAATCAGTATGAAGTAATTGTTGAAACCGACGACGGTATTGAATCCGTTGAAGGTGTAGGCAAATACTATTACGAACAAGCAGTCACCCTCAAAGCTATCACGAAACCCGGCTATTCCGTCAAGGAATGGAGCGGTGATTATGAATCCGAAGAAGCAGTGATCGGTTTCACTGTCGGTCTTGCTGATGTTAATCTTAAAGTAACCACAGAAAACAACAATTATACTGTCAGTTTTGAAGTTGATGTTGAAGGCGTTGAAGCACCCGATGAAATTGCTTACGTTCGCGGTGAATCCGTAACTCTGCCCGAAATCGAAAAAGCAGGTTACGATATGTACTGGTGTCTGTCTGTTGACGAAGGTGCATGGACAGCAGGTAACATTGCCCCCGGTACCTATGATAATATGTACGGCAGCGTCGTACTTACTGCTGTTTGGGTCGCTTGCGACGATACTGCATACACCGTTGAAGAGTATTTCCAGAATATTGAAAACGATGAGTATTCAGAACCCGTTATCAAGACCAAGAACGGTACGACCGATACCACGGTTGCAGTTCCCGACGCTTACGACGGATTCAAGACACCTCTTGCTTCTGAACTTACTATCAATGGCATCGGTGACACGGTTGTCAAGTATTACTATGAACGCAATACCTATACCGTAACTTACAAGATCGCCGAAGATAAAGAAGTTGTGGAATACAAATATCAGCAAGCAATCGTTCCGCATGCCGACATTGAAATGACAGGTTATCGTTTCGACGGTTGGGATGCAGAATTTGCAGAAACCATGCCTGCTGAAGATCTTGTTTACACGGCAGACCTTGAAAAACTCGTTTACACGATTTCTTTCTACAATGTAATCGGTGAAGCAATGCCTTCTATCCGTTACACCATTACCGATGATATTGCTCTGCCGCAGGGCGTTACTCCCGGTTATTCCATCAATTGGAATCTTGAAGTTGCATCCGGTAACTGGACGACAGGCGAATACAAACCCGGTCAGATCGATGCAGGCAAATACGGTGATGTAAGATTCAAGGCTGATAACATTGCCAACAATGCAAATTACACTGTTACTTATGTATTTGAAGAAGCAGACGGAACGCTTGGTACCGGTTATCCCAAGGAACTGACGGGTATTACGGGTGAACTTGTTGCTGCTCCCGAAGCCAAGGAAGGCTATGTAACTCCTCTTGCATCCAAGAAACTCATCAAGGGTGACGGAACGACAGCAGTAACTTATATTTACTACCGTGATTCCTACACCATTGCTTATGAGATCTTTGATGAGGTTACCGAAAAGACTTATAAGTACGGTGAAGAAGTTGTAGCCATTGCTGATCCTTCTTTCAACGGCTACACGTTCAATGGTTGGGTTGACGAAGAAGGCAATACCGCAACGATCGTTACCACCATGCCCAGCAATCATCTTACCTACAAGGCTGACTTCACTGCAATCGAATACAATGTGACCTTTGATGTGGACGGCGGTTCCGCTGTGGAAAATATCACTTACGATATCACCGAAACAGTAACGCTTCCTGAACCCACTAAAGAGAATTACAGCTTCATCGGTTGGCTTGTCGTATCCGCTGACGGTAACTGGAAAGTTGATGAAGAAATCTCCGATGTATTCTCCGGCAGATACGGTAATGTTGCTCTCAAGGCACTTTGGACCAATCTGACCGCAGATTACACGGTTGAAACCTACTTCATGGACGTCGAAGGTAACTACGGCGAAGCAACCACCGAAACATTCAACGGCTATGTTGCTGATGATGCTACTTATGAAATGGTAGCAGTCGAAGGTTTCACTGCTGACGCTGACCGTTCTGTTCTCTCCGCAAAGATCGCAGCAGACGGCTCCACAACGCTCAAAGCTTACTACGCACGTAATAAGTACACTGTTACCGTAGCCGTAAGTCCCGAAGATAAGGGTACGATCGCAGGTGCAGGTGAATATTATTACGGTGCACCCGTTGCAATCAACGTCACCGTTGCCGATCATTACACTGTCTCGGTTTGGAACGGTATTGAAGCAAGCGGCACTTCCGCATCCTTTACGATGCCGATGGAAAACGTAGCAATTACGGTTGCAATTGCTCCTGTTGTTTACACATTCACGGTAGACGGTGTTGCTTCTGACTACACGGTTGAAGATGAAATCGAAATTCCTGCCGTCACCAACGGTGCGTATGTCTTTGACGGTTGGGTTCTTACCGCCGGTGCAGACAGCAACTGGACGCAGGATGAAATCGTAACCGGTAATAAACTTACAGGTAAATACGGTAACGTAAGCATCGAATCGCAGTGGACTGAAATTACCTATACCCTTGCTTATGATGTAAACGAAGGCGTCATGCCCACAACGTATTACACGCCTGCAGGTGAATACACCGTTTCCACGATCATCGTTCTTCCGACACCGACCAGAGAAGGTTACAGCTTTGCAGGTTGGGATGTTATCAAAGAAAATGCAGACAACTGCAACTGGGAAGACATCGTCGTACGTAATTCCGATAACATCGGTTCCGGTCATTACGGTGACGTAACACTCAAAGCACGTTGGACTCCTCTCAATGTTGAAGTCTATATTGAACATTACATTCAGTACACTTACAGCGATGAATATATTATCATCGACAAGCATGCAGAATATTATGAAGCCGGTGCAGAGTTGACCGTTGCCGATATGGTTGATGAATTTGCAAAAGATGAAGAAGGCAAATACAGCTTCGTAAAAGTACAGGTCAACGGCGAAGATGCAGACGATGATACAACGGTTGCAATCACCACCGAAACCGTAACTACCATTTCTCTGTATTATGACCGCGATTCTCACAACGTCACCGTTACTTATGTAACTCCTGACGGTGTCGAAGCTCCCGCACCGTATGTCGGTGCTTTCCGCTTCGAACAGAAGTACAACGTCAAGTCTCCCGATGTTGTCGGTCATACTCCGTCCAGTTACGCAGTTGCAGGTACGATGGATGTTGCTGACGTTGAGGCTACAATCACGTATACACCTACTGTTTATGATCTGACTGTCAAGTATGTTTACGAAGGCAACAAGGTAGCGGCTGAATCTGCAAAACTTGAAGTTGCTTACGGTTCTTCGTACTCCGTCACATCTCCTGTAATTGAAGGCTATACAGCTTCCGTTGAAGTTGTTGAAGGCACGATGGGTGCTGATGATCTGACCGTAACGGTTGTTTACACGATCAATACCAACAAACTGACCATCAACTATGTTTATGCTGACGGCACAACTGCTGCCCAATCCTATGTAGCAGATCTTGCATACGGTGTTGAATACAACGTAAAATCTGCCGAAGTTGCAGGTTACAAGACCGAACAGCTCTATGTAAGCGGTGTTATGGCAGCTACGGATGTAACGATCAATGTTGTTTATAATCCGAATGTCTATACTGTAATCTTCAGAGATTACGACGGCACCGAGATCGCCCGTCAGAGTGTTGAACACGGCAAAGCTGCTACGGCTCCCGCAGATCCTGTCAGAGCAGACGATGACAAGTTCAGTTACACCTTCAAAGGCTGGTCTGCTGACTTCTCTGCAATCACTGAAGATACCGTAATCACTGCCGAATACACCTCCACCAACCTTTCCACCGGTGAAGTTGATGATGGCGATGATGGTGAAACCGATGATTCCTTCTTCGGTAAACTCAAGGCATTCTTCCAGCGCATCATTAAGTTCTTCAGAGTTCTGTTTATGATTACCTGATAAACGAACTGAACGGCAAACCTATACGAAAAAGCCCCTTGCTTCGGCAGGGGGCTTTTGATATAATAAAATCGGATGTTGTTCAACTTGCGAAAAGAGGATAGTACGATGCATAAAATATTCGGTATAAAGGAAGATGTTTTATGTGCGGATAGAAAGGGTGCATATCTGATTCCCGTGCAAGGCAATCAAATTGCGGTTGTCAAAACAAATAAAGGCTATTTTTTGATCGGCGGCGGTTTGCTTGGTGAGGAGACCGATGAAGCCTGTATATGCCGTGAATGTATGGAAGAAACAGGATATACAGCCATAGTAAATAAAAAAATATGTTCAGCGGAAACATACGGTTTACATTCAGAAATCGGTCATTTTCATCCGATGCAATCATATTATGGCGGCTGTTTGTTGCAAATGATTGCACAACCCGTTGAAAAGGATCATATTTTACAGTGGATCGATTATCGGCAACTAAGAGGTAAAATGTTTTCGGAAATGCAGAATTGGGCATTGGAACAGTTTATATCGCAGAATTTTTTAAATAGGTGAGGATAGGATAAACTATGGAAAATCAAAAAAACTATATTCAGTGGATTCGTCAGAAGGTTGGACATGATAAAATAATATTGGTGCACGCGGGTGGTTGTATTCTGAACGAAAAGAATGAAGTTCTGTTGCAAAAACGCGGAGATTGCAATATGTGGGGTTTTCCCGGTGGTGCACTTGAATTGGATGAAACGCCCGAAACGGCGGCAATCAGAGAAGTTAAGGAAGAAACGGGATTGGATGTTGAGATCGTTGATCTGATCGGTATTTACACGGAATTTGATGCGGTATGTGCAAACGGGGATCGGTATCAGAGTATTTGTGTTGCGTATACTCTGCAAGCGGTTGACGGTGCTCTGTATTGTGATAACGACGAGACACTTGATTTACAGTATTTCCCGTTGGATGCGACACCGCCGCTTTTTTGCAAACAGCATGAGGAAATATTAATCGATTTAATGAAAAGAATATGCCCGAAGCACTGATCTGCCTCGGGCATTTTCGATATTTTGTTTTTTATATCGGCATCACAAACAGCGAAGCCATTTTGTCTATTATCATCCTGAACAGTTCTTCCAGTTTGTCACGCAGATACTGCATTACTTTTCCGTATTCATAAAGCGGATTGAACGGTTCTTTTTCGTATGTTTCAAAGGGAATGATCTGCTGATTGGAATAGATCATGTACTGTGGATATTCACTGTATGTATGCACGTCAACAGAAGTATCTGCAAATAAAACAGCGTTCTTCAATTCGGTGAGAGCATCCGTATAGTTGGAATGCTGATGGTATTTAATGAACCATGTCACATCGGGAAATGCACAGGTGGATGCATCCACGATCAGGTCGGGAGAAAGATAACCGAGATCTTTATGTTCCGCCACGTATTCTTCACTCAGATATTCTCCGTAGGGAGCGGCGGTTGCACCATAACTTGAATATACGGTGTCAATAACGCCGTCGGATTGCGAAGTCCAGTTTTCGGTAACGGGTGCCATGGAGAAGCCGTATTTGGATATGATCATAAGGTTGTCCGTTGCGGCAAGTTCCTGCAGAATTGTATCTCTCTTGGCACGTACCTGTTCATTGTATGCACGCACTTTGCTTCTCAGAACTGCATGGGCATCCGCATTGGCAGTATCGCCTTGCAACAAATAGTCAAAAACATAGGTTTCGGCAGTTGCGGCATCTTCATCGGGGAGCATGGCCCAAACGGCAGGCCAATATCCAAACAGGGGAATCAGACATTCTCTTGAAACTCTTTCCATCGAGCGTTTTACCAGTTCATCGGCAAGGCATTCTAAAATATCAAAAACGCCCATTGCAAACAGGGAGTCAAACAGGAAATCCAACACTTTTTCATAAG
Source organism: Acutalibacteraceae bacterium (assembly GCA_045590895.1). Lineage (GTDB taxonomy): Bacteria > Bacillota > Clostridia > Oscillospirales > Acutalibacteraceae > RUG806. The sequence continues at coordinate 12,175 of JAZNRU010000046.1, forward strand.
CGTTTCCGGTCATTGCATACAGCAGATAAGAATAAACCGCTTCGCCGTCCATAACCACATCACCGTTGAACAGTTTTCCCATATAGCTTGCACCGTAAATTGCGGTAGAATCCATGATCGCACCGTGAATCTTATCAAGGCCGTATTTTGCGGCATAACTCATGAAGATAATGCCGCCCATGCTGTGGCATTCAATTGCCACTTTTTCACAGCCTGTCATTTCAAGCACGTAATCAATAAAAGCTGCAAGTTCGTCCGCAATGACCAGCGGATCGCCTCGCCAATCGTATTCAAAGTCGATTTTTGCAGTTTTTTCAATATACTCGGGATAATTCCAATCGATACCTGTGTTTTCTTTGGCAGTGCCGTCGGGATTGTTCCATGAACCTTCAAACAGAATGTTGACGACTTCAATGAGGGCATCTTCGAATTTTTCATAGTTGTGGGTGAGCAGATAGTTTGCAATCGGCTGAATGGCGGTTTCTACCGCTGTCATAATTACATCTTCCTGCATCGGCCATACAACGGTTTCATCTTCGGTACCGAGGTTGCTGTAAATATCACCGCAGGCAAAACCGTGAATAAAGATAGTGGGACAGGTAATTTCAACATCGGCGGCAGACAGTGAATTCTCGGTTGCACTTGCAGCGGGAATAAGGAGTGTAAACAGCAGGCAAATGCACGTCAATACGCTGAAAAATCTTTTGAATCCGGAATGCTTCATAATTAATCATCCTTTCATATCAATGCTTTTATTATACCATATTCAATAACGAATTGTAAACTGTTTTTTACAAAAATGCGAACAAAACCCCGTTTGCTTGACAAAAAAAGGATTGAGTGGTAAAATATAGATACTTTGAAAGGAGTAATTCATTATGCCTCAAAAATATTTGATTATCAATGCCGATGATTTTGGCCTTTGCAAAGCAGCCAATGATGCCGTTATGGATCTGTTCCGCAGCGGATGCGTGTTTTCATCCACGGTCATGATGACCTGTCCGGGTACGGATGATGCCGTGAAATTTGCGGCAGAAAATCCGCAGTATGCCATCGGTGTACATCTGACTTTGACAAATGAATGGCAGGATAACTGTCCTTGGGGACCGCTGACGGACGGTCAGACCATCCGCAACGAAAAAGGACGTATGTGGCCCGAAAACGAAGATTTTGAACTGCATTGCAGTTATGACGAAGCCATCGTTGAAGCCCGTGCCCAGATCGAAAAAGCTGAAAAAATGGGTATGAAACCTTCTCAGGTTGATAATCACATGGGTTCTTTGTACGGCATGAACGGAAAATATCTGATGCTTCCCAAAGTATTCAAACTTTGTAAAGAAAAAGGCTATGCATTCCGTATGTGCACCACGCCCGTGGATTCTTTCTGTCCCGAAGGTGTTCCGCTTGTTTTGTATAAGGCATTCTGTTACATCAGCCGTTTCCTTTCCAAAAAGTATAAAGTCTACACACCCGATTATCTGATTCTGACCGACCAGGTTGCCTGTCTGAAACATTGCAAGTCTTATGAGGAATTCAGAGATGCATTCCTCAAATTCCATGCTGAGATTCCGTTCGGCATTACGGAAACTTTTATTCATCCCGTTCTTGAAACGGATGAGATCAAAGCTATCACGGGTTCATGGCCGCGCCGTGTATGGGAATATCAGTTGATGAAAGATCCCATTACGCACAGATTTTTTGAATCGCACGGTATTAAACTCATCAGTTACCGTGAACTCATTGAAATGAAATCTGCCGCCGCAACCAAATAACGAAAGATGTATGTTGACCGCATTTCACGCATTGTGAGATGCGGTCATTTTAATTTCCGAACGCTGAAAATGCAATCATCATTACGGTAAATGCAAAATGATTTCAAGGTATTGAACAAATCGGTTGTCAGTTCCACGCTGAGGTCGGATTGCACGGGGAGCATGATCGGTTGTAATGCATTCAGTTGTTCTTTTATTTCCGGTTGTAAGCAGTTGAGCAAGGAGGATACGATCTTCCCGTTTACGTCTTCATTGCAAAACGGAGTAAAACGGATCACTTTCTTTGTTCCTTTTGTTTTTGCTTGCCACCCGATGCATTCTTTTGTATCGCGATCCGACAAGTAATCTGATAATTCAGCAATATTTTCGCAGAGTGTGTTGTAATTGACGATCTGTGAGGAGTGGTGCTGAACCGAAGAAAAGGATGCGAGAAAGAGATTGATGTAACTTTCAATGACATCCGTTTTTTCTGTTTTGCCGTTTATTACATCCGTGCACTGATCTGCAAAGGTAAGATACTCATACGGCAGGGAATAGGTTGAACGGTGTACCCAACCGTCCGTTCCGACAACAGCCGTTGTAATATTATCATTGAAAAGAGTGTAACGGATAAGCGTATCGTTTTCATCCCGTCGGTAAATACGAACGGTGTTTGATTCTTTGTCCGTCTGCACGATAAAGCAATTGTTCGTGCTTTTGTTTTCAATTGCATAGATCGCATTTTTGTCAAGGGCTGTCCGAAGACATGAAAAAACCGCTTGCAGATCATTTTTACCGATACGTAAAAAGGAAAAGCAAACGGTGATGAGCAGAATCAGGGCAATTATGGCAGGAAAAAACTTTTTCAAGGCTGTCCCTCCGTAAATTTATTTGGACGGAACATTACCCTACGTGTTTTATAATCAAGGCCTCCAGTGCGGGTGAATCGATTGAGATGCTGCAGTTTCCGTATTTTCGCAAGGTGGCAGTCAGATTCATATCGTCGGTCACGATTGAAAGACCTTTCAGTTTGCCTGTCAACGCACCGATGCTGCATGAAAAATCAGCTTCAAACAAAACACCATACATATCAAAACCGAAAAAATCCGCAACGTCGCCTGCAATGCCTGCAATATTCATGATATTACGCATTTTTTTTGTATAAGCAATCTGCAACAGGGAATTTGCATAATCTGCAAAGGCTTTGCTGTCGTCGGGTGAAAAACTGTATTGCAGGGTAAGATCTTCCAATGCATAAGAGTAACCGGAAACAATTTTGAAATCTTCCTCATTCATGTTTCTGATTACCGAACGCAAACAGGTCGGCACAATGCTAAAATCAAAATATTCGGAAAGTGCAATGCCGGCAAGACCGCTCAGATCTTCATCCAACTCTGCCGTATTCACATCCTGTTGCGTGAGTGCCGATGCAATGTTAGTGAGCAATCTGCGGATATCCGTTTTGCATTCGCGGCTGTCTTCAAAAGTCCAACCGTCGGCATCCATGGAAAAGGTATATTTAATTCCGTCCTTTATAAGTATGTAGGAAGCGGTTTGAGTATGACCTTCTCCGACGGTTTTGTATGTTTCTATCGTATTGTTTTTGTCGTCGATACTGTAAATATACACACCGTTCTGACCGTTTTGCGTGATGTCGAAAATGCCGCTTTTTTTACCGATCGCAATGGCGGCACTGTCCAGCAAAGCCTGACCGAAGTTTCCGCCGTCATCCAGGCGTAAAAACCTTGCCATGGGAGAGGCACCGCCGTAGGTCATAGGGAAGATGGCGGCAACAATTAAAGCAAGCAACGGTATAATAATACAAAAACGAATGATCGTCTTTTTTGTTTTCATGCAATTCAATCCTTTTATGCAGGGTTCGGGTTACTTACGGTAAAAATAATATCTTCCGTCAATACTTCGTGCGTTTTATCAATGGTCTGTGTGCCGCTTTCTTCGGTAGATGTCAGCAGACAAAGACATTCCATACGCATGGAGTTGGAAAAACGGGCATTCTCATTCGGTGTTACGTTGATTGTAAACAGAGTATTGTCATAGACATTCTCACTGCGTAATACGAATCCGCCGTAAGAAATACTGCCACTGTCAACGTTCAGAGAATCAACAATATTCGGAATGTCGGACATTCCTGCAGGTGTTACCGTGTAAGCGGCATCATCATAAATGAGCATTATATCCACGGATGAAAAATAAGCAGTATTTTTCATCTTTACCGTAACGGTGACCGTTTCGGCGATTGCAGGTGAATTATCGGATATCTCCGCATACAATGCGGGAGTGCCGCTGATTGCTTCCTGTATGACGGGTATACTGACTGTATTGTCCTCTGTCGGTTCTGCCGATGCATTGGTCGGCTGTGTTTTTGCACAAGATGAAAGACCTGCAAGCAGAATCATACAAGCAAACAGTGCAAGAATTCTGTTGTTCATCTTTGTTTCTCCTTATTCGGCAGATGCATCTGCTGTTGCATCCGTCGGGGTGTTTTCCTGTGTTGCGGATCCTGCTTCTGCGGGTTCGTCGGCGGTTTGCGTAATGCCGATGTGACGGTTCAGATCACAGATCAACTGGTATGCGGTATAATCGCTTTCGTAACAAACGCTGATAAGCAGATAACCTTCGTTTGTGATGTGGATCTGTTCCATATTTTTGTTTGTAAATCCGTTTGTGATGGTCATTTCATTGTTTTGGGTGTTAAGCAGACCGATCTGCAAACCGCCCGAAAGGCTTTCGCCTACGATAGCGGCATAATCACCGCTTGCAACAAAATCCGTTACCACAAACGCCGTGCCGAAGTTTGAATAATCAAATTTGTATTCTTTGTCAGCCACAAGATCGTACATGATTCCGGTGTCGGTTTCAAGGATGCTCGTGCCGCAACGGATGTAATCGTTGTCATAATCACCGCTGAACTCGCGGATGTTTTTATAATTCTTTCCGTCATAGAAATACAGAATGAAACCCGTTTCGGTTTTACTGTAATAATAAACACCTGCATCCGTACGGTAGAACGTCATGCCGAGAATATTGGTGACTACGCGGATATTGTCGATATTTGTGTCATAACCGCCGCTTGTGTAGATATCCACTTTTTTCACCTTATCTGCAATGTAGGAACGCGAGGAGAAGAAATAATACTGTCTGTAAGGCTGGTGGAGCATTTCATCCGTAAACATCTTGTAGTCGATCATTTTCAGACCGTCCATGCCCGTCTGTCTTTGTGCTTCGCTGAGGAAATACGATGTTTTATACGTGTCGGTATCAAAATAAAACTGTTCGCTGTAGATCTTATCGTCATAAAAGCGGGATTTGTCGGTATCAATGAGCAACAGCAGTTCACCGCTGTAACGGTAGGCTTTCGGCAGATCGCAGAGTTTGAAAAAGGCGTAGTCATACAGCAGAACGCCCGATGCGTTTGCGGAAGTATAAAGACCGAAACCGTTGACACTGCCGTCAACAGTGATGTAATAGATCGTGGCGGGAATGGTCTGACCGCTGCATTTTACTTTTACTTCATAGGTACCGTCAGCCTGCATTTCCGCAATCACACCGTCAATGAGTTTGAAGAAACGGACAGAACCGTCTGTTCGCATGGTGTAAAATACATTCTCAAAATCCGTTTTCATCAAGGGCATATCGGCGGTTTTGCTTTCGGTAAACATCTTTGTAAAAGAAACTTTACCGTCCTTGTCTGCCCATTCCGTGACAGGTTCCGTTATGGGGTCGTTTTTCGCAGTAGGCGGAACGGGATCTTCGGTCAGGAACGAGCAACCTGCAAAACAGGACAACGCAATACAAAAGATTAAAATAAGAGAAATGATTTTTAATTTCATTTTATTCCTCCGATTATAAAAGTCATTTAATAATTATATTAAATTATATCATTTCTGTCAATCGTATGTGTACTATATTATATAACAAACTTAAATCAAAATAAAATGTCATTCTTATTGAAAGTGCTGTGTTGTTCTGAAATTTGCGTATCAATTTAAAAACGGAAAATGATGAAAATACTGTTGACAAAAACCGTGTTTTTTATAATAATAAATATGAGAAAATATACATTTTCAGGAGAGATTTATGACGATCAGCAATCATCCTTTTCAGAATGCAAAATGGATTTGTGCCGATGCTGCGGCGGAATCTCCGCTGTTTTTGCGTTCTTTTTCTTTGCAGAAAGTAAAAAAAGCAACTTTGCATATTACATCGCTTGGTTTCTTTGAAGCCTCTGTCAACGGTAAAAAAGTAACCGACGCCATGTTTTTGCCCGTTGTTACCGATTACGAAGAACGCGATATGAGCGAATGGCTGTATCCGATCCGCGATACGCTGACACATCGGCTTTATTACTATTCGTTTGATGTTACGTCTTTTGTGCGTGACGGAGATAATGAATTGCAGGTGCAGTTGGGCAACGGTTGGTATAAGCAGACCGAACGCATTGCGGAAGGAAAAATGTCTTTCGGTGATACGCTGAAAGTTGTTTTTGTTCTTGAGATCGTGACCGATCAGGGAAAGTACTGTGTTTGTTCGGACGGCAGTGAAACATGGAAAGAAAGTGAAATTCAATATACAAACCTGTTTATAGGTGAAGTGTTGGATGTGAATGCCTGTACCGATGCAGAGAAATCCGTTTGTATTTGCAATGCACCCGAAACTGAAATCTGTGAAGCGATCGGAACACCGGACCGCTGTATCCGCACACTGACGCCGAAAATGCTGTCGGAACAAAACGGGAAAAGAATTTTCGATGTCGGTGAAAATATCAGCGGTTTTGTTCGTGTAGGAACGTCTGCCGATAAGGGAACGCGTATTCAACTGCGTTTTTCCGAAGAACTGCATGAAGACGGTACGCTTGATTTTTCCCGCATCGGCGGCGGTTATATCTGTGAATCGGGCAGAGAGCAGATTCAGGAAGACGTATTTGTCTGCGACGGCACAAGCCGTATTTTTGAACCGAAATTCGTCTGGCACGCCTTCCGCTATTTCGAAATAGCGGGTGAATATGATTTTCTCGAAGTCGCAGTCGTGCACAGTGATGTAGCCGTTACATCTTCTTTTGAGAGCGATTGCGAAGGATTCAATTTCCTGTATGATGCATTCATCCGTTCACAACTGGGCAACATGCACGGCAGTATTCCCTCGGATTGTCCGCACCGTGAACGCTTGGGTTATACCGGAGACGGACAGGTCTGTGCACCTGCGGGTATGCTTTTGCTTGATTCAAAGGAGTTCTACAGAAAGTGGATCCGTGATATTCTTGATTGTCAGGACAAAGTCGGTGGTCACGTCCAGCATACTGCCCCCATGATGGGCGGCGGCGGTGGTCCCGGCGGTTGGGGCTGTGCCGTTGTGACGGTTCCTTATGCATATTATAAAGCGTTCGGTGACACATCCATGCTTGTGCAGTGCTATGAACCGATGCGGCGTTGGCTTTCTTATCTTCGTTCTCACAGTGAAAATGATCTGGTCGTACGCGAGGAAGAGGGCGGTTGGTGTCTCGGAGATTGGTGTACAAGAGAAAAGATTGAACTTCCCGAACCGTTCGTCAATACCTGTTATCTGCTTGTGGTGCTGCGGTTGCTTTGTGAGATCGCAAAGATCATTGATAAAAAAGAAGACATTGCAGAATACAAAACCTTGATCGGTAAGGTTGAAAATGCGATCTGCAAAACCTATAAAAACGAGCAGACGGGTTCTTTCTGCAACGGTGTGCAAGGTGCGGATGCCTATGCCGTATGGGCAGGACTTGCTGATATTGCAACCGTTCATAAACTTGCGGAAAAATACGATGCTATCGGCCATTTTGATACCGGTTTTATTGCAACGGATATACTTTGTTCGCTGCTGACGGAATACGGTCACGAAGATACCTTTTATAATCTTCTGCAGAGTGAAGAATTCGGCTCGTATCTTTATATGAAACGCCACGGTGCCACGACCGTATGGGAGAACTGGGACGGGGGAGGCTCGCACAATCATCCCATGTTCGGTGCACCTGCCCGCTATCTGTTTACCGATATTCTCGGCATCCGTCAGCCGCATGACAGCGTCGCTTTTGAAAAACTCGTGATTGCACCCTGTATTCCGAATAAACTTCAATTTGCAAGGGGAAGTCTTGTTTTGCCTTGCGGTGAGGTGCGTGTTGCATTTGAACGTAAGGAAAACGGTGTTGCATTTACCGTTTGTATTCCGGACGGAAAAACGGCAGAATTCATTTATAACGGTGATTACGGTATGTTGTGCGAGGGAGAAAACACTTTGTTTGTCCGCACATGAAAGGAGAGACGTCCTTTGCAACCTCTGAAACGCACGTACGTTCCTTTTACGGAATGGAAAAACAATTCAAAACAGATCGAATATACCCAAACAACTCCACTGCTTGCTGATGACGGTACATTGCTTGCAAAAGGCTGGGCACGGAAAAATGTGTTTGAATATGACCGTACAAAGGTAAAAAAAGGTCTTATCAGCCGCAAAGAATGGGATTTTTATACGATCACGGACGGCAGAATGCAATTGCTCGTCAGTTTTGCCAATATCAATATCGGCGGTTACGTGGGGTGTAAACTGACCGATCTTACCACGGGAGAAGTCATTGCCGATGCGATCTCCTATTTTATCGGCGGCAATAAGCACGTGCCGCCCGCAAAAGGAGACGTTCCCGGTCGGTTCAACGGAAAAATCGGATCTGCCGAATTTGATTTTCAGACCAAAGAGACCGAACGCATTTTGCATTTCAAAAAGCCGCATAAAGGCAAAACAGTCCTGTGTGACGTGCAGATGGATATTCCCGACGGACTTGAGAACATCACTACCGTTCTTCCGTTTGCCGAAGATCCTACCCGTTATTTTATGACCACAAAACAAACTTGTATGCCCACGCAGGCAACTTTCCGTTTCGGTGCGTATGTTTATGAGTTCGGAAAAGATGTTTCTTTCTGTGCAATGGATTGGGGCAGAGTCAATACGGTGCATGAAATGGTATGGTATTGGGGAAGCGGTGCACAGTGGCTTTATGATGAAAAAGGGAGCAAGCATCTGTTCGGCTTCGAGATCACGTGGGCGATCGGTGACGAGAGCCATGCCACGGAGACCTGTCTGTTTTATGACGGCAAAGTGCATAAATTCGGTGCGGTCGATGTAAAAGAATTCCCCAAGGACCGATTTATGGAGCCGTGGGAGTTTGTGAGTGAAGACGGACGGTTCAATATGACTATGCAACCGACGCTTGACAATCACAGTGACGTGGATCTCAAGGTCGGCAGAATGAACTGCCATCAGATCTACGGTATCTGGAACGGCACCGTTACGCTTGATGACGGCAAGGTTCTTGATATCAAAGACTTATTTGCTTTCTGCGAATATGTGGAGAACAGATGGTAAGCAGGAAAGGATATTATTTTTATGAATAACGCAATTTCTCAACTTGCAGGTAAGACCGTCACAAAGGCACTCGGAGGTCTGTTTGCGGTTTCTTATATCAAAAACGGTGCAAAGGGCAAGGTCATAAAAGTGCCTGCCGATTTTGCACCCGTTCTTCGCTTTGCCGTGTGCAGTGATATTCACCTCAACGGCGAAGAAGGGCAGGATGCCGCTGTTCGTTTTGCCCGCCTTTTTGAAGATATGTATTCCTATTCTGAAAACAGCGATACGTATAAGACCTTTGATGCGGTCGTTGTTGCAGGCGATTTTACGGGCGGCGGAGCCGAAAAGCAGTATGAAATGTTTAACCGCATTGTAGCAGAAAACAAAAGAGAAGAAACGCAGATGCTGACCGTTCTCGGTAATCATGAGTTTATTGAATACCGTGATACGGATGCTTCGGTCGGTTATACCGTATATAAAAAATACGTCAGCGAAGAAGTTGATACCCACGTTGTGCTCAACGGCTATCATTTTATCGGTGTCTCCTATAATGATGACGGCAAAAAATTCTCAACCAAACTCGACTGGTTGGAAAACGAACTGAAAACGGCACAAAAAGATGATCCGAAAAAACCGATTTTCGTCTATCAGCATCCGCATCCCTTTGCAACCGTATACGGCAGTATCAACTGGGGTACGTTTGAAGTCCGAAAAGTGTTGCAGAAATTTCCGCAGGTCGTGGATTTTTCGGGACATTCCCATTATGCACCCAATGATCCGCGTTCCGTGTGGCAAGGCTCGTTTACGGCAATCGGTTGCGGTTCGCTTTCCGCATTCATGGGCAATCTCAATTACATAGAAGGCGACAAGGATGCACCCGGAAAATCAGGCGGTTTCTGGCTGGTTGAAGCAGATGCAAACGGCAACGTACGCCTGCGTCTGTATGACATTGAAAACCGTTGTTTCTTTGAGAATATTGATTATTTTCTGACCGATTTGCATGATTCCTCCAAACGCAGTTACACGTGGAGCAAACAAAAATCTCCCGATACGGCTCCCGTATTTCCGTGCGGAGCCGATATTTCCGTACAGACGGATGCCGACGGAAACACAGTTTTGTCTTTTGCGGAAGCCTGCGGATATTACACGGCGGAGAATTACAAGATCATCATAAAAAACAGTGAAAAGAAGACCGTGTTCGAAAAAACGGTCATTTCCGATTACGTGCGTGCAAAGGGAAATACCGTGTATGCGAATATCGGCAAATTAGACAGTGGGGAGTACCTCGTGCGTATTACCGCCTACAGCCCTTATGCAAAACGCGGTGATAAACTTATAAAAACAGTTACGATCTGATTTCCTTTCGGTGAGGTGTGCCTATGCGATACAAAATTGATCACGATTATCATATCCATACGCAGTTGTCATCCTGCTCATCGCATCCCGGTCAGACAACACAGCGGCTCTTGCAATATGCAAAGGACAATCATCTGCATACGATCTGCGTAACCGACCATTACTGGGATTCTTCCGTTTCGGGAATGTCTGAATGGTACAAACCGCAGCATTTTGAACATATCTCACTTTCAAAACCCCTGCCGCAGGCAGACGGGATCCGTTTCCTGTTCGGTTGCGAGACCGATATGGACCGTTCCATGCGGGTTGGTATTCCGCAGTTCCGCTATGATGATTTTGATTTTATCATCGTGCCGACCACCCATCTGCACATGACTGAATTTACCGTTACGCCGCAGGATTGCAACAGTGAAAAGAAATCGTCTTTATGGGTACAACGCACCGAGCATCTGCTGTCCTTGCCCTTACCGTTTCATAAGATTGCCGTTGCACATCTTGCCTGCGGTTTGATCGATAACAGAAGTCGGGCCGATTATCTTGCTACCTTGCAGATGATCCGTGATGAAGACATGGAACGGATTTTTGCAAAAGCGGCCGCTTTAGGGGTCGGCATTGAACTCAATTGCAGTGATATGTCTTTTGCTGACGGAGAAACGGACATTGTTCTTCGTATGTTCCGCATTGCAAAAGCACAGGGTTGTAAATTCTGTCTCGGCAGTGATGCACATGAACCGCAGGATTTTGCAAACGTTAAAGACGTGTTTGAAAGAGCCGTCACGCTTCTTGATCTGCAAGAAAGCGACAAGTTTCACATCGGAGGATCGCAATGAGTGACAAAACCGACATTTTCATAAAAGACAGAGCCGATCCTTATATCACAAAAGGTTCTGACGGGTATTATTATTTCACTGCATCCTATCCTATGTGCGGAGCAAAGGATCCCGAGGGATATGACCGTATTATTCTGCGAAGAAGCAAAACGGTGGAAGGCTTGCAGAATGCCGAAGAAAAAGTGATCTGGCACACGGATGCATCCGCAACGTCTTTTCGCTTTATATGGGCACCCGAATTGCATGAGATAAACGCTAAATGGTATGTCTTTTTTGCTGCAAGCGGCAGTGAAAACAACGTGTGGGATATCGATTGCCACTGCATTGCCTGTACGGGGAATGACCCGTATAACGGTGCATGGGAAGACAAAGGAAAAATGAAAGCCTTTGACGGTGATGATTTTGCATTCAGCGGATTTTCACTGGATATGACACATTTTGTATGCAAGGATAAACATTACGTTGCATGGGCACAAAACGGCGGTCATTCCAATGTTTATATTGCAACCGTTGATCCCGAAAAACCGTGGCAGACCACCTGCCGTGCCGTTATGCTTACGAAACCCGAATACGATTGGGAGTGCGTTCGCATTCCCGTTAATGAAGGTCCCGCGGTGCTCATCCGCAACGGCAGAGTGTACCTTGCATTTTCTGCATCGGCAACAGGTCCCGAATATTGCATCGGCTTGCTGTGGGCAGATGAAAATGCAGATCTGACCGATCCAGCAAACTGGAAGAAATGCGAGCGCCCCTTGCTTACAAGCGAAGACCTGCCGGGTGAATACGGCCCCGGGCATAATTCTTTCGTGCAGGATGAAAACGGGGAATGGCTGATCGTCTACCATTCCCGCGATGAAAAATGTTACACCGGACAATGCGGCTATGCGGACGATGATTCGTTGTACGATCCCTGCCGCAGTGCACATATCAGAAAAATACAGTGGGATACCGAAGGTCATCCTATCTTTAATTAATAAATATGAACAGGAGAAAAACTATGACCAGAGAAGAAGCAAGAAAACGTGCAGAAGCCTTGGTTGCACAAATGACGGTGGAAGAAAAGGCATCGCAACTGAAATTTGATTCCCCTGCCATTGAACGGCTCGGTGTTCCCGAATACAACTGGTGGAATGAAGCCCTGCACGGCGTTGCAAGAGCAGGTACCGCTACCATGTTCCCGCAGGCGATCGGCATGGCGGCATCGTTTGACGAAGATCTGTTGTTTACGGTCGGCGACTGCATCGGCACCGAAGGCAGAGCCAAATACAATATGCAAAGCAAACGCGGAGACCGTGATATTTATAAAGGCCTTACGTTCTGGTCTCCCAACGTAAACATTTTCCGTGATCCGCGTTGGGGCAGAGGACACGAGACTTACGGCGAAGATCCGTATCTGACTTCCCGTATGGGCGTGCAGTTTGTCAAAGGCGTTCAGGGAAACGGTGAGTATCTGAAAGCCGCCGCCTGTGCAAAGCATTTTGCGGTGCATTCGGGACCCGAACCGCAAAGACATACTTTCAATGCCGTTGCATCCCGCAAAGATATGGAAGAAACCTATCTGCCTGCATTTGAAGCCTGTGTAAAAGAAGCAAAGGTTGAAGCGGTCATGGGTGCTTACAACCGAACCAACGGTGAACCCTGCTGTGCACATGAAGTGCTTATGAATGAGTATCTGCGCGGCAAATGGGGATTTGAAGGACACTATGTGTCTGACTGTTGGGCGATCAAGGATTTTCATGAAAACCACAAGGTTACCGCAAGACCTGAAGAAAGTGTCAAACTCGCACTTGAAACGGGTTGTGACGTCAACTGCGGCTGTACCTATCAGCGTATTCTCGATGCGTATGCCGAAGGCATTCTGGATGAAAAATACATTGACCGTGCCTGCGTTCGTTTGTTTACGACACGTTTTATGCTCGGTCTGTTTGATGAAACACCGCTCGATGAGATCCCTTACACGCTCGTCGAATGCAAAGAACATATTGCACTTTCACACAAAGCCACCCGCGAAAGCCTTGTTCTTCTTAAAAACAACGGCATTCTGCCTTTGAACAAAGAAAAGATCAAAAATATAGCCGTTATCGGCCCGAATGCAAACTCCAGAGATGCCCTTGTCGGCAATTATCACGGTACGTCTTCCCGTTACATCACACCGCTTGAAGGCATTCAGGATTATCTCGGTGAAGACGCTCGCGTTTGGTATTCCGAAGGTTGCCATAAGTGGAGAGAATCCATTGAATACCTTTCCAGACACGATAAACCCGACGAACTTGCCGAAGCACAGGCAATGTGTGAACTTTCGGATGTTGTTGTGCTTGTTCTCGGTCTTGACGAATGGCTCGAAGGCGAAGAAGGGGATGCAGGCCCCGGCGATAAGACTTCACTGCTTCTTCCTGCCCCCCAGCGTATGCTCATGGATACCGTTCTTGCAACCGGCAAGCCCGTGATTCTCTTGAATATGACCGGCAGTGCCATGGATCTTCGCGTTGCCGACGAAAAAGCGGATGCGATCGTACAGTGCTGGTATCCCGGTGCCAGAGGCGGAAAAGACATTGCCGAGTTGCTGTTCGGTGCGTATTCTCCGTCGGGTAAATTGCCGCTGACCTTCTATGAATCCACTGAAGATCTGCCCGATTTCTGTGATTATTCCATGAAGAACCGTACCTATCGCTATTTTGAAGGCACGCCCTTGTATCCCTTCGGATTTGGTCTGACTTACGGTGATTGTTATGCACAGAGTGTTGCTGTAACAAAGAACACGGATGACGACGGCAATTTTGACGGTGTGGCCGTACGTGTCAAGGTCAGAAACGACGGTGCGGCGACTGAGGATGCTTTGCAGATCTACGTTAAAGATAACGATTATCCTCTTGCCGTACGCAATCACAGCCTGTGCGGATTCTCCCGTGTGCATCTTGACGACGGAGAAGAAAAGGAAGTCGTTATCAATATTGCAAAACGTGCATTTACCGGTGTCGACGAAGACGGCAACCGCGAAGTGTTCGGTAAAAACTTTACGCTGTATGCCGCTTTTTCACAGCCCGATGCCCGCAGTGTTGCATTGACGGGACATGAAGCGGTAAAAACGGATATTGTATTATAAGAGAGGAGTTTTATATTATGAAAAAGATTAAAGTCGGTATTGCAGGTACACGCGGAATGTCCACTCTGATGGGACTCAATTCCATTGAAGACGTGGAAATTACCGCTGTTTGCGATCTGGATGAAGGGCATTTGCAGGATATTGCAAAAAGAACGGGCGTGCAGAAGACCTACCGTGTGTTTGACGATATGCTGGAATCAGATATTGATGCGGTCATTATTTCCACACCCATGCAGTGCCACGTGCCGCAGACCATTGCCGCTTTGGAAGCAGGCAAGCACGTCATGAGTGAAGTGACCGCAGGTGTCAGCATGGATGAACTGTGGTGGCTGTGTGAAACGGTTGAAAAATACAACAAGATCTATATGTTTGCCGAAAACTATATTTACGCACCCAAGGTACAGCTCGTGAAAAACATGGTCAGAGCCGGTGTGTTCGGTGAGCCTTACTATGCAGAAGGAATGTATATGCACAATATCGGCGATCTGTTCGTGTATCCCAACGGAAAAACCTCATGGCGTTCCTATTGGCAGTGCGGTATCAGGGGTAATTTCTATCCCACGCACAGCCTCGGTCCCACAATGCAGTGGTTCCCCGATGACAGAGTAACGGAAATTTCCACTTTCTCACCCGGTGTGTACAATGATCTCGGACTCAAACAGGACAGCGGCACGACCACCATGTGCCGCACCGAAAAAGGAAAACTCATTCAGATCCGTACCGATTGTATGTCTGCCCATCCGCACAATATGGATTCTTATTATTTCCAGGGTACGAAGGGTGCGTTCCGTTCCAAGGCACACGGCGGCGATATGGACCGCATTTCGCTCATCGGTGAGGATAGCCCCATTCACAATATGAAATGGCGTGATCTTTCCGAATTTACGGATTACCTCCCCGAACGCTATAAAAATGCAACCGAGGAACAGAAAAAAGCAGGTCATGACGGCGGTGACTTCTTTATTGTTGAAGATTTCATCAATGCCGTGCGTGATAACAAACAGCCCGAACTCGACGTTTACAAAGCCTGTGAATGGACGGCGGTCGGCTTGTTGTCGGGCATTTCCGTCTGCAACAACGGCAGAACGATCGAAGTGCCGCATTTCAGACCTTCTGCTCCGCTTGCAGATAAAAGAATCAAACTTTGATTTACGGAGTGTTTGTATATGAATGACGTGATCCGTCAATTGCATGAACGCAAAAGTGTGCGTGCATTTTCCGATCAGCCCATTGATGAACGGGTCAAGCAGGCAATTCTGTCGGCGGCATGTGCCGCACCCACCGCAGGCAATCAGCAGATGTATACCATTCTCGATATTACGGACAGGGAGTTGCAAAAACAACTCTCTGTCACCTGTGACAATCAGCCTTTTATTGCCGATGCACAATTGGTTTTGATCTTCTGTGCGGATTTTAAGAAATGGTATGATCTGTTTTTGTCACAACACTGTTCTGCAAGAAAACCGGGGGCAGGGGAGTTTATGCTCGCCGTGCAGGACGCCGTGATCGCCGCACAGAATGCCGTAACCGCGGCACACAGTTTCGGGCTCGGCAGTTGCTACATCGGTGATATTATGGAAAATTGCGAACAGCACCGAGAAATGCTCTGCCTGCCGCAATACGTTTTTCCTGCCGCCATGGTTGTATTCGGTTATCCGACGCAGCAACAGTCCGAGAGGGAGAAGCCGCAGCGATGCGATCTTTCATATATCGTACATGAAAATACGTACCGCGTTATGAATGAAGCAACCCTTTGCGAAATGTTTGATTATAAAAAGGGTGTTTTGTCTTTTGACGAGTGGTGCCGCCGTTTTTGTGATCGCAAATACAATTCCGACTTTTCCGTGGAAATGAGCCGTTCGGTTGCAAAATATCTTGAGGATTTTACAAAAGGGGAGAGCGACTGTGATCTGTAAACTGCAGAATCCGTCCGTAGCCGAAAAACTGTTTGACGGTTGCACGGATACGTCGGTTTATTCCTGCCTGCAAGGTGTTTTGGGGGCAGTATATGCAGATCATCCCGAGCAACCGACGTCTGCCATGGCAATTATCAATGTGTTTGTGTTTTTTGCAGGTGAACCGAATGCGGAGATCGTCCGTTTTGTTCCCGATTCCTGTAAATCCGATTTTGTTTTTGCCGTGCCGCAGAATGAATCATGGGCAAAAGTGATCGAACGGGTGTGGGCAGATAAGACAAGCCGGATCACCCGCTATGCGATCAAAAAAGAACCAGATGTTTTTGATCCGCAAAAACTTACCGTTCTTGCTTCGCAATTGCCCGAAAACTGTACTTTGCAACTTATTGACGAAACGCTGTATTATCAATGCTTACAGCAGGATTGGTCAAAGGACTTTGTGTGTACCTATCCCGATTACAGGACGTTCTCAAAAATCGGTCTCGGTGTTGCGGCTGTTGCGGACGGTGAGATCATCGCCGGGGCATCTTCGTTTTCTTCTTATGACAGGGGAATCGAAGTGGAGATCGTAACACGTGAAGACCACCGCAGAAAAGGACTTGCAACCGCTTGCGGAGCAAGATTGATCCTTGAATGTCTGCAAAGAGATCTCTATCCGAGTTGGGATGCCGCCAATATGATGTCGGTAGGACTTTGCGAAAAACTGGGCTATCATTTCAGTCATGAATATCCTGCATACAGGATTTATCCGTATGTGTAAAACAAACAAAAATGTAAATTTGCTTTTGTGAAAATCGCAGATTTACATTTTTTTCTTTTTTCGGTATAATAAACTTATTCTTTATAAAGAAACGGAGAATTTCTATGAAACTTTTTTCGAACGGTTTTAAGAAAACAACGGTCTTTGCACTGGTTCTCAGCTTTTTGCTGACCTACGGTTTCTGCTTTGCTTTTGCGGCTGAAGACGTTGATTACGGCATTACCAATCCCTATGCAAACGTAAACTGGGATGCGGTCGAACAGTACAAGGCAGACCTGCATTGCCACACGAATGCTTCCGACGGCAACGATACTTTGATCGAATCCGTAGAACGTCATTATGAACTCGGTTTTGACATTCTTGCCATCACCGATCACGGCACGATCGATTACAACTGGACGGACGGTCACGTTGATCCCGATATCAAAATCGCACTCGGCATCAAAGACGGTGCTTTTACTCCCATTGTTCCTTTGCAGAACGAAGGCACCGCAGCAAACGGCAATAATTATACCCTTGCAGATGCCCAAAACGGAGATACTTATTACAGCCAGACCACCGCTGACGGTACTGCACTGCAGAGCATGATGCGTGTTCCGTTCGGCAACGAACACAATGCCGCTTCTTTTAACAACGCACACGTCAACAGCTGGTTCGTTGACTGGGGCGACGGTATGCTTGCAGGTACGAGCGATTACGATACAGCTCTTACCGGTATTATGGAAGCAGGCGGTGTCAGCGTTATCAACCATCCGGGCGAATATTCCAATGCACGTGATGAAATCTATACCGCAGATGCCTACAACCGTGATGACATCAGTTTTAACTACACAGTTGATAAATTTGAAAATCTTCTTCTGAAATATCCCAACTGTATCGGTATCGATATCAACAGCAAGGGCGACTCCCGTACCCGTTTTGACCGTAAACTCTGGGATATGATGCTGACCGACCTCATTCCGCAGGGCAGAACCGTCTATGCCATTGCAACTTCCGATGCACACAATCTTGATATCGTCGATTCCGGTTTTACCCTGCATCTTCTTGAAGATCTTAACAATGAAGAATTCCGTTCTTCTCTTGAAAACGGCGAATTCTTTGCAGCCAGCAAGTATGTCGGCAATGCGGATGAACTTGCCCGTTATGCAGCATATCTGATCGAATCCGGCGAGGATGAAAAGGTAGCATTCGGTAACGAACTCAAAGCAATTTCCGATCGCATCTATGCTGAAAATGCAGAAGGCGGCGAAGGCACGGGCAATAAATTCCGTGCAGATAACGCAGTTGCAGGTCCGCAGGTAGACGGTATTGCAGTCGATGATGCAAACGACGTCATTACGATTGACTGTGACAATGCCATGCTCATTACGTGGGTTTCCGGCGGTCAGGTTGTTGCAACAGGCAACACGGTCGATCTTGATGATCTTTCCGACAGTCTCGGTAATTATATCCGTGCCGAGATCATTAACGAAGGCGGCGTTCTTTATACACAGGCTTTCGTTCTTGATTACGAAGGTGCACCGCAGGGCGATTTTAACAGCTATTTCTTTGATTTCGGTACCGGCATCGGCAAACTGATTCAGTTTATCCTTGAAACCATCACCGCACTTCCCATCTTCGATATCATTTGGGAAATCATTAAATAATTTTCATAAAAATATTTAATTCGCTATTGACAAGTTGTTTACTTGTTGATATAATACTATGGCTGTCAAAAGGCAGCAACATCCTTGCTCTGTGGAATAACAGGGCCAAAGTCCAAAAGGAGGTGCAGATATGTCAAACTACGAAACCGTAATGGTATTCTCCCTGAAAGAGGGCGAAGAAAAGGCTAAGAGTCTTGTGGAGAAGTTCCAGGCACTCATCGAAGCCAACGGTACTCTTGACAGTGTCGATGAATGGGGTCAGCGCAAACTGGCTTACGCCATCAACTACGAGACCGAAGGCTACTATGTGCTTTACAACTACTCTGCTGATGTTGCTTTCCCTGCAGAGATCGACCGTGTGGCTAACATTACCGACGGCGTTCTTCGTACAATGATCATTGCTAAATAAGGAGTGTATCTGAAATGCTCAACTGTGCAATCATCATGGGTCGTCTTACCGCCGATCCCGAACTGCGTACCACCGCAAGCGGCTTGTCCGTGACCACGTTTACCGTGGCGATCGACCGCGGCTACGCAAAGGCAGGCGAGGAAAGACAAACTGACTTCCTCAACGTCGTTGCATGGCGTCAGACTGCTGAATTTGTCAGCAAGTATTTCCAGAAAGGTTCCATGATTGCCGTTCAGGGTTCCATCCAGACGCGCAATTATGAAGACAAGAACGGAAACAAACGCACCGCAACCGAAATCGTTGCCAATAACGTCAGTTTTTGCGGCTCTAAAGCCGAAAGCGGAACTGCCGCACGTGTCGGCGGTGCTCCCGCAGCCTATCAGAGCGCAGGCAGTGAAGACTTCAGCGAACTCGCCGGAGAAGATGACCTGCCGTTCTGAGTAAAATCTAACAAGGAGGATCAACCAAATGGCATTCGAAAAGAGTGATAGAGGTGACCGCCGTCCCAACAACAGAAAAGGCCGCAAAAAAGTTTGCACTTTCTGTGTAGAAAAGGACGCAGTTATCGATTATAAGGATACCGCAAAGCTTCGCCGCTTCATTTCCGAAAGAGCGAAGATTCTGCCCCGCAGAGTGACCGGCACTTGTGCTGCTCATCAGAGAGAACTGACCATCGCTATCAAGCGTGCCCGTCAGATCGCTTTGCTTCCTTACACTGCTGAATAAGCAAAACAAAGTCAACAGGTGTTTCGATCTTTTCGAAGCACCTGTTTTTTTGCATTCTTATGTTCACGAACCGTTATTTCTGCACATACTGTATGTGTAAGAAAGGACGGTCATTTTTATGGACAAAAAGAAAAAGACAAAAGCGGAACAACAATACGCCGAAATGACAAAAGTTGCATCACCGAATTCCCCGTGTGTTCTCAACTGTGTTAAAGCATTCCTGTTCGGCGGCACGATCTGCTTGTTCGGACAGGTTTTGCACAATGCCTATGCCTTGCGGATTGCGGATGAAAAAACGGTCGGAACACTCGTATCCCTCACCCTTATAGCGGTTGCCGTGTTTCTGACGGGGATCGGTGTGTTTGATAAGATCGCCAAACACGCAGGTGCAGGTACGCTTGTTCCCATCACGGGATTTGCAAATGCTGTGGCATCTCCCGCACTTGAATTCAGCACTGAAGGTCACATCCTCGGCACTGCGGTCAATATGTTTTCCATTGCAGGCCCCGTAATTGTTTTCGGCACATTCGCCGCATTTGTATATGGAATTATTTATTGGATAACAACATTAATCTAAAACAAAAGGGGCTTGACCGAAACAGTCAAGCCCCTGTGACTGTGTATGGCATACTGACCTGTGACTGTGTATGGCATACTGACCTGTGTTGTGTAGGATAGCTGTTATTTTTGTCAGTTCTTTTTCAATTGACAATTTTTTAAGATTATTGTTGACATTTACCTTAGGTAAAATGTTATATTGATTATGCAAAGGAGTGATTTTTGTGAAAATCAAGGAAGTTATTGCCAAAACCGGACTGACGGACCGTGCAATTCGTTTGTATATTGAAAATGGATTGGTGACACCCGAAAATCAAAAATCCTATAACGGAAGGAATAATTATAATTTTACGCAGGCAGATGTAGAAGTTTTTGAGCAGATTGCATTGCTTCGCAAAGCGGATTTTTCTTTGGAACAGATCAAGACACTAAAACTGGGAGGAGAATCGGCAAAGGAGGTTTTGACTTCATATCTGACCGCCAAACAAGAATCTGTGGTTACAGGGCAAAAGATTATTGAAGCGTTACAGGATATAACGCCACAAGAAATTGTCACAATAGACACTATATGCGAAAAAATCAAAGAAAGCCTTGAAAATGCACCATTGCCTGTTGCAGACAGAAAAGCAACAAAGGGAGAGTTGCTGGAAATATGGTTTATGCGAATACCTGCAATTATTCTTCTTGCGGTTTGGGGGTTGTATGGTATAGTCGTGTTTATTAACTACCGCGAAGATTTTCCGTTCCCCCGTTTCTACGGGAACATTATGTATTACATCGGAACTTTATCTGTTTTGATTCCTGTTGTTTTGGCAATTACAGTTCTTTGGATATGTCGAAAACACCAATTTAATCCTAAGAAACGCAAAAAACGCAGATGGATTGCAGGGATTGCCTTATCAGTAGCACTTTTAGTAGGTATAAACCCGATAGGTCTTTCATTTTTAATGTTAATTCCTCCGGTCTATTCGGAAACGGACAACCCCGAAAACTATTTAATAATGGGTAACTATGTGAAAATGTATGGGGATGATATACATAAACTGTTCCCTGCGAACATACCGCAAAGTGCAATAGAGGAAGGTTCACGACCGTATCCACCGGATAAGTTTTTAGATACAACCAAATACTATTACTATTTTCAAGAAGTCGTTGACCCGAGTTTTCATGTATATGCCGAATGGGTATTGCCGGAAGACGAATTTACTGAAGAACTGAATCGTATTCAGAATTATTATCCGGAAGGTGCAATAAAACAAGCACAGTGGGGCAATTGGATTTGCCTGAGTTTTACGGACGATACGCTTGATTTTAATAAAGCCGAAGAGAAGATAGATTACTATTATCTGATGTTTGCTTACAATGAGAAAACGGGCGGAGTTCGATATATTGCAAGTTTTTCAATGGATTGCGGCAGAGATGAAGATCCTTACTTTGTTTTGTTGCAATGGGACTGATTTATAAAACGAACGGGTATACAGGCGACACAAGCAGAGATGTATATCTTTGGCACATTCGCCGCATTTGTATATGGAATTGTTTATCGGATAACAACGCTGATTTAACAGCAAAAAGGCTTGACCAAAGCGGTCAAGCCTTTTCAGGTGGTTAATAATATTCAACGATGGAACATTTTTCAGAAAGGAACTTTATAAATTCTTCCGGGGTTATCTGTTCCTTTATTTGCGAAACCGGGAATATGTATGCACTTGCACTGTTTTTGTACAGGAGAATATAACTGTCTTGTACTACGCATACACGTTCAAAAATGTTATACGTTTGTTCAGTACGCTGTAACGGAGTGATTTCCACCATCCTGTCCTCATAAAATTCCAATGTGGACTCGGGGTCAAACGGCAGTTTTCCGGATTTCTTTAACTGTTTTATTTGCGTTTTTATATTCAAAGTCAATATCTTTTTGTAGAAGATTATGTAAAGCAAGGTAAACAGCAACAAGCATATTGCAAAGGTAACGGAAAATGCAGTAAACCCGTGTATGAGAAAAGCAATTGCTATCAGAATCACCATTGTAAGGATAAAGATATTACGTGTTTTGCTGATGATCTTTTTTCCGTACACGGATTGAAATGAATGAAAATGATTAAAGGATAAATAGTCGTCTTCGTTGAGATGGATGTTCAGTTTGAACAACATAAGATAAACCTCCTCAAAAATATAATGCGGCTGTGCCGATTACAGGTTGTTTTTATAATGTATCCTGTTTTTCGGGGATCACTTTGTACAGATGCGTGATATTCAGATCTTCGTCCATGTCCAGACCGTGCGAGCCGCAGTCACCGTCAATTTCATGGCAACCGTGATCCATGGCAAAGCCGACGAGCGTATTGTGCTTCTGCCAATGTTCGGCGATCAGTTCCCAAAACATACCGAAAGTACGCACGTTGCAACGCAATTCACCGATCGCTTCCATGCTTTCGGGACCGAATTTGTGCATGGTCGAATCGTAATTTCCGTTGTAAACGGCAATAAAATCATGTTGATCCCGAATAATCAGTTCGCAGGCTTTGGCGTTGACCTGTTCAAGCGTGTCGTAAATGTAGTAATCCATATCTCTTTCCAGAAAGATCTTTGACATACTGTCACCCGACGTTGAAACGATTGCCGCTTTTTTACCGTTTCTGATGAGTGAATCAAAAACGGTATCCGTCTTTATAACCGGTTTCGTGTAACTTTGTATACCGTGAACACAAGGCTGTACACCCGTGTACATTGTTCCGAAGCAGACCGGTGTGACCGAAGGCATGACCGTACAAAACGGAATTTCTGTGTTCGTTCGTTGGGTTACCTGCGTGAACATAGCGGGGTATTTGTGATAAATCCATTGTGCGATCGCATCGGGATTATACATAAAGATGCGATCCGCTTTTTTGTTGCCCAATGTATCCTGCACGTAACTGCACAACGTTTCATTTGCTTTTGCCGCCTGTGCAGGGGGCTCGATTCCCATCGCAAAAGTCAAAGCCGCGGCCAAGGTATCAAGACTGTCTTTGTTTTTCATTGCGTTGTACCGACCTTCTTTATATTATTATCAAAATTATGGATCCAGTCTGCTTTGATAGCGTAAAACAGGAAAATGATACTGCTGAGCGTCCACGTAATGGGATACGCCCACGAAACGGTTGTCAATTCATTGACAAATCTTACAGCCGTAAAAATGTAGGTCATTCTGAATACGCACCAGCAGGCAAGCATAATAAACATGGGAACGGTTGCTTTTCCTGCACCGCGAAGGACACCTGCAATACAATGCGAAAAAGCAAGCAGGAAATAGAAAAGGCAAATGGTACGCATGTGCTGTACACCTAAACCGATCGCCTCCTGTGAATCGCTGAATATGCCGATGAGTTGAGGTGAAAAAATATAGGAAAGCAGACCGATCAGTTCTGCGAGAGAACAACTGCAGACCACACCGAAAGCAACGCCTTTTTTTACGCGGTCGTGATGTCCTGCACCGAGATTCTGTCCGACAAAGGTGGAAAGTGCCTGCGTAAAGCAAGTGACTGGAAGGAATGCAAAGCCCTCCAGTTTGGAGTAAGCACCGCAACCTGCCATGGCGGCTTTGCCGAAACTGTTGATGTTGGTCTGCACAAATACGTTTGCAATGGCAATGACGCTGTTCTGTATGCCCGATGGGAGACCGTAGCGGATGATTCCTGCAAGGTGTTTTCTGTGCAGGCGAATTTGTTTGATGGTAACACGGTACGGTTCTTTTACACGAAGCAAACGGACGAAGCACAACAGTGCACTGATGCCCTGTGAGATTGTGGTTGCAACGGCTGCGGAGCCGACACCGAGTTTTAACACGGCAACAAACAGCATATCCAGTACGATGTTGATTCCGGTGGAAAAAATCAAATAATAAAGCGGATGTTTGCTGTCGCCAACTGCGTGCAATATGCCGACGAAAATATTGTACATCACAACAAAGATTGCACCGCAGAAGTAATAACGGAAATATGAAACGGATTCGGGGAGCACTTCGGCAGGCGTATCCATCCAACGAAGAATTGTCGGCGTAAAAGCCACCCCGGCAACCGTTAATACGATGCCTGTTACAAGTCCGAATGCAATGGCTGTGTGGATGGTTTTTTGCATGGTATCGTATTCTTTTGCTCCGAATGCCCGGGCGATGATAACACCCGCACCCATGGCAACACCGTTGAAAAAACTGACCATCATAAAGATCAGACTTCCCGAAGAACTGACAGCGGCAAGAGCGTTGTCACCGATATAATTGCCCACACACCATGCATCAAAGGTGTTGTATAATTGCTGAAAAACATTGCTGAGAAATACGGGTAAGGTAAAAAACAGCATTGCTTTCCATATAGTCCCTTCCGTCAGGGAATATTTATCAATGTTTTTCATAGGCTCTCGTTCATAATTTCAGTTTGCATACCGATGTGCAATTCTGCACGCTCTCATATAGGCTAAGGTGAAATACTGTTCCAAAGGCATAGCGGTATACATATCATTTTCATGTCTGTTCGGTTTGGAGGTAATGTTCAGTTCAAAATTCAGAAATGCAAGCCTGTTGGCTTTTTTTAACCTGTCAACGTTGTAGTGCCAATCTGCGATTCCGTCATAGGGGAGAAGGTGCAGATCATCCGTCCAGAAAATACTGCCGTCAAAGCGGCTGACACCGAGATTGTCATTGAGGTGTGTCATCAGAAGTCGGTTGCCGAACATCGCCAACAGATCATCACTGCGGTTGTAGCACATTTCATGGCCCGAATCCCAACAAAAACCAACCGTCGGCTCATCTTTGTACCTGTTCATCAGTGCAAACAGATATTCTTCACCTTCCGTGTTTTCAAAAGCGATCTGTACGCCGTTTTGTTTTGCTTTTTGCACCAAGGCATCAAAATTTTCAAAATACAGATCATCTTTGCAAAACGTGTAATCAAATCCGATCCATGCGTGTACCACCATGACGGGAATTGCACAATCCCTGCACAGATCTACCGCTTTCAGCAGTTCTTCCTTTGCAGGTGAAAACACGGCAGGATCACGGCTCCACATGGCGGCGGCTTTCGTGAACGGTGCGTGGAGAGATTGCAAAGAAAGGTCGTTTTCTTTTGCAAGCTTTGCAATTCTGTGCAGTTCTTCTTCGGCTCTCCATGTAGGGGAGATCGCATCGAATCCGATTCTTGCCAACATTTCAATAACTTCTTCTATGGGTTTACTATAGTTTGCACCAAGCGAAATGCCGATTTTTTGTTTCCACATACGACCTGTTTCTCCGTTCATTACTGATAATGTAAAATAATTTTAACACTATGCATACAAAAAGGCAATCCCATTTCCATTATTTTTCTTTGTTTATTGTACGTGTAAGCGTACACAATGAAACTGTCAGATTACGTGCAATTTTAAAAGAGGAGACAATATGATACAAACCGAAGCAAACCGTGTTATGCAGTTTTCAAACCGTCCCGTTCTGTTATCGGGTGCCGCCGTCGGCGGAAAGGCCGAAGGGGAAGGTCCCATGAAAAATGAATTTGACCGCTGTTATCCGACCGATTATATTGATTGTAAAACGTGGGAACAGGCAGAAAGTGCATTACAGCATGAAGCCGTACAAACAGCCTTGCGGAAAGCAAATATGGATGCATCGCAGATCGGAATTCTTTTTGCGGGAGATCTTCTGGATCAGTGTATCGCAAGTGCCATGTCGGCAAAAGATTTTCTCATTCCCATGGCAGGACTGTACGGAGCGTGTTCCACATTTGCACTCGGATTGGCAATGGCGGCCGTTTTTACGGATTGTAATGCTGTGAAAAGTGCGATTGCGGTTGCGTCCTCTCATTTCTGTTCCGCCGAAAAGCAGTTCCGTTTTCCGCTTGAATACGGCAGTCAGCGAACACCCACCACACAACGCACGGCAACCGCCGCAGGTGCCGTCGTGATCGGTCACGCGAACAGCGGTTGCTGTATCGAATCCGCTATGGTCGGAACCATTCAGGATCTCGGCATCACGGACGCCGCAAACATGGGAGCCGCTATGGCACCTGTAGATGTTAAAATAGAACCATAAATTAAGCGAAAAGCAACACAAAATCTTACACAAATTTCGACACGAAAGGTGGTGAAAAAGCCCTATTTTACTGGGGTTACGGGCATTTTATAACTCACAAATTTGAAGATGAAGCAATCGTTAAAAACTGTTCATTCATAATTTATTTACAATTAGTTTTTGACACAAAAATCAGCAGCATTATGACAAATAAGAAAAATGAAAGGATGAATCAAATGAAAATTACATATCGAGAAGTGAATGGTTATCTCATTCCGAATCTTAAACTGCCGCCTGAAGAGGCAAATATAAGGCTTGGTAAATGGGGAATGATGTATAAATCTCATCTAGAAAAACATAAGAAGGTGCTTTTTAGTTTACTACTTGGTCAAGGCAAACTTTATCAGCACTGTGCTAAAGTGGAAAAGCAGGCAAATGAAATGTTTGATATGCTTGTGGAGCAGATGAAACAGGCAGAAGATGTGACTGAGAAATTGAAAGAAGAAAACCAGATGGAGTGGGTGCAGAGAATGGGGAATATTGAAGCAAGGGCGAGGGAGATGGTGTGTAATGAACTAATATATGTATAACTTAATAAGTATCAAACAGCCGTTATCTTCAATGCAAAAGATAACGGCTGTTAACGAAATTTGTGTAATTGCTAAGCGTTAGAAAGTAAACGATGGAAATTCTCAAATATAATACGTTCAAAATCCTTTTCATTGATAATAGAATTTATAAGAGCGTATGTTTTGCAAAGAGATGTGGGTTTATATTTTAGTGTTTCTACCTTTGTATATGGGCCATCACTTTCCACAAGAAGTCTATCTATTGGTATAGCAGAAATAATTCTTTTTCCATTGTTGGTCATGCACATATTAGCATTTACGGAAAAATAATATCCAGCGTCTATATACTGTTGCATCATTTTTATGCTTCCACTATACCAATGTATAATTGCTTTTGTCACATTGTTTTTTTTCATTATGTCAAAAGCCTCTTTTTCAGAATTTCGCACATGAACTGAAAGAATTTTGTGTTTTGCTGCAGATTCTTTGCATATAAAATCGAAAACTTCCATCTGCTTATTTTTTGTATCAATATACTTTTTTGAAAAATCAAGACCGACTTCACCAATATATTTAGTAGACGACAATTGATGTAGAAACAATCTTTTATTGAATTTTAC